>CP064980.1:0-326875 GCA_016699535.1 Myxococcales bacterium
ATGTCCACCGCAGCCAGTCAGCCGCTCGGCTCCTGCCGCTATTCGACAGTCACCCATCCTTCGATCGAGCACTCCGAGCAGCAGCGCCGAGCCTCACTCAGGGCGGGTGCGAACGCTCCAAGTCAACGTCGGCAAGCTGTGCAACATGGCTTGTCACCACTGCCACGTCGAAGCCGGTCCCAAGCGAACCGAAGTATGTCGCGCGAGGTGGCCGATCGGTTTACCAACCCGCTCGTCAAAACCCTGAGGTGGAGGTCGTAGACTTACCGGCGGGGCACCTGAGCTCAACCCGAACTTTCGCAGGCTGGGTCGAGGCCACGAGACGCCTTGGCAGGCGAGTCATCGATCGCTGCAACTTGACCGTCTTGTTCGAGCCGAGCCTCCAGGGGTTGTCAGAGTTCCTCGCGGCCCACGAGGTCGAGATTGTCGTCAGTCTCCTTGCTACAGCGCAGAGAACGTCGAGAAGCAGCGTGGGCGCGGTGCGTTCGACAAGGCATCGAAGGGACTGCTTCGCTCAACTCCGCTTGGGCTACGGACGACCGGGCTCGCCGCTCAAGCTTGAATCTCGTCTACAACCCCGTCGGCGCCTCGCTTCCGCCTGCCCAGGCGAAGCTCGAGGCCAAGTACAAAGAGGAGCTGTCGCGGCACTTCGGAATCGAGTTTCACGACCTGCTGACGATCACGAACATGCCCATCAAGCGGTTCGCACGCGCTCGAACGGGCGAACAACCTCGAAGGCTACATGAGCCTCTCGTGAACCACTTCAGCGTAGGCACCGTGCCCGAGTTGAAGTGTGCCGTTCGCTCGTGAGGTGAGCTGGGCGGCGAGCTCTACGACTGCGACTTCAACCAAATGCTCGAGATCCCCTCGGCGCCGGAAATCGTACCGATCTGGGACGTCGAGTCGTTCGCCGAGCTCGAACAGGCTTACGGGTGGCGACCGCGAGCCACTGTTTCGGCTGCACGGCGGGAGCTGGGTCGAGCTGCTCGGGGCGCGCTGCGATGAGCCGGACGAAGCACTGCCAGGCTCGCGCCGGGCGACACTGCTCCTGCACTTCAGCTGCCCGCGATCGACGGCAGGACCTTTGACGTCGCAAGCCTCGCCGGTCGGCCCTACCTGCTGTCAGTTCTTCGCTTCGCGAGCTGCCCTTTCTTGCAACTTGCGGGTCCATGAGCTGGTGCAACGGTTCAGCGAGCTCGGCGGCAGAGCCTCGATCATTGCGGTCTTGACTCGCCGCTCGAGAACCTCCAGCGGCATGCACAGCGTCACGCAGCGCCGTTTCGATCTTGGCCGATGAGACGGGGTGCATACCGCGCCTACGCCATCGAACGCTCGCTGAGTGGGACGCTCATGGGGATGACCCGCCGCGCCCCCACACTTCTGCGGGCCATGGCTCGCGGGTACGTACCGACGTCACTGAAGGGAGCTTCATCGATGCCTGCGGACTTCTTGATTGACGGGGGTCGTGCAGACGGTTAGCTACTACGGCTGCGACGAAGGCGATCATCTGGCCTTCGACGTGGCGGTCAGATTCTCGAGAGAGCGCATCGCCCAGATGCCTTGGCGGCGACGGGAGGTGTCCGGTGACCAGGGGCGTGCTGTTTCTCTGCACGGGTAAGCGTGCCGCAGCCAGATGGCCGAAGGCATTGCACGAGCGATCATGCCTCCCGGCGTGCGCATCTTCAGCGCCAGGACGAAGCTAAGGGCGTGGACACCCGCGCCGTGCAGGTGATGCACGAGCTCGGGCTCGACATCGCCGGGCATCGATCAAGGCTCTTGACGATGCGTCGATAGGAGAGTTCGACCTCGTCGATTGCGTTGTGCGGCGATGCCGCCGAACACTGCCCGAGCGTGCCGGGGTGTCAACATACGAACACTGGCCCATTGTAGACCCAGCGGGCGCCGCGGGGTCCGAAGAGCAGGTACTCGCTGAATTTCCGGAGAGTGCGCGACGAGCTGTTGAAGCGCATCTCGGAGTTGGCGGTTCGGCTCGCTCCCGAGCCGGCGCTCGGTGTCATCGGCGGTAGCGGGTTCTACGAGCTGCCAGGGCTCTCCGATGCGCGCCGGGTAGCTGTCAGCACGCCGTTCGGCGATGCCTCTGGACCGCTCGTCGAGGGCCGACTTGCTGGGCGGCGCGTGGTCTTCTTGGCGAGGCATGGAGAGGAGCATCGCCTCGCCAGGTGAGGTGAATGCCCGCGCGAACATCCCACGCTGAAGCGGGCTGGAGTCGCGTCTGGTGTCTGTTTCTGCGGTCGGCTCGCTGCGCGGGAGATCGCGCCCGGCGACGTGGTGCTTCCGAATCAGTTCATTGACCGCACCATGGGGCGACCATCCACGTTCTTTGGGCAGGCGTGGTGGCGCACGCGAGCCTTGCGGATCCAGTCTGTCGCCACCTCGCTTCATCGATCGCCAGTGCGGCACGAGAGCACGGCGCGCGCGTACATCCGCAGGGCACGTACGTCTGTATCGAGGGCCCCAGTTCTCTCGAGCCGAGTCGGCGCTTTCGAGGAGCATCGGCGCGGACGTCGTCGGCATGATGAACTGCCCGAGGCTCGGCTCGCTCGTGAGGCAGAGCTCTGCTACGCGACGCTCGCACTCCCGACCGACTACGACTCCTGGCGCCCCGACGACGAGGTGCGCGTCACCGACGTTCTCTCGGTCCTGATGGCGAACGTGGCGCGAGCGAAGGCCATCCCGCTTCGGCGTTCGCCTCGCTTACAGCGAACGACTGCGCCTGTCAGCACACGCTCGACGCCGCGCTCCTGACACGGCCTGACTCCATCGACGCGGCGGCGCGGCTCCGGCTGCACGCCGTGCTCGCTCGCCGTCTCGGCGGCGACGTCAAGGGCATCGCGGGGGCAGCGTGACGCTTACCACAGGTAACACTGGCTGCCCTTGGCTTCGCGCTTGCGTTTGTGAATGGGGCAAACGACGTGTCCAAGGGCATCGCAACCCTCGTCGGGAGCGGGGTGTCCGAGTACCGGCGCGCGAGATTATGGGGCACGATCTGGACTGCGATCGGAGGCCTTCTCGGAGCAATCCTTGCGACCGCAATGGTGACGACGTTCGGCAACGGTCTGCTCGCGCCGGGCACGACGCAGTCCCTGGGGGCGGGCGTCGCAACCCTCCTCGGCGCGTCGGCATGGGTGCTCATCGCTACGCGCACCGGACTTCCGGTGTCCACGACCCATGCGATCGTCGGGTCGCTCGTTGGCGTGGCGGCCGTCGCCTACGGCGTCGATGGTGTTCGCTGGAACGCGCTGGGCGGCAAGGTGGTGTTGCCCCTGCTGCTCACTCCGATGCTCTCGTTCGCGCTCGTCACCGTGCTCCTGAAGGCGACCAGACGCTTTCGGGGTTCGGCGGTAGCGCACATGCCGGACTGTCTCTGCGCCGAAGTAGCGGCGACGGGACCCGCGCTCGCGGGCATCTCGCGCTCTGCAGGCCCGCAAGTTGCTCGTGCGACGGGGTTGCAGTTGGTCGTTGCTCCTCAGGCCGATTGCGCGGTGGAGCGTCCCGCGGCCGCGCGGCTGACGCTCGATCACCTTCACTGGTTCACCGCAGGTGCCGCAAGTTTCGCTCGTGGAATGAATGACGCCCCGAAGATCGTCGCGCTGGTGCTTGCTGCCTCAGCGCTCGGGGGGGCTGCGTCCATGGGACATCCGCCGCTCTTCCTACTCGTTACCGCGGGCATGGTTGTCGGGAGCCTCGTCGGGGGACGTCGTGTCACGCGCGTGCTCGCGGAGAAGGTCACACCCATGGATCATCGCGAGGGCTTCCTCGCTAACCTCGTTACCGCGGGGCTCGTGACCACGGGCGCGACACTCGGGTTGCCGATGTCGACGACGCATGTTTCCTCGGGTGGCATCATCGGTGCGGGCGCGCAGCGCTCGTCCCTCAATACGAAAACACTGAGGGACATCGTCCTCGCTTGGGTCGTCACCGTTCCCGCGGCGGCTGCGCTCGGCATCGGCGCGTTCCTCTTGGGACGGTGGTTGACATGACCAGCGGCCGCCCTGCTTCCAGCACCAGGCGCGCAGTTCGCGTGCTGATCGCGAGCGGGCTGCTTGTCGCAGTAGCAACGGGCCTCGTGCTCTTCCCGATGGGACGCTGGACGCTCGCGCTGGTGGAGTGGGTACGCGGTGCCGGTGCGGCGGGGAGTTGTCGTCTTCGCGCTGACGTACGTGGCGGCGACGGCGCTGATGCTCCCAGGCTCGCTGCTCACTCTCGGTGCGGGCTTCGCTTACGGCCCGGTCTGGGGAGCGTTGCTGGTCTCGCCGATCAGCGTGCTTGCCTCGAGCTTGTCATTTGCCCTCGGGCGATTTGTCGCGCGCGATTGGATCTCTCGCAGAGTCGCCAGGGACGGGCGGTTCGCGGCGATCGACGCTGCCGTGGGCGAGAGCGGGTTCAAGATCGTCACGCTACTGCGCCTGTCGCCGGTGTTGCCGTTTAACTTGCTGAACTACGCGCTCGGCCTAACCCGCGTTCGCCCGCGCGACTACGTCCTCGGATCTTGGGTGGGCATGCTCCCGGGCACGGTGATGTACGTCTATCTCGGCTCACTCGTCACGAGCGCGAGCCAGCTCGCGAGTGGCGAGCGAACGGACGCCGGCCCCTGGGCGCGCATCCTTTACTTGGGCGGACTCGCGGCCACGCTGCTG
Source organism: Myxococcales bacterium (assembly GCA_016699535.1). NCBI lineage: Bacteria > Pseudomonadati > Myxococcota > Myxococcia > Myxococcales > Myxococcales bacterium. Next base: position 4,659 of record CP064980.1, read on the forward strand.
GTCACGATCATCATTACGCGGGTCGCTCGGCGGGCGCTCGGAACCGCACTCGGGCGCGCCTCAGCTGCAACGTCGCCGCAGGAGGGGCAAACATGAGCCTGGCCATGACAGCGACCTCTTCACCCCGCCCAACCATCGAGGTGCTGCCGGACGACGCCCATAACCGCGAGTTGGTCTCGCATGTCCATCCAAAGGGCTGGGAGAATCCGACGCCGAGCGGGCCGTACAACTTGGTCGTGATCGGTGGTGGCACCGCGGGGCTCGTCTCGGCGATGGGCGCGGCCGGCCTCGGCGCTCGCGTCGCACTCATCGAGCGACACCTTCTGGGCGGCGATTGTCTCAACTATGGGTGTGTCCCGTCCAAGGCGCTGATCCGTGCGGCACGGGCTGTGTTCGACGCGCGAGAGGTCGCGTCGTTCGGCGGTCGTGCTCCCGAGCCCATCGCGCTCGACTTCGCCGCTGTCATGGAGAGGATGCGCCGGCTACGAGCTGGCATCGCGCATCACGACTCGGCGAAGCGCTTCAAGGAGAGCGGGATCGACGTGTTCCTGGGAGACGCCAAGTTCGTGTCGCCTGAGGAGGTCGAGGTGGCGGGGGCGCAGCTTCGGTTTGCACGGGCAGTCATTGCGACCGGAGCACGTGCCGCGACGCTACCGATTCCCGGACTCGCCGAGGTGGGCTTCCTGACCAACGAATCGGTGTTCACGTTGACCACCCTGCCGCAAAGGCTGGCCGTCATCGGCGCGGGTCCGATCGGGTGTGAGCTGGCCCAGGCATTTCGGCGCTTCGGAAGCGAGGAGACGATCCTCAGCGTCGACCCACGCGTGCTGCCTCGGGAGGATCCTGACGCGGCCACGGTGTTGCACGCGCAGCTCACCGACGAGGGCATCTCGCTCGTCCTGGGCGCCAAGCTCACCAAGGTCGACGCAAGCCCCAAGGCAGCAGGCTCTCGTTTGACCGCGGCCGCGGCGACGAGGAGATCACAGCGGACGCCATCCTCGTGGCCGTCGGACGCGCGCCCAACGTCGAGGGGCTTGCTCTCGAGGCTGCGGGGGTGGCCTTCGACCGATCCGGCGTGAAGGTCGACGACCGCCTTCGGAGCTCCAACCCACGCATCTACGCCGCAGGGGACATCTGTAGCCCCTACAAGTTCACCCACGCTGCGGATGCGATGGCTCGCGTGGTGCTTCAGAACGCGCTGTTCATGGGGCGCAAGAAGGCCAGCTCGCTGGTGATTCCGTGGAGCACGTACACCGATCCCGAGATCGCCCATGTCGGGCTCTACGAGCACGAGGCCAGGATCGGGGGCTCTCCGTTAAGACCTTCACGGTCCAGCTCGGCGAAGTCGATCGCGCGGTACTGGACGGCGAGACGAAGGGCTTTGCGCGACTTCATGTCGACGAACGGGACGGGCGCATCCTTGGAGCTACCGTCGTTGCGCGTCACGCCGGCGAGATGGTGGGTGAGGTGTGCCTAGCGATCACGGAGGGACTCTCCGCAGGGTCCCTGTCCAAGACCATTCATCCGTATCCGACTCAAGCAGAAGTGTGGAAGCGCCTCGGGGATGCGTACGCCCGCACGCGGCTCAAGCCGTGGATCACGCGCCTCTTTGAACGCTACTTCAAGTGGCGCCGATAGGTGGAATGCAGATCATGAACTCCCGCGACACAACCTTGTGCATCTTCGCGAAGGCGCCACGTGCCGGTGCTGTGAAGACGCGTCTCGCCGCGACCATCGGCGCAGACGCCGCGGCTCAGCTGGCTGACGCCTTCTTCTGGGACACGCTCGAGGTCGCCGAGAAGCTCGCGTCAGTCCGCGTGGTGGTTGCGCTTTCCGGCAACGAGCTGTTGCTCCCCGCACTCCGTGACCGCGTCGACGTCTGGCACCAGGGCGAGGGTGATCTTGGCGCCCGCCTCCAGCGGAACCTCCGACGAGCATTGACCGAGAGTCCCCGCGTCCTGGCCGTCGGAACCGATTCGCCCGGACTTCCGGTCGCGCTCCTCGAGCAAGCATTGGTCGCCCTCGACACGCACGACGCAGTGCTTGGCCCAGCCGATGACGGGGGCTTCTATCTCCTCGGAACGAGGAAATGCCCAGAAGGTCTGCTATCCGGCTTGCCCTGGAGCAGCGCGGATACGAGAGAGAGGACTCTTGCGCGGCTTGAAGAGCGTGGACTGTCCGTAGCGCTCTTGGCTCCGTGGTTCGACGTGGACCGCGAGCGGGACCTCGAGCGCCTGCGCACCTTGCTTGTCGCGGGAGAGATTCACGCGCCAGCGACCTGTCGGGTCTTGGGGATCCGCCCCGAGGGAGTGGCGCAATGAACACCAAGGCGCGCCCGCGAGTCTCCGTCGTGATGCCGGTGCTGAACGAGGAGCGGCGGATCGCGCAGGCCCTCGAGAGCCTATTGACTGTCGCCGCCGTGCACGAGGTCATCGTGGTCGATGGTGGGAGCACGGACGCGACCGCCAACCTCGTCGGCGCGCATTCCCGCGTCGCCTTCCTTCGCGCGGAGCGCGGACGAGCGAAGCAGATGAATGCTGGAGCCCGAGCGGCGAGCGGTGACGTGCTGCTCTTTCTGCATGCCGACGTAACGCTCCCGGACGATGCCATCTCGCAGGCAGTGGGCGCGCTTCGTGATCCTGGCGTCGTCGCCGGCGCCTTCCGAACCTGGACGGTTGCGGATGGCGGCGCGGCACCGCTCTGGGCGCCCCTCCTGCATCTGGCCGACCTCCGGTCCCGGTATACACGCCTGCCTTATGGCGACCAGGCCGTCTTCGTTCGGGCCGCGGTATTCAGCGAGCTCGGCGGATTCCCTGACCAGCCGCTCATGGAGGACCTCGAGCTCAGCCGGCGGCTTCGCGAAGTTGGCGGCGTCGTCACGGTGCCCGCCTCCGTGCGTGTCTCGGGCAGGCGCTTCCCGACACGGCCAGCGTACTACACGTTGCTGGTGAACATCTTCCCGCTCCTGTACCGACTGGGGATGCCGCCGCGCGTCCTGGCAAACCTGTACGGGCATCCGCGATGATGGCTCGCGAAACCAAGGACCAAGCACAACGGGTGAGTGGCCTGTCCGCGCCGTCCGCGCCGCTTTGGGTTCGGGTGTTGTATGCGCTGCAGCGAGGCCGGAGCGGGGTCGTGCTCGAGCCCACCCGTGTCTGGGCGCGCGCACCTGCGGCCATGCGCGGCTTTCTTCATTTCGTAGCAGCAGTCGACCGAAAAAGTTCGCCCATCGAGCCCGCGCTTCGGTCGCTGGTCATGGTCAAAGTATCCCAGGTCAACGCGTGTGCCTTCTGCGTCGACCTCAACGCAGCGAGGTTGCAAGAGCGAGGTGTCAGCCCGGAGAAGGTGCTGGCCCTCGCCAACTACGAGGGGTCGACGCTGTTTTCGTCCAAGGAACGCGTCGTGCTGGACCACGCCGTCGCCATGACGAGAAGCGATCGGGGCGTCGACGACGAGATCATCAGCCGACTGCGGGAGTTCTTTGACGATAACGCAATCGTTGAGCTGACGGCGCTCATTGCTCTTCAGAACGCCTCGAGCAAGTTCAACGCTGCGCTCGGAATTCCATCCCAGGGCTTCTGCCCCGTGATCCCTGCGCGGTGATCGCTGGAGACGCGTACCCATCCAGCCCATTCAGAAGTCCGGAGACTCGATCGCTCGCCCGGCCAGTCACCTTTGTCTCACAAGCTTCGTCAGCAGCGCCATCCCCCGCTCGGCCTCGGCGGGCGTCGCGTCGGCCAGCTCGAGGTACACGCGGCCGCGGGCGTCGTAGAAGCTCTCGGTCTGGACGATCCAGCGCTCCCGCTCAGGCGTCGCCAGCTCGACCTCGGCGGCGAGCTTGTGGAGCGCGGCGCTCACCAGGCGGTGGGTCGTGCCCTTCGGGAGCCGGATCTCGATCTGCGGCTCGGCGGTCCCGTAGCGGCTCTCGCCCTGGCTCACCGTCTTCGTCGTCTGCGTGTTCTGGCTCGTGGTCTGCATCGTCGTCCTCGCGTTCTGCAGGGCGGCTCGTCGCCCGTTGCGAGGGACATACAGGCTTCTGTTCGCGCCCCCAGCAAGGCCAAGAACGTCGATTTCCGATGTATTTTCCGGCAGTTGGAATAGTTGCGAGGTTCCGCGCCCTTCGGGCTGCGAAGCCGACGGAGGCCGGTCGCCTACATCCGCTGCGTGAGCCCGGTGCGGAGCATCTCGGCGACGAGCGACACAGCCAGCGCCTCGTCGCTCTCGCCCTTCACGTCGAGCTCGACCTCCTCGAACTTGCGCGCGTTGGCGACGACCCATTCGATGTACTTCGGCACCGTGAAGTCCTCGACGCCGAAGGCGATGTCCTGCATCGCGCGGACGATCTGCAGGGCCGTGCCTTGGAACACGCGCCCGTCTCTCATCACGATCTTCATGCTCTCCACTCCTTGCTGCGCGCTCGCCAGCTGCCCGAGTCGATGACGGGAAGACCTTCGACCTGCTCGGGCGCGAGGAGGTAGGTCTCGACGGTGGCGCCGCCCTCGAGGGCGATGCGCGAGCGCCGGTAGAAGCGCGGGTGCCCCTCGAGTCGATCGAGCGCGGCGAGCGTCGGCTCGTCGACCTCATACACCTCGCCCGCCACCGCATGCTCGCCACCGCGCACAAGCCCGGGGAACGCGCCGAGGTCGCGCAGCTCGAACGCCGGCTTCGTCCTGGCCGCCGCGACGAGCCGCGCGCCGACGAGGAGCCGGTGGTTCGGCTCGCCGGCAAGGAGCGTCCCGTAGACGAAGACGCGCGTGGGCGCGCCACGCTGGCCCTTGGGCGCGTTCATGGCTCCACCCCTGCAGCGGTGGCCAGGGGCGCGACGTCGAAGCCCAGGCGATCGTACGCGCGCCACAGCACGCGGACGTAGCCGGGCTGCGGCGCCCAGGGCTCGAAGCCGTCCTCGGGCTGCAGGTACGTCGTCGCGCGTCGGCGCCGGCCGTGCTCGTCGAGCACCACCTTCACGACGCGCTCGTAGGCGAACGGATGGCCCTCGCAGCGGTCGAGCGCACGCAGGTCCGCCTCCTCGATGCGGTAGAGGAGCCCCTCGACGCGGGCGCCGCGTGCCCGCACGACGCTCGCGACGGCCCCGTCCCAGCGGTGGCTGAAGCCCCCGAAGGCGAGCGCGTAGTTGGGCAGCACCGCAAGCGCCACGGGCTGCGCGCTCGCGCACCGCGAGCGCATCTGCTCGTCGTCGAGGTTCGAGCCGTACGCGAAGTAGAGCACCTGTCCCATCTTCTCATCTCGCTGCGGGTCGAGACCCGCCGTAGTCATCCATCGCCTCCGTTCGCGGGCGAGTCCAGGGCCGGCGTGCTGGCCGGCCCCGCGCCCGTCCTCACGCTGCTGCTCGGGCATCGACCACCTCCTCGCTCGCCGGAGCGTTCGGGGCCAGGCGGCGGTCGCGGCGCTCGCCCTTCCACGCCGCGGAGCCCGCGAGCTTCTTCGTCAGGTGCAGCCGCGCCGTCTTGAACTCGTCGCCGATGAGCCCGAGGTTCAGGAGCACCACCCGGAAGTCGTACTTGGCGGTGGCCGGGTTGAACTCGCGGCGCTTGCTCGACGCGGCCTTCGAGCCGAGGGCCTTCGCCGCCATCGCGAGCGCCAGCTGCACGTAGGCCTTCACCTCGCCCGCGTGCAGCGTCCCGTTGAAGTAGCGCAGCTCGATCGTGCCCCGGAAGAAGAGGCTGTTGAGGTTGAGCCCGTGGTAGCGCGTCTGGTCGTAGCGCTGCGGGCTCGTGTTCCGGTACCCGTACCAGGCGTCGCTCACCTCCTGCATCGTCTTCGGGCGCCGCGCTTCGAGGCGCTGGATGAAGCTCGCGTCGATCGGGCGGCAGTAGCGGCTCAGGCGCGTCTCGCTGACCCCGAGCGCGTGCTCGAGGAGGCGCTCCTGCTTGTGCACCAGCTTCACCAGGTTCGTGACGCTCTTGGCGTCGAAGCGGCTGCCGTCGATGTGGATGTGGATGCCCGTCGAGGGGTCGGCCTTCGCGCCCGCGGTGCGCACCGCCCGGACGACGTTCTGCAGCTCGTCGATGTCGTCGTAGCCGAGGACCGGCGAGACGATCTCGCCGCTGTTCTCGCCGCCGCTGAGCGAGCCGTCCGGGACCACCTGCCAGCGGCGCCCGCGCGCGTCGGTGATGCGCCAGCTGCGGTACTCGTCGGCGACCGTGCCCCCGACCACGCTGTGGATGGCGCGGGCGAGCTTCTCGCGGCTCAGGCCCACCGTCTCGATCTCGATCCCGAATCGCAGCGTCTTCATCGTCGTCGTCCTCGCGTTTCGCGCGGGGCCCAGTGCCCGTCGCGTGAGGACATACAGGCTTCCGTTCGCGCCCCTAGCAAGGCCAGAACACGGCGCTTTCTGATGTATTTTCAGGCACTTGGAATAGGCGCGACCTTCCGCGGACTTGGGGCGTCGCGGCCGTCAGGCCACCGCGACGCCCCCCGGATCTCGGTGCCCTTCACGCGCTGGCTGCGCCCGCATTCGTGAAGAGCGCTGCGGCCTCCTCGGCGCCCAGGTGCGAGAGGTAGTGGCCGAGCGCGCGGCGGAAGAACTCCATGCGGTTCTTGATGCCGCGCGTGCGCCACGCCTCGTCCATGCGCTCGACGACCTCGGCCTCGAGTCGCAGCGGGAGGATCTTCACGTCGACGGGCTCGCCGTTGCGCTCGCGCGTCTTGCGCGGGCCGACCGGGATGCGGCCCTTCTCGGCCTCGCGGATCTTCCAGATGAGGTAGCGGCGGTCGTCGCTGCCCGTCGCGCGGCCGACCGCCTCGAGGTACTTCGCCTGCAGCTCCTCGATGCTCATCGACGTGAAGCGTCCCCTCACGTGCGTCGGCGTGGCCACGCTCGCGTCCGACGCGGCGCTCTCCTCGGCGGGCGTGTCGACCGCGGGCGGCGGGCTCTCGGGCGCGGCCGGCTGCTCCGCTCGGGCGGCGAGCGTCTCCTCGATGCGCCGGATGAGGAACTTCCGGTTCGGGCTCCGCGACGTCTCGCCCACCACCTCGCGGAAGCGCGCCTGCAGCTCCGGCAGGCGCAGTCGCTCGAGCTCGTTCCTGGTTCGCTTGTTTCGGTTGCTCATGGTCCGTCTCCTCGTCGGGCGCCGGGTACACGTCACCCTTCACGCGCGCGCCCTGGCTCGCGTGTCGGGCTGCGCTCCGCGATGGAGCGCTCTGTCGGTCAGTTCGTCGTCAGTCCTTCAAGTCGGCGAAGCACTCGAGGTCGATCGCGCGCGGGTCGCAGTGCACGAAGCTCGCGCTCCCGTCTGCGCGCACGTGCGCGACGTCGAGGCGATCGAGTTTCGTCACGCCGCCGAGTCGTGCGAGGACCTCGTCGTCCGTGAGGAAGTAGTCGTCCGCGTCGACGTTCACGTCGGGGCGCAGGGCGCCGCGCATCACGCCGAAGATGCGCACGCGCTGCCCGTTGAACCCGGGGATCTCGCTGCCGACGTACGTCGTCGTTGCGCCGATGACCTTCATCGCTCCTCCTTCTTCGCGGCGGCGAGCCCCGCCCGGTACGCGGCCTCGAGCGCGGCGCGCAGCTGCCACACCGCGAGGTCGTGGAAGTCGAGGCTGTCCGAGCGGCGCGTCTCGAGCGTCGAGAGCCCGAGATGCTGCTTCGCGATGTCCTCGATGACCTTGCTGTCGCTGGCTGATCGCTCGCGCTTCATGCGGGACATACAGGCTTCCGTTCGCGGGGCTAGCAAGGTCGTTCCGAGAAGAATCGACCTCGCTGCTCCACTCAGCGCGACGCGACTCGCCACGCGGCCTTCGAGCCGTAGCGAAGCTGCTGGCCCTCGACGAGGAAGACGTCGTTCGGCGCGGTGCCCTTCTCGTAGCGGGGCTCCTCGCGCTCGTCGTCTTCGCAGTCCTCCTCGTCGTCGTCGACGAACTCCTCGCGCACCGCGACGCCGGCGACGGCGTTCTCGAAGGGCCAGCTCTCCTGGCTCATGATCATCACCTCGGCGTCGGGGTCCTGGTCCTGCAGCAGCTCGATCAGCTCGCTCACCTTCATCGTCGTGCTCCGCTTCGGGGTGGTCCGTGAATGCGCCCCGTTCGCGAGGGACATACAGGCTTCCTTCTGCGGGCTATCCAAGGCGAAGAAGCGAGAATCGACCTCGCCAACGGAACTGCGCGTTACCGCGCGAGAAGCCCGGGCAGCCTCGCCAGATCGATCCACCCGCGCAGCACGCGGGCACCGACGCGGAGCGCGGTGGCGCCGACACCGAAGCTCGTCTCGCGGGCGCGCCCCGCGGGCTTGTTGACGCTGCTGTCCCAGAGCCCGTAGTCGAAGGTCGCGACGCGGCCGTGCTCCTCGTCGAGCCGCTCGAGCACGCAGACATGCTCGGGCGGTGCGAGGTACAGGATGTCGCCGGGCCTCGGTCGCAGGTCGCGCTTCGCCCAGACGAACGCGTCGCCGGTCGCGAAGACGAGCCGCGAGAGGTTCGTGCCGCTCTGCCACGGCGCGCGACCGCCGTCGTCGTCGCGATTGAGGACGCGCTCGTCGCGGAAGCCCAGCTCACGCAGCACGTAGTGCGCGAGGTCGCCGCAGGCCGAGTAGCCCTTCCAGCGGTTGCGCCCCTCGGTGACGAGCTCGAACACGGGGTCGCCGAGCACGCGGCCCGCGGCTCCGTTGCAGGCGAAGCGCGCCGCCTCGACGGCGGCGGCACGGAGCGTGGCCTCGTCGACGAAGCGACGCGCGGGCGGCGAGGCCTGCGCGTTCATCACGCCGCCTTGTCGTGCAGGTCCTCGATCGCGTCCTTGAGCGCGACGAGCGCGGCCTCGACCTTGGTGACGGCCTCCGTCTGCGCGCGGCCCATCTCCGCGACCTTGTCGAACAGCTCGCGGAGCGCGGCGTCCTTCTTCTCGTTGATGCGCCAGAAGGCCCAGCCGAGGACCGCCACGAGCCCGTAAGGGCCGGTCGCCTGAAGCCACGTCGCGATGGTGCTGAACTCGTTCATGTCGTTCTCCTCGTCGTCAGGCCACGGGCGTGGCGGGAAGCAGGTCTCGAACGTCAGCGGCGCGACGCACGCCCGTCGAGCGCCGCACCGCCTCCTCGAACGCGACGTCCGGAGCGAGCCCGACCTCGAGACGCAGCCACGCGTAGAGGACCAGCCACGCGCCGTCGGCGTGTCCGAAGTAGTGGTGCGCGAGCACGCCGGGTAGCGCCTTGCTTGCCTCGGCGAGCGGCCCGAGCTGGAAGCTCGCGGCACGCAGCCCTGGCCAGCGACGCGGCACCTCGAGGCCCGGCGCCGGCGCACTCGTCGCCCACCGCACGAGCGAGGCCACCGCCTCGGCCTGGGCGGGCGTCGGCAGCACGTACAGCCCCTCGTGTGCCCACGGAGCCTTGATGCTCCGCTCCCACGGGAGGCCCTTGCGGAGGAGCCGCGGGTAGTATGGGTTCACGACCTCCACGCCGAACGACGGGCCGTTGTGCGCGGGCCCCGCATGCCAGAGCACGTCGCTCGCGAGGTCGCCGTGCTGGGTCAGCGCGCCGTCCGGTCCCAGGACCAGATGCACGCTGAGCCCGCGCTTCTTCAGCACGGCGATCGTCGAATCGACGCTGCGCGTGACGGTCTCGTGGATGACGAGCTCGGTCGCGCGCGTGCGCTTGCCCTTCGACGCGAAGCGCGCCGTGCCGTCGTCGAGGAACGTCCGGACGGGCACGCTGTCGGGCGCGCTGGTAGCAAGGCCGCGGACGACAAGCCCGCTCACTGCCCAGGCTCCTTCACGCGGGCGGCCTCGGGAACGCGCGCCTCGATCTTCAGCCCACGCGGGAACCAGCGCGCGACGTCCTCGGCCGCCACCGGCTTCGCGAGCTTCGCGTCCACTCGCCCCTGCTGGTCCTTGAGCGGCGGGATGACCCGCTTGCGCTTCACCAGCTCGGCGTGGACCTCGTCGACGAGCATCCGGTGGAGGTGGCCGAAGCTGCCCGGCGCCGGGTGCCCGGGCTCGTCATCCGGCGAGCGAAGCAGGAACTCCGTCGAGCGACACGTCGGGCACGCGGGGAGCGGGACCACGCTCGCGTCGGTCTGGTCGTCGCGGGCGACTCCGACCTCGAGCGAGTCGAGCACGATGCGGTTCTCGGCGGCGCACTTGCCGCAGCGTTGAAGGACCTCGGTGGCGTTCAGCTCGTGGATCGACATCGAGGCCTCCTCAGGCGACCGCCGTGTACGTGCCGAACCACCAGACCGTCCCGAGCGCCGGAATGGTTTGGTAGCTGAAGTAGCCGAACCCATCGCGATCGACGGTGAACGTCGACGGGTTCCCCGTGAAGCCGCCCGACTGACTGAGCGACGAGAACGTGATCGACGACGGCGACGCCGGGAAGCGGTTGCGGAAGTTCGTCGCGCCGCCGCCCGCGAGCGTGCGCGTCGCGTTGTCGGCGTTCGAGTACTCCATCCCGAGGCGGCCGACCTCCTGGACGCTGCCCGTCAGCTCGAACGCCGAGTTCGTGGTGCTGCTCATCGGCAGATTCCACGAGCGATCCCACGTCGTGAACGTCGCCTCGTTGTTGAAGTCGTGGAGGAACTCGAGCGAGTTGCGACCGAAGCGGAAGGCCGCCGAGTTGTAGAGCGTGCTGTCGCGCGTCCAGCCGGCGCCGTTCCACGAGGCGTTCAGCGTGAACCAGACGGAGTCGCTGTCCGCGTAGATGCGCAGGTGCGTAGGCGCGGTGCCCGACGCATTCGAGTCGAGGATGAGCGCCTTCGAGCCGCCGAGCGCGGGCTGCCGGATCGTTCGGTGCTGGCCGGGGTTCGCCTCGTTGCCGCGGAAGTGGTCGCCCTCGACGGCGTCCAGGATCTCGGCGAGCGAGGTCTCGACGTTCACCGCGTTGAGGTTGTTGCCGGCGTCGGCGACGGAGATGGCCGACGCCGCGTGGGCGCCCGCGGCCTGGTTCACGTGGCCGTTGAGGCCGCCGAGCAGCGTCACGAGAGCCGCTCGCAGCGTGCCCGCACCGATGGCCGTGGGCGCGCCGGCGATGGCGTCGACGCCCACGAGGCCCGCGCCCGGAGCCGAGGCGCCGGTCGCCAGGAGGTCGGTGACGATCTCCTGCAGCTGCGACTGCACGTTGATGCCCGCGATGTTGTTGTGCGCCGTCGCAGCGATGGCGCTGGCTGCGTGCGCTCCGGTCGCAGCGCTCACGTGCGTGTTCAGGAAGCCGAGGAGCGCGGCGAGCTGCGTCTTCACGGTGCCAGCGGCCAGCGCGTTCGGAGCACCGGCCGACGCGTCGACGCCGACGCGGGTGGCACCGGACGAGCCCACGGCGCCGGTCGTGAGGTCGTCGACGACCTCGTCGATGGCCGCCTGCACATTGGCGGCGCCGACGAAGCCGTGCGCAACGTAGTCGACGGCGGTCGCGGCGTGCCGGCGTGCCGCCGCGGTGAAGTGGTCGCGCAGCTCCGCGTCCACCTCGTCGAGCGAGGCCTGCACCGTAGCCGCGAGCGGGGCGAGGATGCTCCAAGCCCCCGTCACGACGGAGACCGAGGAGCCCTGCGCGAAGATGAAGGCCTGCCGTCGCGAGGTGTCGAGGTCGGCGACGAGGATCTGCGTCTGCCCGGGGCGTCGCCGCACGTCGCAGAGCAGCAGCTCGTCGGCCTGCAGCGCCGCCTTGGGCGCGACGCCGATGGCGCCCTCGGGCGCCTGACGGACCACGAGCTCGAACGACTCGTCACGCCGGAAGAACACCTGCTGCGAGTTGCCGTCCGTCCGGGGATCGGAGAGCAGCCGCTTGAAGCGGAGGAAGATGCCGAGCCAGCGCTCGTTGCCGACGGTCGCCACGTCGGTCGGGATGCCGACGAGGTCGACGGCGCAGTCCACCGTCTGGCCGGTGCCGAAGAACATGCGCTGGCCGAGGTTGTCGTAGGCGCGCGCCGGTGCGGTCAGGTCGACCGTGAGGTCCGGTACCGGCGAGTGCGGCGCGGGGACAGCACCCGCGACGATGCCGTAGATGTTCAGGTCCGCGGCGAGGTCCCGGTCGGCCTTCTCGAGCAAGGCGAACGCGAGGTCGAGCTCGGCCTCGGTGACGCGCTGGCGGAAGTAGAAGTCGACGCGATCGGCCATGTCCTTGCCTCGGAGCGCACGGGGCCCTCCGGTGAGGCAAAGCCGGCCGACGCGGCTCTCGGGGACAGGCCTTCAGTGCAGGTCCGTGGTCTCCCCCAGGTCGCTGAGACCCAGCTCCCAGTGGTTCGGCAGGATGGGCGGGAGCGGCTCGACCAGATCGACGAAGTGGGTGTGCGCGGGCTTGAGGTACTCGACGATGGCGCGGAGCTGCCGGCGCTCGCGATCGGCCAGGATGCGCGCGACCTCGACGTTGAAGGCGTACCGGGCGAAGCGGTCCGAGGGCCCGAGGACCCAGTCGATGCCCAGCTCGGACTCGCCGAGGATGAGCGTGTCGGCGTTGAACGGCGAGATGGCCGAGATGTCGATGCCGAGGAAGAAGCGGATCGCGTTCTGGATGCCCTTCGCCGTCCCCTTCTGCCGGTACATCTCGACGAGCACCGACGCGAGTCGGCGCTTCCCCATGGTGTCGAGCTCGAACGGGAACGGGTTGCCGAGGTCGCGGAGGATGAGGTCGAGGAAGGCCTCGGGCGCGCGCTCGAAGTCGAAGATGTCCGGCCAGCGATCCACGTCGGCCAGCAGCAGGTCGGTCACCTCCTGCAGGCAGGCGATGAACCGGAAAAGGTCCCCGGTCTGATCGTCGCGGCGGTTGTGCTTGGGGAGCATCCGCCAGAGGTCGAAGCGGCGCGTCTGCGGTCGCGCGGGGCGGAACCCCGTGAAGGTCGCGCGGTCGTAAGGCGCGAGGACGACGTTGCCGAACAGGTCCGTGACGCCGAGCGCCACGACCTCGTGCACGACGTCCGGGGTCATCTCGGTGTCGAGCGTGAGCAGCACGACGCTGCCGTCGATGGCCGAAGCCACGACGGCCAACGGCACGGCCGGCGCTCCCATCGGCGTCAGGACAAAGCTCGAGCCGCCCGGGAGCAGGACGGGCTCGTCGAAGGCGACGCGCACCGTCTTCTGCGCGAGCGCCTGCGCTCCGACGACCCGCGGCGCCGTCCGGTCCTCGACGACGAACGAGTACACCTCGTCGACGGAGGCGGCACCGCCCACCGTCTGCCCGGCCACGCGCACCGAGACCGTGGCGAGGCTCGCCATCGGAACCACCGGGTGCAGCACGACGCGAAGCGTGTCCGCCGTCTGCGTGGCGCCGGCGAGCGGGCCGGCGAAGGCGGCGGTGATCTCCGGCAGCGCGCCGCCGTCGAAGGCCAGCACCCCGTCGACCCAGACGTGCACGCTGGCTCGGTTCACGCCGTCCGCGCCGGTGTCGATCAGCTCGAGGGCGAGCGTCGCGTCGACGGGCACGCCGGTCTCGCCCGGGCTCGGGTCACGGTTCACGACCACCAGCCGCGGCGTGCTCACGACGAGCGCGACGCTGTCGACGTAGAGCGCGGGAAGCTCGAGCGTGCTCATGCCGGTGCCCTCATGCGGTCACCAGCTCGAGGCGCACGCCTACTGTGTGCACACCCGACAGCTTCGAGACGTTGGCAGCGAGGTCCGTGACGAGTCGCTCCCGGCCCGGCTTCGCGCGCATGCGTGCGAGCGCGGTGCCGTCGACGACGAGGGACGCCTCCCATGCGAGCCACGCGGGCGTGCTCGCCGGCACCCGAAGCCGAAGCAGCGCTCGCACCAGCTTCACGCCCGTGAGGTCCGTCGACTGCGTCACCTCCGTGTGGTCGCCGAGACCGAGGTCGAAGAAGCGCCCCGGCTCTTCCTCGCCGAGCACGAAGGCGTAGTCGCCACCGGTCGCCTTCGAGGTGAGCAGGCGTCCCTGGCCTCGCCCGAGTCGGCTCGTGAACGCGGTGAGCGCCATCGACTCACACCTGCCGGAACAGCTCGACGTGGTCGAAGAAGGAGCGCCGGGTCACGTCCTTCACCGAGCAGCCGAAGCCGCCGCGCCCCGAGGTGAGCGGCTGGCTGCCGGAGTTGATGCCGAGGTGGTCGTCGATGAACTCGACCATCCCGGAGACCGGCTGCCAATCGGGCGGCGTGCCGAGGGCGTGCGCCGCGAGGTCGTTCTGGAAGACCTTGAGCACGACGTCGCCGTTCGTGTTCACGATGACGTCGAGCCGCAGATGCACCCAGGTCGCCTGCGCGAAGCTCGCCGCCGACTTGAGCAGCACGCCGGGACCATCGGCGTTCGGCAGGCCCACCGTGACGGCGCCCTTGCGGAGCACGATGCGGTGCGGATCGTCGTCGGACAGCCCGAGCAGGTACGCGCTGTCGTTGACCGAGTTCCCCTGGCAGCAGAGGAACAGGAACGGCGAGAAGCCCGTGGGCCCGCCGCCAGGGCCGCGCTGAACGACGCCGCGAATGGAGCCGCCCTTCGCCATCGGAGCGAAGCTCGCGAGGTTCGCGAACAGGGCTACCGCGCCATCGACGGCCGCGAGGGAGTTGAAGGCGTAGAGGAAGCTCCCGCCGCCCGGGGGTCGAGCGATGCCCGCGGTGACGCCGCGATCCACCGTCGCGATGTCGAGCCCGTCGTTCAGGTACGTCCAGTCTGCTTCGGCCATCGGTCACTCCTCAGAGGGTGGTCATGTTCGTCCAGGCGTTGTTGAAGTCCTCGACGGCCTGCACGCCTCCGTCGAACAGCGCGGTGCTCGCCGTCACCGCAGCCCACGTCCACGCGTAGACCTGGTTCGAGCGCCACTGGTCCTCGAAGTCCTCGCGCGGCTCGCCGTCGAACACGCCCGTCGCGGCCGTCACCAACGCCCAGTCGCGCAGGTACGGCACGTTGCTCCAGCCCGTCTCGCAGTCCTCGACGGCGCCGCCACCGAAGGCGCACGTGACGAGCTGCGCGGGCGGCAGCTCGTAGAGGTAGACCGCGTTGGCCCAGCCGCTGTCGAACTCCTCGTAGCCCTTGAGCGCGCTGTCGAAGAACGCGAGCACCACGGTCACGTCGTCGAGCGACGCGAGGAGCGCGAACCAGCGCTCGAAGTCCTCCCAGGCGTCCTCGGGCGCGGCGCCGAAGCCGGCGAGGACCTCAAGGCTGGTCACGGCGGTGAGCGTCCAGTGCTCGGCCTCGCCGGGCAGCGCCCCCTCGTCCTCGAAGCTCGGGTTGAGGAGCGCCATCAGAGCAGCTCCCCCGTGTCGCCGTTGCGAAGGGTCACGGTTCCGAGCACCGGGAACTCGCGCACGTTCAGCTTCACATCGGCGGGCAGCCCGTTGAGCGTCAGGTCGAGGCGTGCGTCGCCCATCTTGCGCACGCCGGGCGTGTCGCGGATGACGTTGAACAGATCTGACCAGGCGATCTCGCCGACCGCGTTCCCCTCGGCGTCCTTGATGTTGAAGCCGAAGTCGACGAGCGGGTTGGGCGTGCCGTCCTGCTCGCTGACGCGGAAGTAGCTCGCGAGGTTCGCGCGCACCCGGTCACGCACGTCGCTGCCGGCGAAGCCCTGGCGCAGGAAGAGGCGCGCAGCGACATCAATGACTCGGTAGACCGGGTCCTGCACGCTCACCTGGAAGGTCAGCGTGCACGGGTAGACCTCGGTGACCTGCCGCAGCACCAGGTTCTTCAGCGCGGGCGTCGGTACTGCCGCTCCCGCCGTCGACTGCGGGATGACGTAGAGGATGCCCGTGTTCTCCGCGATGGTCGGGTCCTCGTTCGAGGTGAGCATCAGCGCCCGCGCGACGCTCGGGAGCCTGCGCGCGTTGATCTCGAAGTCCTCCCTCGCGACCGTGCGCGTGAGCGCGCGCAGGCTCTCCGGGGCGAGCAGCTTCGCGGAGGCCACCGTCTGGCGATCGGCGCCGCCCGAGGCGGGCAGCGGGTTGCGGACGGAGACCTGCACCGGGTTGCCGTACGCATCCTTGAAGGCACCCTCGATGACGACGATGCGGTCTGCGTCGACGTTCCCGACGCTGCCGCCGCCCGTCTTGTAGGTGACCGAGACCGTGCCGCTCGGGGGCATGCCGCTCACGCCGTTGCCGAAGCGCAGCGTGGCGCGGTCGTTCTGGTCGACGGCCACGACCAAGTGGCGGTCGTTGGCGCGCGAGTCGAGGAAGCTGTCGACCTCGGTGAACGCGCCCTGCGGTGTGGTCACGAGCGCGGAGCCGTCGAGGTACGGGGCGTAGTCGAGGTGCAGCTCGAGGTCGGCGAGGCCGCGCGCGTCGAAGAGCTGGGTGTACGTCTTCGAGTTCTCGACCACGGCGACGACGCGCGGCGGGTCGGCTCCCGGGGCGATGACGGCGGGCGCGAGCAGCTGGAAGCGGACCGGCTCGGTGACCTCCTGCGTGCGCAGCACGGTGCCGGCCGGGATGGTGACGCTCGCGGCCGGAGGGCGCACGAGCTGCACAAGGACGTCGGCGGTCGCGGCCTGCGCGCCCTGCAGCCGGTAGCCGAGCATCTTCGCGAGGGCCATCACGCTCTTGCGCTGCGTGGCGGTCACGAGGCGCGACTCGCGAGCGAGGTTGTCCTGGTAGAACGTGAGCACGTCGCCGACGAAGGCGTAGAGCTCGACCAGCAGGTTCCCGAAGCTCGCGACGTCGAAGTCCGTCCAGTCCGGGAAGACGCTCTTCACAAGCGCGATCAGCCGCGCCCGAAGGGCGTCGAAATCCTTGTCGGTGTAGTCGACGGACTCGGGCAGCGTGGCCACGGCGGTAAGCCTCCGTGGAGGCAAAGCCGTCGAGCCTCGGCTCTCGGGGACCCGGCCCCAGACGGTCAGCGCTCGAAGGACACGGCCACGGCCGCCGCCACGTCCCGCTCGCGCACCCGCACGCGAAGCGTGAGGGCCGGCCCGTCCTGCTCGACGCTCAGGCTGACGAGCTGGGCGCCGGGCACCCAGCGCTTGAGGGCGTCGCGCACGTAGACGCGGGCCAGCTCCTTGAGGGCCGCGTCGTTGCGCTGGTGGCGCAGGAGCGCGAGGCCAGCCCCGAAGTTCGTCCGCCAGGGCAGCTCGCCCGAGGAGCGCGCCGTGGCGCCCTCGGTGAGCAGCGCCTGGCGCACCTTGGACGCGAGCAGCGCCTCGCCGCTGCCGACGGCGAAGTCGCGCTTCTTGTCGCGGCGGAACGGGATGAGGAGGTTCTGCGGCTGCTGGCTCATGGTCGTCTCCTCACGGCACCGGCACCGCGCTGCGCACGGTCTGCAGGGCCTCGATGATCGCGTCGATCGGCGGGATGACGTCGTCGAGCGGACGCCCGGCGAGGTTCGAGAGGTCCGGCACCTCGGGCCCACCCACGATGCCGAGGAAGATGTTCAGGATGCCGATGAGCTTGCCGAGGCTGGCGAGGGACTTGCCGACGTTGGCCGCCTCCTGCGCCACGTTCGCCTGAGCGCAGCTCGTGATGGCCATGAGCCCCGCGTCCTCGAGCTCGGTCGCACGGTCGATGGCGCCGAGGATCTGCTGCATCTGCTGCTGCAGGTGCATGAGCTGGCTGCGCGCCTGCCGGAGCGTGTCGATGACGAGGTCGATGATGCCGATGATGGTGTACGGCAGCGACAGCTGCGGGATGAGCCGCAAGAGCTTCGCCACCTTCTCGGCCAGCTCCGGGATGCACGCCGCGAGCGCGGTCGGGTCGGGAGGCGGGCCGAGCGAGTCTGGGATGGCCTTCACGCAGTTGAAGACGGCCACCACGGTGTCGATGATGTCGAACAGCGGCATCAGCGGTGTGAGCGCCGGCTGGATCGCCTGCATCAGGTTGATCTGCTGCATCGTCACGCCGCCCGGCAGCGTGATGGACAGCGGATCGGGGATCTCCGGAATCTCGAGGCAGATGGGCAGCGCCACGGCGTCCTCCTCAGATGGGCTCGGCGATGGGGCGGACCACCCGCCCGGCGATCGTGACCTGCGTGGCCTCGAGCGAGATGGCGCCGACCGCGCGCAGCGTGAGCGCCGTCGTCGCCTCGAGCGTGACCGTGTTCTCCTCGGCGTCGAAGATGAGGTGGTCGCCGGTCTTCTTGTTGGTGAGCTTGAGCTTCCGGCTGTCCTTCGACTCGTCGAGCTCGATGCGGAAGGTCTGCGTCGCGAAGACGCGGTTGTCCGGGGGCGTCTTCTGCGCCTCCTCGGGCACTTCGCTCTCGCCGTTCGGCTTCCCCCAGTGCGCGGCCAGGTAGTACGGAGCCTCGACGTTCCCCTGGTTGAAGAACACCGCGACCTCGGCTCCCTCCTCGGGAACAGCGAAGAGGCCGCGGTCCTTCGAACCGCCGCCGCCCGTGCCGAGCGGCCAGGCCCACGCGCTCTCCGGCTCGAGCACGCCGGGGATGCAGACGCGCACGCGCCCGAGCTGCTCCTCGTCGTCGCGCTTCGTCACGTAGCCGACGTACAGCCCGACGAGCCGGGTGTCGTGCGTGTGGATGTCGTCGTCGAAGGTGCTCATCGGTGGCTCTCCGTCATCGCGGCACGCTCATGCCGGCCTCTGGGTCCTCGGCGCCGATGGCGCGCCCGTCGCGCCGGTACTCGACGTGCGACGCACCGCTCGCCGGGTCGATGACCTCGACCTCGGTCATCGCGCCGCCCTCTGCAGGGGTCGCGCGATTGGGCGAGCCCCCCTGGGGCTGGCCTTGCGCAGCGGCCCCGGCCTGTCGCCGAGCCCCGGTGCCGTCGCGCGTGAGCTTCAGCTCCACGACGTAGCCGGAGGACGAGATGACGTGCTTCGCCTCGGTCACGTAGTACTTGCCCGAGAGCAGTCCGGAGATGCCGCGCACCTCGAGCACCTCCTTCGCGCGCAGCGTCGGATCGCCCACGACCTGCATCGAGAGCTTCACCGTCTCGCGCTCGGCGCGGCGGAAGCGCGCAGCCGACTCTCGCTCCGCGGCGGCCGGCGTCGGCGCCGAGGTCGGGTGGACGCTCGTCGTCGCGTTGCGCTCCTGCAGCGACGACGAGCCCGTCTCGGGGTCCACGACCTCGAGGACGTCGCTGAGCGTGGCGCGCTCGACGGTGCTGCTGCTTGCCCGCGACTCGATCGTCGCCTTCGTCAGCGGGTCGCGCCCGCGCACCTCGACGCGCCCTGTCCGGCGCGAGAGGTCCGACTCGACGTTGAGCGAGATGATGTCGCCTCGCCCCGGGTCGGAGAACCAGGTGAGCACGTGGCTCGGCGCGCTCGCCTGGTTCCGCGAGCGCCAGTGGAGCCCGCCGTCGTCGACGAAGTACTCGAACTCCTCCCGTGCAGCGAGGCGCCGGAGGAAGCGTGCGTCCGTCTCGGCGGTCTGGTTGATGGTGTCGAGCACCTCGCTCGAGTCCTCGACGTCCGCGAACTCGCCCTCGTAGCCGTGCTCGGCGGCGATCTCCTTGGCCACGTCGCTGCGCGACTTGTTCGTCCACGCGCGCGTCTTGGCCTCGCGGTTCATCAGCACGCTGGTGGCCTGGCCCTCGATGGTCAGCGTCTGGAAGCCCTTGAGCTTCTTCACGACCACCCGGCGCGGCGGGGCCATGTTGCCCGGGTAGCCCCAGGACACCTCGAGTGTGGCGCCGCCGATCAGCTCCTCGCGGTCGAAGAGCGCGAGGTCAAAGTTGTCGAGCTGGAGCGAGACCTTGTCGGCCTGGCGCTCGGCGTCCTCGTAGGTGAAGCCGATGATGCGGCCGTCGAGGTTGAGCGGCTCGCCGCTCGGAGCCCGCTCGTTCGAGAGCACGGTGATGCGGACACCGGGCCCGCTTCGGTCGACGAGCTCGGTCATGCTTCGACCCTCCGGCGCTGCTCGCTCAGGATGACGTCGGTGAGCACGCGCAGGCTCGGCACCAAGAGGCGACGGCCGACCTCCAGCTCGAGCGTCGGGTCGACGATCGGATCGGGCTGAAAGTCAGCGAGCACCCACCAGAAGCCGCAGGCCCGCGGGAGCGGCGCGAAGTAGCGCCCCGCAAGGTCGAAGAGCATGTCGCCCTGTGCGACGATGTGGACGCGCGTGTCCGTGTGCTCGCGAAAGCGGTAGGGCTCGCGCTCCGTGAGGAACAGCTGCGCGAGCTCGTCACGCACGCCGAGCGCGAAGGAGTGCCGGGAGCCGGTACGCGGCGCCATCACTCGACCTCCTCGCGCAGCTCTTCGCTGGTCACGCGCGTGTCGAGGATCTCCTCGAAGGAGACGCTCGCCGTGTAGACGAGCACCATCCCGTCGACGGCGAGCTGCTTGTACTGGAACTCCACGCTGGCGACGACGCACTCGACGGTGACGACGCTCGGCCAGATGAAGATGACGCGGGGCGGCGCCGTCGCGGCCACGCCCTCGGTGCCCTCGGGGGGCACCGTGAGCGCGCGCAGGAACGCTCGGAAGTCGAGGATGTTCACGTCGCCCGGCTGCTCGGCGGCGAAGAAGCGGTCGAGGTAGAACTCGACGCCCGAGAGCTGCCGGTTCGCCGTGCTCTGGAACTGCAGCACCTGATGCGAGAGCCCGGGCACCGCGAGGCGGTTCCAGTTCACCTGCAGCTTCTCGGTCACCTGCGTCGGGTTGAAGAGGCACTCGAGCGACTCCCCGCTCGTGACGTTCACGAGCAGGCAGCGAGGAGCGCGGGCGAGAGCAGCATCGAGCGACACGCGTCCTCCTTCCTCAGTACGCCGGGACCGGCGAGAACGAGCGGGTGGCCGAGTCGCGGTCCGCTCGATGGACCGCGGTGGCGAGGGTCGTGCCGTCGACCTGGAGGTTGACGGTGATGGGCGGCGACGCGGCCGGCGCGGCTGGCGTCATCGGGAAGGACGCGGGGATGGCGGGCGCCATCGCCGCGACCGCGGGCATCGACGACATGGCGTCGCTCGCCGGTGCGCCGGGCGCCGCGGTCCCCGGTCGCGTCGGGCGCGTGAACGTCAGGTCCTGCACGCCCATGCCCTCGGCCATGTCGGCGCGGAGCGAGTCGCGGAAGTCGCGGATGCCCTGCTGCCAGTGGGTGCCCTCGCCGAAGAGTCCGGTGAGCGCATCGACCACGCCCGCGATGGCACCGGCCAGCTCGAGCACCACGCCGATGATGGCGTCGACGACTCCGAAGGCGACGAGCTTCATGCCCATCCAGATGTCGCTCCAGCTGCCGGTGAAGATGCCGCCGATGATGAAGACGACGCCGGTGATGACGTCGGCGAGGCCCGAGAAGACCGACATCACGATCTGGATGGCTGCGCTGATGACGGCGACGGCCGCCGAGACGATCGACACGAGCACGCCGATGGCGCTGATGATCCAGCCGATGACGAAGGCGATGACGTTGCCGAGCGCGGTCCAGGCGCTGCCGTTCTGCTGCGTCGCCGAGGTGCTGCCGAACATGTAGTTGATGACCTCCTGGATCTTCGAGCCGAGCTGCGAGAGCGCGCTCCAGAGCACCGAGCCGCCAGCGCTGATCCACTCCCAGCCCTGCGCAACGCCCTCGGCGACCTCGACCACGGCCGTCATCGCCTGGACGATCAGCTCGAACACGGTCGCGAGCACGCGGCCGACCCGCTCGCCGGTGAGGCCGAACTCGCGGAACCGCGACGAGGCCGTCCCTGCGTCGTCCCGCTCCGAGAGGAAGCCGAGCGCCGTCCCGAGGCGCCGCAGCGCGTTCATGAATGCGTCGATCGTCGGGCGCGCGGCCTCGATGCCCGCGGAGAACCCCGTCGCGATGCCCGCGAAGAAGTTCCGGATGCGGTTCACCCAGAGGAACACGTTGATGAGGAAGTCCTTCAGCCCCTGGTTCTCGGCGCGGTTCAGCTCGTCGCGCACGGCGCCCGAGAAGCCGCCCTGGTCGAAGAGCTGCGTGAGCCCGCGGAAGGCGAGCGAGATGCGCGCTCCCACGCCCTGGAAGAAGTCCGCGATGCCGCCGACGTTGTTCCGGAAGGCGACGACGAAGCCGGCGACCGCGAGCGCGAGCACGCCGAAGATGAGCACCGCCGGCAGGATCGTCGCGAGCAGGCCGCCGAGCGTGATGCCCGCCGCCTTGAGCCCGATGATGAGCAGCGCGATGCCGGCCTTGGCAGCGATGACGGCGCCGACCATCGCGACGACCGCACCGGCTCCCACGACGAACGCCGCGAAGGCGCGCTTCACCGGCGCGGGCAGCTGGCGGAAGACGCCGAGCACGGCGTTCACCACGTCGACGACGATGGTGACGAGCGGACGGAAGACCTGCGCGAAGGGCTCGCCCGCGACGATCGCGAGCGTCTCGAGGGACCCCGCGAGGAGCCGCTTCTGCCCCTCGAACGTGTTGAGCATCTGCTCGCGGAAGCGCGCGGCCGTGCCGCCAGCGTTCTCGAACTGGTCGCGCAGGTACGCGATGGCCTGGGCGCCGCGGACGGTCTCGCCGGTGTTCGTGCGGATGCCGCTCGTGACCTGCGTGAGGATGGCGTTCACGCCTCCGAGCGCCTCGCGCCCGAAGGCCTGCAGCAGGAAGGCCGAGCGCTGCGACTCGCTCATGCGATCGAGCGCCGGCGCCATGTCGCCCAGCACGTCGAGGAACGCGCGGAAGCCGCCTTGGCTGTCGACCACGGCGACGCCGATGCCACGAAGCCGCTGCTGCACCTGCGGGTCCGCCAGACGCTCCATCGCCACCGCCGTCGCCGTCGAGGCGCGCTCGACACCGGGGATGACGTTCTTCACGAGGCCGAGGGCGATGAGCGTCTCGGAGAGCGACTGGTGCAGCGCCTGGGCTCCGCGCGAGGCGGTGCCGAGCGCCATGGGCAGCTCGCTCGCGTTGAGCGCGAAGACGTTGACCGCCTGCAGCATGCGGTCGACCGAGATCGAGGCCTGGTCCGTCGAGATGCCAAAGGCCTTCATCGCCTGCGAGGCGAGCCCCGCCGCCTGCTGCGGCGACAGCTCCCCGAGCGAACCTGCGGCGAGGTCGAGCACGGGGATGAGGAGCTGCATCGACTCCTGCGCGTTGAAGCCTGCCTGCGCGAGCTCGCGGAGCCCCATCGTCGCCTCGGTGGGCGAGAACTGCGTGGCGATGCCCGCGTCGATGGCCGCCCCACGGAGCTGCTCCAGCTCCACGGCGGTGGCGCCGGACACGGCGGCGACCGCGGCGATCGACTGCTCGAAGCGACCTGCGGCGTTGGCGAGCGAGAACGCTGCACCCACCGTGGCGGCGCCGGCCGTGAAGACCGCGAGGCCGACGCCGAGCTGCTGGAAGGCGCTCTGGATGTTCTCGGTGCCGAGCCCGACGCGGCGGTCGAGGCTCGTGAAGTTCCGCTCGAGGTTCGAGATGGCCCCGGAGGCCAGGTCACGCGCGGTGAAGACGAAGCCGAGGCCGAGGTTGTTGAGCGCCATCGGTCACCTCCGCTTCGCGGCCTTCTCGAGTTCCTTCGCCTCCCGGGCGCGCTGCTGACCGATGCGCTCGATCAGCCAGTCGCGATCCGTCGTCGGCAGCTCGAGCGCATCGTCGAGCGTCACTGCGAGGCCTGAGCCTCCGTGCTGCTGCCAGCAGAGCTGGAAGATGCCCTCGCGCCAGCTCTCCATGGTCACGTCGGGGAAGAGGTGCTCCGGGCTTTCCGCCTCGCAGTCCTGTCCCGGCCCGGCAGGAAGAACCCCTTGTCGAAAGGGAGGTCGACGTCCTGCGTGCCGAAGCACTCGGGGCACTCGATCTCGATGGTCGTGTCCACGCCGCAGTCGACGCGGTCGAACTCGTCGACCAGGAAGTCCGCGTCGCGGAGCGTGAGGTCCTCGAGAAACTGGCGCTTGGCCTTCGCCTCGAGGCCGTCCACGTCGAGCACGCGGTACGCGAGCACCGCCGAGAGGAGCTTGTCGGGCGCGGAGCGCTGGAGCGCCGGGAGCTTGCGCTCGTCCTCGCCGGTGAGGAGCCGGAAGCGCACGCGCTTGCCGGCGTCGGGCAGCGTCGTCTCGAAGCGGTTCCCGCCGACGAACGCGGCGCGGCTCTCCTCAGAGAGCGGGCGCACCGGGAGCTTGGTCAGCTCGACCTCCCAGTCGATGCGCGCGCGGCAGGCGTCGTTCCGGCAGCTGACACCGAAGGCGTACTCCGGCCCGTAGGTCAGCGCGCGTACCATTAGCAGGGCGAAGAACCGGTCGCCCTGGAGCACCTTGCCCCAGTCGACCTTGCCGCCCTCGCCGAAGACGTAGGGCCCCGGGTCGAGGGTCTCCTCCCAGCACGAGCCGAGCAGCTCGTCGATCTGCCCGCCGTTCTTGGCGAGCTTGCGGTCAGCGAGGACGCGCTCCTCGCGAACCTTCATGCCGCGAACGCGGCCCGAGAGCCCCGAAGGGCACGTGATGACGTCTGCCATGCGCTGCCTCCTCGGGGGCAAAGCCGCCGAGAAGGGGCGCCGGGGACAGGGACGACGAACGGTGCGTGGTATGGGTAGACGATGCTGGACCCAGCAATCAAGGCCGCGGCGGACGCCGTGCTCCGCGCAGTTCCGATGGAACTCGTGACGCTCTACACGCGATATGCACTGCTCCTGAACGCGCTGGACGTGACGCGGAAGGAGTACGAGAGCCGCGAGTCGGTGACTCTCTCGACGACGATGAACATCCCCGCCGGGTTGCGGCTCCCAGTCGAACCTGATGTTCAGCTCGATCGCGCAGGACTCGTCGAAGCCTACGGCGAGGAACTCCCCGTCGCCTTCTGCAGCGGCTTCCTCGTCGACCTCGTATCGCACTTCGACGCTTGGATGGAGGACGTCTACGAGCAGGTGCTCCCGATCCTAGAGCCCGCGTTGTCAGCGAAGGACATCGAGAGGAAGGTCCGCTCTGCGTGGACCGATTCCGGCGGGATGCCCGCCCTGCGTCGCACGTTTTTGGTGGACCTCGCGCTTCAAGCGCCCGCCGGAAAGATCTCGACGCCAAGCATGGTCTTCGACCGATACGAGGAGATGCGCGAACTCCGTCACGCGGTCATGCACTCCGGCGGCGCGCTCACACAGAAGCACGTCACGAAGCTTCAGGCACTCGGAGCTTCTGTAGCGGCTGGTGCCCCGGCCGGAGCGTCGACCGTTTCGACCGGGCTGGTACCGAGCGGGCTTGCAGTTGGTGCGAAGGTCGTCGTCGGTGCCGGGCAACTACTGGTCCTTCGGCGTTGGGCCTTCGACTCGCTCGCGTACTTCCTCAACTCGTTTCAGGTGTCGTAGCTGCTCACTGCACCAGCTCGAAGAAGTCGTACGTGAGCGTGACCTGCTCGATGACGTTCTCGTCGCTCTCGTTGTCCCACTCGCCGGCGACGAACTTGATCGGCCACGCGCGCGAGAGCGACCAGCGGCGCAGGGTCACGCCGTCGCGGTCCTGCTGCACGACGTCGAGGTTGCGCTTGTAGTTCACGTCGGTGAGCCCGAGGCCGCTCGACGTGATGGCGACGTCCTGGAACCAGTCGAAGAGGTCGCGGTCCTCGGTGGCGCCGCGCTCGAGGGTCACGTCGGAGAACGTGAGGCGGCCGGGGCTCTTGTTCGGGATGAGCGAGCCGCCCTCGAAGTACTGGACGTTCGCGACCTCGACGGACAGCTCGCTGCACTTCTGGAAGCCAGCGTGGCCGACGTCGTCGATCTCGACGATGAACTTGAACTTCTTGTGGAAGCTGCGCGGGTTGCCGATGACGGTCATGGGTTAGCTCCTCCTCACACGCCCGCCGCAGCCAGCTCGGCCTCGAGGGCCCGCGTGTCCTGGCTGATGCGAAGGATGATGAACTCGGCCGGCTTGTTCGTGGCGAGGCCCACCCGAGCGATGAGCTGGCCGGCGAAGATGACGGTGGGGGTGTTCAGCTGGTCGGAGACGTCGACGAAGAAGGCCTTGGCCGGCTCTCGCGAGCGGAACGCCCCGTTGTTCATCTGCGCGAGGAGGAACGCCGTGATCGTGCGCCGCACCTGCGCGCGGAGCCCCTCGGTGTTGTTCTTGTGCCGCGCGAACTCGAGCCCCTGCTTGAGACTTCGCTCGATGAAGATCACGCCTCGACGCTCGGCGATGTACGGGAAGTTGCCGTCCCCCTTGAGCGTGCGCGAGCCGTCGATGTAGCGCGGCAGCCCGGGCCCCGTGGTGAGCGGGTTGATGCGGTGCGGGTACACGAGGTCGCGCTTGCGCTCCTCGAGCACCTCGTCCGTCTCGAAGCCGAGCACGCCGAACATGCGCCCGGCGTCGATCCCCGCGGGCGGGTCGTAGACGCCGCCAGGGCGCGCGGAGTCGGTGCGCGAGTAGACGCCGGCGACGATGCCCGAGGGCGGGACGACGAGCTGCTCGGACGACCCGAAGACGCTCTTGGCCGGGTTGAGCACCTTCACGCGGGGCCAGTAGACGGCCGCGAACTCCGAGAGGTTCTCGAGCGACGCCGTCGTCGCGACGTAGGTCACGATGTCCGTCGCGCTCTGGTTCGCCGGAGGGTCCAGCACCGCGAAGACGGCGCCGTCGCGGTCCACCTCGGCGTAGCGGACCATCGCGTTGTGGACCGCCGGCGTGGCGCGCCCCGGCACGAGCAGCAGCGTCAGCTCCTGCACCTGGTCGAGCGCGTGGAGCCCGGTCTTGCCCACGTCGGAGCCGATGAAGTCGTTGTCGTCGAGCCCGACGAGACCGTCACCGCCGCCAGCCAGCGAGACGGTCTGCGGGGGCGGCACCGGCATGCCGACGAGGAGCTGGTCGATCGCGCGCACGTAGAGCGAGCCCGTGCGCGGGTCGTTCACGACGCGGTCCACGTAGCGGGCGTCGTCGGGGTTCATCGAGACGTTCGGGAAGGCCTCGCGGTAGACGCCGTCCTCGACGACGAGGAGGTCGAACGCGGTCGGCGAGCCGTTGGTCGCGGCTCGGACCTCGGCGTCGATCCGGTTCGCGTACGCGCCGGGGTCCTTGCCCTCGACGCGCACCGCGTTGGCGGTGCCGGAGGCCGCGCCCGTGTGAAGCGTCGTGTCGAGCCCGAACGCCGCAGCCGTCGCTGCGCGCGCCTGCACGCTCGCGGCCGGGCCGGTGGCGACGGTGCGGACGTCGAGCACGCCGCCGATGCCGGGCGCGACCACGACGGTCGGCATCGCCGCCTCGACGACGGTCTTCACTTCGAAGACGTCCACGGCGCGGAGGTTCGCGACGTTGCCGCCGCCCACCGACGCGGCGCCAGGGAACGCCAGGACGGCGTTCGCGGTGCCGCCCGTGACCTGCACTCGGCTCGAGGTGCCCTCGGTGTCGCTCGCGAGGCGGACGATGCCGCCCGGCGTCGTGGCGCGCCCTCCGACGATGACGGCGTTGATCGCCGCCGCGACCTCGGTCGCCGTGGCGTTGATGATGTCGGCGAAGTCCGCCGACGAGAATGCGACCGCCTGCTCGAGGCCGTTGTCGACCCGGAGGAGCAGCGTCATGCCGTCGGCGAGCGCGTACGGGCCTGCGCCGCCTGCGGCCATGGCGGCCGCCGAGCCGTTGAAGACGGCATCCACGTCGGCGCCGCCATCCACGGCGAGACGGATCAGGTCGCCGTCGACGAGCACGAAGGGACCCGCGGCGGCGCCGAGCAGCACGCCCGGCGTGGGGCCACCACCAGCCACGAGGAAGCCGGCAGCGCGCACGGCGGTGACCGAGGCGGGCGTGGCGACGTCGGTGTAGTGCGCCGTGCGGACCACCCAGAGCTGGCTGCCGCCGTTCTCGAAGAAGCCCATCGCGGCCAGCGCGAGGTCCGAGTCGGGCGTGAAGCCGCCGAACTTCGTCTGGAACTCGTCGAACGACGAGCAAAGCACGGCCTGCCCGATGGGCCCGCGCTCGGTGAGCCCGACCGCACCCGCGACGGACGTGGGAGCCGAGGGGATGCCGCGAACCTTCGGCTCCTCCTCGACGATGACGACCTTGGACGACAGGAGCTGTCCGCTCACGGTGCACCTCGCTTCTTCTTGGCCCTGCTGACGTCAGGGGGACGGCTGGCCTCGGGAGCCGAGGTCGGCGTGGGAGTCGTGGAGGGCGCGGGCCGCGTGGGCTCCGCGACGTGGCGCTTCACGGCGAGCTCGCCGCGCCGGACGGCGCGCACCACGTCGGGAACGGCGAGCACGGCGTCGTCGAGCGCGGGGCTCGTCACGCCCGTGGCGAGCGTGAGCGAGCGCGGGGTGCGCCGGGGAGCGCGGCCCTGCTCGACGTCGCAGGCGCACTCGCCGAGCGCCTTGCAGTACGTCTCGTGGGCCAGGACGAAGACCTGGCAGCGGTTGCTCGTGTTCGTGAGCGAGACGGTCACGGGGCACCTCCTGCGAACGGCTGCGTCTGCAGCTGCGGGTCGGTGACGGCCTTGCCGAGGTCGAGCGGTAGCCCCTCGTCGACGTCGAAGCCGCGCACGACGAAGCCGCAGGTGAAGGCGCGGACGTCGTCCTTGCCCCCGAGCTGGGTGCGGAACTCGCCATCGGCGTCCAGCTCCCAGCGCGCGACGCCGCGGGCTGCATCGTTCGGATCGCGGGGAAGCTCGAGCCAGCGGTTCCGATTCAGGAACGTCGCCACCGCGGCCATGAGGTTGAACAGCTCGGCGGTGCGCTCCGAAGCGGCGGTCAGCGTGAAGACGAGGTCCACCGTGTACGGCGGCTTGCGGCGCACCAGCTCGGGGCCCGAGGAGCCGGCGACCACGTCTTCGTGGGGAACGTTGGCCGAGTAGAAGCGATTCGGACGCAGCGTCGGGCCGGAGAGCACGAGCGAGGGCACCTTCGCCATCGCGATGACGCTGAGCCCGTCGATGACGGTGTCGTCGTAGTCGACCGAGACGGTGGCGCTCACGTTGGCGAGCACCTGCCGCTTCAGCTCGCGGAGCAGCTGGCGGACGATGCGGGTGAGGTCTGCTTCCCGGGCGACGGTGGCGCGCGCGAAGCGGTAGGCCCCGGCGAGCAGCACGGACTCCCCCGCGATCGGCACCTCGCTCGCGTCGAGGTTCTGCAGCTCGACGTCGGCGACGCCCGCTTCGTGAGCGGGCGTTCGCACGTCCACGAGGCTGGCACCGGCCTCCTCACGAACGGCAACGATGGTCGCGGCTCGCCCGCCGAAGCGGACGGCCACGCTCGGAGCGAAGCCGGTGCCGACGAGCCGCACGAGGTCGCCGCCGCTGGCGGGACCGGTGCCGGGAGTCGCCGAGGCGAGCGTCGGGATGGCCATCAGACGGGCCCTCCGAAGCCGAGCTGCTGCGCGACCCGCTCGAGGAAGCGACGGCTCGCGCCCTCGCGGAACTTCTCGAACGCGGGTCGCAGGAAGGGGCGCGCAGGTACCTGCACGACGACCACGCCGCGCCCGCTGCCTCCGGTCGGCTCCTTGCCGGCCTGCCGCAGCAGCGCGAACAGGAAGCGCCGCATCTTCGGTGTGATGGGGATGACGACGGGTGGGCCGCCGTACTCGTGGAGCTGTGCGAGATCGACGAGGCTCTCGCCGCCGCTCGAACGGGCCGAGCGCGGGACGCCGATGAAGGCCTCGTCGCCCTCGACGATGACGGTGATGGAGTTGCGGAGGTCGCCGCGAACGAGCAGCGCCTTCGTGCCGCCGAAGCCCTCGAGCTGACGCGCCGCGAGCGTGAGCGGAGCCGGCGGCTTGATGGGCTCGCCGCCCGGCGCTTGGCTCGTGAGCCCCTGGACGATCTCGTTCCGGAGCCCCTGCGCCTCCTGGCGAATGGCCACACCGATGGCCGAGCGCAGGCGCTGCGGTCCAGCTGCAAGCAGCTGCCGCGCGCGAGCCCAGTCACCGGTGCGCATCACCGCCATGGCTCAGACCACTCCCTTCGCGCGCAGGCGCGGCACGTGCTCGTCGAGCCAGCCGAGCGCGACGTGCGTCGCCTCGTTGATGACCGCGCCCTTGCGGATGGACACCGCGGAGAGCGCGAGGGACTTCGCCGCGACGTCCACGTCCTCCGGTCGGCAGCCGTAGTCGCCGAGCACCTCAGCGATGCGGCGCGCGGACGGCGTCGTGCCGTAGCGCCAGAAGTGCAGCTCGAGGTTCGAGCGGTAGGCCTCGGCTTCCCAGCGGGCACGCGCGGCGCGGTCCGCGAGGTACGAGACCTCGAACGAGAGCCCCTCGCGGTCGTGCTGCACGACGTGCTGGTGCTCGTGCACGCAGATGACGACCTGACTCCAGAGGTCCCAGCCGCCTCGCGGCGAGCCGACCTCGAAGGGCGTGTAGATGCGCCGCCCGAGGGTCGTCGTGAAGTTCCGAAGAAAGCGGTCGCGGCTCTGGATGCCAAGGGCGTCGAGCGCCTGCGCGACGAGCTGCATCTCGAACGCGTCGCGCTTGTTCACGACCGTCGTCCGGTAGTGGTCCTGCATGAAGCGCCAGAACGCCCAGACCTCCTCGGGCTGGATGTCGACGAACACCTTGCCCACGACGGGCAGTGACTGGAGGAAGCCCTTCATCGGTCGCTCCCGCCGGCTGCGGCGGCGTCGGCCGCGGGCACGCAGGTGTGGCCGGTGACGCGCCCGTCCTCGGTCGTCTCATCGACGAACGCGCACACGAACGGTGCGCCGCTCTGCTCGCTCACGAGGTCGCAGTCGGCGAGCTCGTGGTACGAGCCGTCCGCGTCGCAGATCTCCGCGACGTTGCCCGAGCACCGCGTCGCGCCCAGCACGCAGTCGTCGATCGGACGGCAGTGCGCGAAGAAGCACGCAGCGAAGACCGAGGCGATGGCACAGCTCTTCATGCGACGCTCCGTGCGGCAGGTCGGTCCTGGAAGGACACGAGGAGGAGGTTTCGGCTCGGGCGCCGCCGGTGGAGTCCGAACCCGATGGACCGCGCCTCGGTCACGTAGAGACCGGGCGGCGTGCGCACGGCCTGCACGAGCGCTCCGTCGAGCGCGTACAGCGCGCCAAGGCGGTCGCTCGGGCGAATGAGGGCATCGCCCGAGGCGGCGTCGACGAGGCCGAGCCGCTCGAGGTCCCTGAAGTGAAAGACCAGATCGAAGCTCGACCTGGGCGTGTTTCCTGAGGTCGCCATACGCAGAGCTTCAAAAGCCTCCGGCTCCACCTGGCAGGGGACGCGGACCGGTGGGTGCTCGCGACGAAAGGGCTCCGCGACGCCATCGTCATCGGCGTCGACCAAGACCGGCTCCTTGAAGTCGGGGTCGTAGCCGCCCGCGAGCGCGCCGGCGCCGTCCGGATCAACCGTCGCCATCGAGGCGGTGTCGAGCCGGTGCAGCTCGGCCAGGAACGGGAAGATGAGGCGGCCGCGCATCACGCCGCTCCGAGCGGCGACGGCCTCACGTAGGGCGCGAGCAGCGCGTCGACCTCCGGGTCGCCGGTGAGCTGGCGAGCGGCCTGCTTCGCGGCGTCGAGCCGGTAGCTCTGGTCGCGCGTTCGCTCCTCGATGATGCGCCAACGACTGCGGGCCTCGAACGAGGCGTCGTCCGCCAGCGGCGCGAGACCTCGGAGGACGAGCAGCAGACAGGCGCGACGGATCGCGAGCGGCGTGCGGCCCTCGGGCGTGCCGTCGTCCTCGGTGAACCCCCAGAGCCCCTCGACGACGACGTTGCCACGGCCTCGGGGGAACACGCGGCAGTGGCGCAGCGTCAGGCGGGGCGCATCGAAGCCGGCCTGCACCGGGGCGCCAACGACCACGAGGTCCTCGAACGCCAGCGACAGCTCGCTGTCGCCGAGGGCGAGGCGATCCACGCGGATGGGCGGTACCGGCGGCTCCACGGACGGTGCCCCGCGACCGTCGAGCCGGTACGTGACGGTGCGTGGCTCGAAGAACCAGCCCGTCACGCGGTCGATGAGCCGCGTCGCCTCGTCGAGCAGCAGCTCGAGGCGTGCATCGCTCGCCGCGGCCGCCGCCACGCCCTCGGCGCGCAGGTCGGCGACCGAGGCGTACACGTCACTCCCGCTCGCGCTTGCCGCGGCGAGCGTCCTTCTCGTCGTCCTTGGCGGCCGGAGCCGCCGCGGTCTTCGGGAGGTCGTCTGTGGTGAGGGCGCCTGCCGAACGAGCGGCCACCACCTTGAGGTCGTCGGTCGCGCTGCGCTTGACCTTCGAGGCCTCGGTCTCGGTTGACTCGAGCACCTTGGCCTCAGCCTCGGTGCACACGTCGAAGGCGGGCGGCGAGTGGCGGTCGCTCGGCACCTCGCGCACAGCGCGCAGGTACTCGGCAACCGGCTTCTCCACGCGGTACCAGCCGCGCTCCTCCTGGAACTTGATGCCGGCGTAGGTGTAGCGCCGGAGCACGTGGCCCCGCCGCGGGTCGAAGGGCTTGAGGCGAACGAGTAGCGTATCCATAGGTTCTCCTCAGCTCAGAGCTGGACGTTGATGGCCTTGGCCACGCCCGGCTCCTCGGCGAACTTCACGTCGAAGCGCAGGGTCGCGACGATCTTCAGCGTGCCCTCCGAAATGTCTCGGTCGGACTCGACTCGGATCTGGCGCCAGATGCCGACGTGGATGTTCTTCGGGTTGCAGAGCAGGATGACGGTCTGGTCGCTGCCGACGCCGAGGTTCTCGGGGAACAGCGGGATCGGTTGCACCGGCACGCCGGAGTAGAGGACCGGCGCATCGCCCTCGAGGAACTTGTCGCCGACGGCGGTGGCGCGCTCCGCGAGCGTGTTGCGGTAGTCGAGGTCCGCGTCGACGCTGGTGAGATAGCGCATCGCGCTCTTGTCGCGCAGGTGCTCGCTCGGCAGCGTCTTCACGAGGTCGCGCAGCAGGTCCTTCGAGATCGGGTTGCCTGCTGCGTCGACGACGTGGCTCGTCGCCTGCTTGAGCACGCCGTCCATCGTCGCGAGGAACGGGTCCGCCGACACGGTGTCGCCGCTGACGAGGACCTCCTCCATGTCGCGGGCGATGGCGTCCGCCATCATCTCCATGATCGTCTGGCGCAGCTCGCCGCGCTCGATGCTGTCCTCGAGCACCTCGTCGGAGAGGCGCACCTCGGCCTTGAACAGCTTGGCATCGAGCTCGACCTGCGAGAGGTCGGGTGCGGCGCGCTGACCGGCCGGGAGCGCGGTCGCCTCCTGCCCGGGCCGCAGGATGCGGGTGCCGAACTTGATCTTCGAGATCTGCTGCTTCGGCGAGGCCATCGGAACGACGGTCGCCTGCTGCATGAGGACGGACTGCTTGATGAGCAGGCGCATGAACTTCTGCGCCTGCGCGGGCTTGAGAATGCCGCCTCCCGCCGTCAGATCGGCGAGCGCGAGGTCGGCCTTCTCCAGGATGGTGCGGTTGTCGAGATAGCTCATGTCGCGGCTCCTTGAGACGGGGAATCAGAGGTCGTGGAAGGAGACCGCCTTGTCGACGTTCTCCCGGTCCTTCGGCTTGTTGAGATCGAGCGGCCATCCCACGTCCTCGACGCTGGCCTTCGACACGTGCTCGGCTGGCGCGGCGCTGTTCGGCAGTCCGAACTGCTTCTCCACGCGGCCGAGGCGCTGCTGCTGTTCCTTCACGGTGTCCGAGAGCGCGCGGAACGAGTCGGCGAGCTTCGAGAGGCTCTCGGCGACAGGCGCGCCGGGCTCGGTGGGTGCGGTGGCGGTGGGGGCCTCGCGCTTCTCCGTCTTCGCCGGGGCGGTCTTGCCGGCGAGCTCGGCGAGACGCGAGAGCGCCTGCTTGGCTGCGGCGACGTCGCTCGCGAAGGTGCTCGTGCCAGCGGGCTTCGCGGGGTCTTCGGTCTTCGCGCGCGCCTGCACGTCGGCCGGCGCGTTCGGGTCGACGGCGTCGCTCGGAGCCGCGAAGCCGGTTCGCTCCAAGATCTGCTCGGCGGTGGCGCGCAGCTGCTCGGCGAGCAGCGAGGCGCAGGTCGTTGCTGTCGGCGCCCAGGGAGCCGAGCAGCTCGACGATGGCCGTGAGGCTCTCGAGCGCGGCCAGCGCGGCCCCGAGCGGCGAACCATCGGTTACCGTCCACGTTGCGTCTGCGGACGGCGTCATCGAGGCATCGGCGCCGTCCGTGGTGGCCTTCTCGGCCGGGGTGTTGTCGTCCATGGCGTCATCCCTCTTCACGATGAGAAAGCGGTGCTTGTTGGCGGCGCGGTCGACGAGGGAGACCTCCTCGACGACCATGTCGATGAGCCGGTGCACGCCGTCGGCGCCCTCGGCCTTGTTGATCCGGTTCGTCATGCGGCCTCCGTCTGCGGCTGGGCGTCAGGCGTCGCGGGCGGCGGTGCCGGCGCCGGTGCGGGCTCGGGGACCCGGCGCGCCGAGCCGCCGATCGAGAAGCCGGTGAGGTCGCCGCTCTTCACGCGGTCCCACAGCTCGTCGGAGAGCACGCGCACCGCGAGCATCCAGGTGCCCTTGCGCACGGTGAGCTCGCCGATCGTGAAGTCGGTGGGCGCGAGGTAGCTCTCGAGCACCTTCACCTGGTCGTTCACCCGGAGCCGGTGCATCAGCCCGAGCCCGCCGAACTCCTCCATGAAGCGATGGGCGGCGGCGCGGATCTCCTCGGTCGAGTAGATGTCGCCCTGCGCGTCGACGACCTCGGGCTCCAGCACGATGCCGAGCACGTAACGCTCGTCGTTCGGATCGAGGCCCTTCACGAGCTGGGTCGTCTTGTCGAAGACCAGCGCGTCGAGGCTCGGATCGAGCGGCAGGTGCTCGCACTTGGCGACAAGCTCGAAGTCCTCGGCCTTGCGCACCGGGTAGTTGGCGACGAAGAGGCGCATCGCCTGCTTCACGCCGCCGCGGCCCGAAGCCTCGCGGACCTTGAGACGGAAGACGTGGCCGACCCGCTTGAAGGCCGCGACGTTCTCGGGCGTCGGGTTCAGGACCGCGATGAACTTGCCGCGCACCTTCGAGAGCGCGTCGACGAACTGCTCGAGGTCGATGACGTTGTCCTTGTCGAACCACTCGCCCGGGTACGGCGGGTCGATGAAGAAGAACGTGTCGGGCGAGTCGTAGGCCTTGAGCGTCTTTCGGTAGTCCTGCCGAAGCACCGTGACGTCCTTCAGCCGCTCGGCGGCCTTCAGGTACTTCTCCGGGTTCGTTGTGGAGCCGAGGTGCTGCTGCGCCGGGTGCGTGCCGTCGGGGCGACAGTCGCGGGCGTGCGTGCGGACGAAGACGAGCTTGTAGAAGCGCGCGACGTCGTCCTTCGGCGCCATGTCGCGCGCCTTGAGGAAGCTCTCCTCGGTGACGGTCCACTCGAAGCGGCGCCGCAGCTCCTCGATGCGCTCGGGCGTCATCGCCTTGATGCTCCGATGGAGGAACACGACGTCGTCGTCGAGGTCCGCGAGCACCTCCTTCTCGCTCGGCTCCTTCGCGTGCAGCACCGCCGCCGCGCCCGCGAAGGGCTCGACGTAGGTCTTGTGCGCCGGGATGAGCGGCACGATGCGCTTGGCGTAGTGGAACGAGCCGCCGAAGGTGCCGAAGGGCTGGGCCTTCTCGAGCTCGTCCGCGTCGGTCTCGACGACGCCGTCCCAGTCCTCGATGACGACGCTCTCGTCGAGCCCCTTGAGCGTGGGCTCGTAGTTCGCGACGAGCAGCTGCGTGAGCACCGACGAGCCGCCAACGCCGCGCATGGCGGCGATGGTGCGCGGGGTCCGGATCCGCTTCGTCCAGAAGCCGGAGTCCTTCACCATCGCGGGGAACTTCCCGCGGATGCCGTAGGTGATGAGGAACTTGCCCTTGAGCGACTTGAGGAGCTTGAAGAAGCGCTCCTCGTCGAAGTCCGACTCGCCGACGTCGACGTTGTAGCCGGGGTACGGCGGATCGAGGAAGAAGACCGTGTCCTTCGAGTCGTACTTGCGGACGACCTTCTCGTAGTCGCCGCCGTACACCTTCACGCGCTTCAGGCGCGGCGCGAACTGCTCGATGCGCTTGATGGTCTTGGCTTCGACTCCGACGACCGACGGGCTGAAGCTGCGCCCGCGCATCTTCCCGTAGGAGAAGTGCGTCAGGTACAGGAAGCGGTGCAGGCGCTCGACGTCGTCCTCGGGCTCGACATCGAGCAGCCCCTTGAACGTCTTCTCGTCGCCGGTCCACGGCAGCTTCTTCAACCGCTCGAGGTCGGCGGTCGTGAGCTTCTTGAGGAGCCGGTAGGCGTCGGCGATCTCCGGGTCAGCGTCGTTGATGACCTCGACGTCGGAGGGCTCCTTCGCGAACAGCACCGCGGCGCTGCCGGCGAAGGGCTCGACGTAGGTCTTGTGGGCGGGGAGCATCGCCACGAGCCGCTGCGCGATGCGCTTCTTGCCCGCGGGCGAGCCCCAGATGGTCTTCTCGACCGGCTCGCCCTGGCTCGCCGCGAGGACGCGACGGGCGTAAGCGATGGCCGCCTCGCGTCGGTCACGCATCGCGCAGCGCCTCCGGGTCGGAGCCCCAGAGCGGGTCCTTCGTGGTGGGTGCGTTCAGGTCCCGCGGCCAGACCACGGGCTCGTCGCGCTTCTGCTCCCGCGACGGCGCGGACGGAGCCTTGCCGTTCCCCTGGTCCGGGGCGGGGCTCTCTGGCTCGCGCGGCTTCGCAGTCTCGGGCATGCGTCGACCTCCGCTGGGGGCAAAGCAGCCGCCCGGAGGAAGCGGGGACACGTGCTCACACGACCGCGAGCGTCGTGGTGCGACAGAGGCCGTGGTACGGCGGGAAGCCGATGCCGACCTCGCGAAGGGCGCCATCGGAGGCCAGCGCCCGGAAGTCGCCCCGATCATCGCGGGTGCCGAAGGCCGACCGGGTCACCTCGGCGAGCGGGGTCCGGCCGGCGCCGCCGTCGACGTAGAGCCGCGTCCGTCCGGTCTCGGGGTCGAGGCTCTCGCGCACCCACGGCAGCTCACGCTTGATGTCCTCAGGCTGCTCCAGCCGCTCGACCCGCTCGAAGCGCTGGAGGGCGTCGGCCACGGCGAAGCTCTTGCCGTGCAGGTAGCGGCAGATGTGCGTCGTGCGCTCGTCCAGCACCGCCTCGATGACGTAGCGCTGGATGCCGGCCTCGGCGTAGCTGCTCATCTGGGCGAACGAGCGCCCCTGGCCCATGAACGAGCTCGCGACCACCTCCCAGTAGAACGGCGCCCTTTCGACGAGCGCCGCCCGAGCCGCACGCTCGAGGTCGGCCGCGATGTCGTCCCGTCCGAGACCCTGCTCGAGCCCGGCCGCGACGATCCTGCGTGCCTCCTCGCCGAGTCCCTCGACGCGGCGACCGTACTCGTCGCGCACGAAGTTGCCCTGAGAACTGACGACGTGGGTGACGACGCGCCGGTCGAGGGCGTTGAAGTCGGCGGCGATGGCCAGCCCCTGCTGTCGCCGGGCCTGCGTTCGAGTCGCCGCCACCACCGACTCGGCCGCGTCGCCGAGCGGCACCTGAATGCGCGCGGGGATGATGGCCGTCGCCCGGCCCGCGGCTGCAATCGCCTCGGAGACCAGCCGGCGCCTCTCGGCTGCGGTCGTGCGCGGCCAGTCGATGTCGAGGACAGCCATCGCGTCGCGAACCGCGTCCACATCGGCGCGCCCGGTGGCCCGCCGCAGGCGGGCGGCGAGGAGCGCGACGGCGCGATCGAACCCGCCCGGTGTTCCGAGGTTGATCGCCTTCCCGAGCGGCAGCCGCAGGTAGTCGCCGAGCAGCTCGTCGGCGGCGATCCGGGCCTCATGCACGACCAGGAGCCGGTCAGCGGTAGCGGACGTTCCGCACATCGGCGTCCTCCTCGAGCCGCAGCTCGCCGTGGCTCAGGTGCAGGAGCACCCGGCAGAAGGTGCAGCGCACCGCCCGCGAGAACGTGAGGTCGCCCGGGTCCGGCTCCTCGTCGATGTCGAGCCCCGCGTCACCGTTGAGCGCCGGGGTGACGAAGCCGCAGCGGGGACAACACACGTGGTAGCCGACAAGCAGACCGCCGCGGTCCTGCGGCACGCGCCGCACCTCGCCGCGCTCGAGCCGGCATGGGCGCTTGGTGGACGGCACGATCCTCACAGCCCGCCTCCGACCACCAGCGGGCCTCGTCGGCGAGCGCGCACCTCGACCCCAGCCTCGCTCGGCGAGAACACGACCTCGTGGCTCGACGCGCAGCGGTCGCAGAGCGCGAAGACGAGGAGGCCGTTCCGCCAGAGCGTGGTCGTCTCGTCGAGAGCCGCGTGCCTCCGGCACATGCGGCACTCGATGACGCCGCGCTCGGCGTCGAGCTGCGCTTGCTGCACCCACGCCCGCTGCAGCTCAGGTCGCATCGCGCGCCTCGCCGAACCAGGCGTCGAACTCCTCGCGGGGAACCTTCACGTGCTCGACGTCGAGGTACCGCCGCGCAAGGTCGAGGCGACCGTGGGCGAGGCGCTCCTCCTCTGCGCGGAGGTCTTCGCGGAGCGCGAGCAGCTGCTTCGCGCTCGGGAGCAGCGCGTCGGGCCCCGAGGCCTTCGGCTTGAGGTCCTCGACGCCCGTCTGGATGCCGGCGAGCGTCAGCGTGATCGGCCGCTTGGTCCAGTCGTCGCCGATCTTGCGGAACTCCCGGTTGAAGATGTCGCCGGCGAGCAGGCGCCCTTCCTCGGGCGTGAGCACACCAACGCGCACGAGCCGCTCGACCATCTCCGTCATGCGCTCGGGGTCGCGCGTGACCGGGGTCTGCGAGCGGAACCGCCAGAAGCGCAGGCCCATGTCGGCGAGCACCTTGCGGTTCATCAGGAAGTCGAACTCGTCGCGCTCGGGCTGAAAGACCTGGTCCTCGGCGAAGCGCAGCGCGCTCTCGGCCGTCGCGCGGTTGAAGTCCTTGCTCTCGCCGCGCAAGAGGCGCGGGAGGCGGAACGAGCTGCCGACCTTGTCGATGTTCCGCTCGTCGTAGAGCTGAAAGAGCGCGTCGTGCTGCTGGGCGTCCGTCAGCGGGCGCAGTTCGATCTTCGCGCGGCCCCCATCGCCGGTGCCGCCGCCGTCCGCCTCGAGGATCAGGATCTTGTGGAAGTTCGCCTTGCCCTTGAGGTTCTCGTCGATGAACCGCTCGATGCGTGGCACCGAGGCGTCCGAGAGCCGGCCGCCGGAGACAAGCAGCGCGAGCGGCGGCACGCTCTTGTTCTCGAAGTAGAGGTAGTTGACCTCCTCCATCTGGCGCGAGCCCAGCACCGACAGGAGCGTGCCCACCCAGCGCGGCACTCCATAGGGCGAGCGCGGCGAGTGGATCGCGAAGTGGAGCAGCTCGGTCGCGGGCCCGTCGTCGGCCTGCGCCGCCTTGAGCGCGGCGATGTCCGGGAAGACGCGGCCCGTGGAGCGGGAGACGACGCGCGGGTCACCGAAGGACTTGAAGTACACCCGCTCGGCGCCCTGGATCTGCACGTAGCGACGGAGCCGGCGCCGGGCGCTGACCGTGTCGAAGCTGATCGTGGAGACGCGGACGCGCTCGCGGACCTCGACAGCCTCTCGATCGAGCGGCAGCAGGCGCACCGTGTACGACGGCACGTAGACGAAGCGCGCGAGGTCGCCCTTGCCGTCGCGCAGCACCTCCCAGAACGCGTTGCCCGTCACCTCGAGGTCCTGGCGCGTGCGACGCCGGAGATCGACGAAGGAGTGGTCGAAGCAGCAGAAGTCGAAGAACGAGTCGAGCCGCGCCCGCTCGACCCGGGCGGCCTGGCGCAGCTCTGTGAAGCGCGCGGCCACCTCCTCTGCCGGCGGCGTGAGCGGCGTCCCCTCGGGCAGCGTGCCGGCGTCGCGCGCGGCGATGCGTTCGAGCATCAGCGCGTCGGACACCTTCTGCCGCGCGTCCTCGGCGTCGAAGTCGATGGCCGGCTCGAAGCGGTAGCCGAAGCCGTCGATGTTGGTCGCGTACGAGTCGACGTTCTGACGGAGCGAGTTCGAGTGCTCGACGAGGAGGCACAGCGCCTCGGGGTCGTAGGGCGGCTGCAGCGCGCCGGCCGCGACGAAGGCGGTCGACACCTCTTCGCCGCCTGGACGGCTCGCCGGGTCCTGCACCCGGGCGCCGACCACCACGGCCTTTAGGATGGTCTGGAGGTTGCGATCGGCCTCGTGGATCGCGTCGGGGCTCGTCACCGGCCCGCCTCCGCGTAGGCGACGAGCCCAGTCGGCGTGAACGACACGGCGCGCGCCCGCTGGCCACGCTTCGCGAGGTGGTCATGCGCGGCGGCGAGCAGCCCGTCCTCGGTGCGCGCCTCGAGCTCGACCTCGGGGCCGGGCTCGGGCGGCGTGCCCGGGGGCTTGCCTGCTGGGATGACGAAGATCTTGAG
Source organism: Myxococcales bacterium (assembly GCA_016699535.1). Taxonomy (NCBI): domain Bacteria; kingdom Pseudomonadati; phylum Myxococcota; class Myxococcia; order Myxococcales; species Myxococcales bacterium. The sequence goes on from CP064980.1 coordinate 44,542, forward strand.
GGTGCGCCGCATGGTGGACTCCGCAAAACAGCGGAGGCGAGGCGCTTGGCCAGCCTGCGAGGAGGCAGTCCACCTGGGCACCGAGCAGCTGGACCGCGCGCCTCGCCTCCGGGGGAAGCAAAGCGCCGCGCCTGGGGCGGGGACAGCGCGGGTCGGTGGTGGGGGCAGCTGCGTGGCGCCGCCAAGGGCCGGCGCCGTCGGCGCGGAACGCGACGTCACGCATGCCCTGGACCGTCGAAGTCGCGGTAGAGCGGCGAACACTTACACGCGAGAGGCGGCTCGCGTGACTTCGTCGGCGCTCGACGCGCCCACTCCCGCCACCTCGAATGGCTTTGACGCTGCAGCTCGCGCGGGATGGCGTTCGCGTCCGCTTTGCGCACGGACGTCATGGACTTCGCGTTGCCCAGCCTGGGCCGGCCCAGCCAAGGCTCTCTGACAAGAACTCACCGGCCATGCCTGTTGCGTGGCCATCCCGTCGAGTAGAGGACGCAGGGGTCATCCGGCTATCCTGCATGTCTGGGCGGAAACGCTCAACGCTTCCGCTTCAGCCGATGACCCGCACGCCGATCTCTCCGGCCCTCGGCTTGTCGGCCTGCCGCTCCCGCTGACACGCGAGGGCGACCGCCCAGAACTTGTCGGCGTGCCCGCGGGCGTTGCGCTCGGCGTCGAAGCTGACCTTCCCCGAGGGCAGCACGCGGCGCTTGATGGCGTGGATCTGCGCGACGAGGTCGCGGTCGCGCGGCATCGTCACATCGCGCCGCTGGAGCAGGATCTTGAAGTCGGTCGCCCAGCGCTCCTTCGCCTCGTTGGTGAAGTTCTCGCCGATGACCTGGGGGAACTCGCGCGCGAGGTTCTCGGCGAGGTTCATGCCGATGCCACTGCGGTCGATCGAGAGCCGGGCGACGGGCAGCGTGCCGAGGAGGCGTCGCAGCTCGGCCTCCTGCTCCGCGAACGGCGTCCCCTCGAAGCTCTTGAGCATCCGGCACGTGAAGCGCCCCTCGATCTCCTCGAAGACGGCCAGCTCCGAGCGGTCGCGCGTGCGGCCCACGTCGAAGCCAGCGACGATGCGTCCTTCCGGTGCGCGCACGCTGGTCGGCTCGTCGCAGAGGACGAGGTCGTCGCTGGTGCACGGGAGGATCAGCTCGTAGGGGTAGAAGCTGTACGTCTCGTCGACGAAGCGCCCCTCGAACTCCTGCTGGAAGTCCTCGAGTGGCAGCGAGTCGAACTGCTCGATGAGCGTGGGCCGGCCGAACTTCGCGACGCGCTCCTCGGTGGGCAGGTTCGGCGCGTCGTTCGCGGCAGCCCGCACGTCGGCGCAGAAGAACCGGCACAGCCACCACGGCACCAGCTGCCGGAGGTGGTGCGGGTACTTCCGCAGTTCCTCGTTCGCGATCTCCCAGAAGATGCCGCGGCGCCCGAGCGGCGTGCTGCAGCCGGTGAGCTGCCCGTTCGAGCGCAGGATGAGCGCCGTCGAGCCCCGGTACACCTCGCGGTCGTTCACATAGTGCGCGAGCTCGTCGAGGTAGACGTCGCCCTTCTTGCCGCGAGGCGCCTTCGACGGATGCGAGAGGATGCGCGAGAGCCGCTTGTTCGTGCCGTTCGACTCGAAGGCCAGCTCCGTCTTCGAGTCGACGACGAGCCGCTTCTGGTAGGCGAGCGGCAGCTCCTCGTGGACCTGGCGCGCGACGAGGATCTTCTCCTTCGCGTCGTCGAGGTTGTAGCTGACGAAGACCGCCGTGTGCTTCTCGCGCAGGTGGCAGCGAGCGAGCGCTTCGAGCGCGAAGAGGAACGAGAAGCCGACCTGGCGGCTCTTCGTGACCCAGCGGAACCGGGAGCGGTTCTGCAGGAAGTTCAGCTGGTACTGCTCGAGCGCGATGGGCTCGTCGTCGTACGAGAGCAGGCCCTCGGCGAAGCCCCACTCGGTGCCGATCCAGTCCGCGAACTCCTCCTCGGTGCGCTTCACGATCCCGAGCGTCATGCCGCCCTCCGCGCGCAGGTCGCGCGTGACCTTGCCTTCGTCGCCGACGGAAGCCTGTATGGGCTCGTCCACCGCGCCGAAGCACCGAAGGGAGAGCCGCCATGACCGCCTACGCCGACACGATCTCGCGCCCCGCGCGCACGCTCACCGAGAGCGAGCAACGCCTGCTGCTCAAGTTCACGGGGCAGCGCCTCGACGGGTTCCGTGACCACGTCATCTACAGCCTCGCCCTCGGGGCCGGGCTTCGCGAGCACGAGATCCTCGCGCTCGACGTCGGCGACGTCTTCGACGACAGCGGGCACGCCAAGCGTCGGCTGGCGCTTCGGATCTTCAAGCGGTCGAGCGAGGAGCCCGCGCCACAGGAGGTGCTGCTGCCCGACGTCGTCCGCGCCAAGCTCGACAAGCTCCTCGCCGGGCGCAAGCGCGCCGGGGAGGCCCTCGCCGCCACGACGCCCGTGTTCGCGAGCCGCCTCGGGCGCCGGCTCTCCGCTCGGCAGCTGCGCCACGCCTTCGGCGTCTGGCAGAAGCGCGCCGGCTTCGAGCGCCACTTCAACTTCCACGCGCTCCGTCACACGGCCTGCACGAACCTCTACCGCGGCAGCCGCGACCTCCGGCTCACGCAGCGCTTCGCCCGCCACAAGTCGGTGCTGACGACCAGCATCTACACGCACCCCTCGGACGAGGAGCTGCTCCGCTCGGTCCAGGGGCTCATCTGCTGACGGAGTCCCCGAGGGCTCCGCTCGCGGGCTTGTGCTCAGTTTCGCGGGCACTCGCACGACGTAACCGAACGAGCCTCCGTGCTCAGTTCGGTCGCGCGCGTTCGATTCGCAAATCCAGGGCTGCTCAGTTTCCTGGAATTGACCCACTCGAAAACGGCCCCAGGCACTGCGCCGGGCGTGCGCGGCTGTGCGAAAAACGGACCCTCCCCCCCTACCTGCGGCAGGTTGTAGGCAGGTGCCGGCCTCCCGCGGCCCGGGGGCGTGGGCGGGCGCCGGCGCGAGGACGAGCACGAGGCCGACGAGCCAGGGAAAGCGGCCATTGGGGACGGCGCCCGAGCCGCCGAACAGGCCCCGCAAGCCCGCGACTTCACGCAGGGGCTCCGCGACGAACCGCCGCTTTTCTCTCTTAGCGGCGGTTCGCTCGGCGCCGTCGACGAGCCTGTCGGCGCCGGCCGCGGCCTGCTCGATCGCGGCGGCCTCGTCGCCGTGCGCGCGGCCGCGAGACTGTGAGCTCGCTGTGCTCGAGCACTCGGCCTCCTCGATCGCGCCAAGTCCGCGAGATTCCGAGGGGGCCGTATCGGAGGCGTGTTCTTCGGGCGCGAGGTGAGCCTGGTGGGCGCGACTGTTCGAGGCTCTCTCGTCGCCGCGTGGGGCGCGCCCTTCGGCCCGCACGCGCGCCGCTGCATCGGGAGCGCTCATCGTCCGTCCTCCTCGGCGTCCGCGCGCCGTGGGCCAACGTCGGCGCCCTGACGCGGGAGCAGGCGCGGCTCGACGCGCTCGACCGCGCGCAGGAGCCGGACCTCGAGCAGCGCCTCGTCGTCGGCCTCGGCCGCGTCCATCTGCTCGGCCAGCTCGCGGGCGAGGCGAACCACCTCGCGCACCTCGCGGGACACGTTCGGTTCCCGGGCGGCGTCCTCGCTGGGGGGCGGCGGGGGGTCATCGGGCGAAACTGAGCGCCCCGACGCGCTCGGAAACGCGTTCGGATTCGCCCGCTCAGTTTCGTTCGCGGGCACGCTGGTCACGTCGATGACGCCGGCCATCTCGGGCGTCGCTTCGCGCTGGTCCCGGAGCATCCGCGCGTAGCGCTCCTGGATGCTCTCGAGCGACAGGATGGTGCGCACCTCGGAGCGCGAGTCGGCGCCGCCGAGGATGAACGCCTTGAGCCTCGCGAGCGTGTTCACGTCGGTCGGGTTGTCGGAGCGGACGCGGCCTTCCTTCAGCGCCTTCTCGAAGCTGAGGAGGAACTCGTCGATCATCTGGACGAGCCGGTCCTCGCCGACCGCGATGGCCTCGGCGCGCAGCTCGATGAGCTTCTCCTCGGTGCGGACCGCGACGCGCGTCGCCGTCTGCTCGCGGCGCTTCATGCAGTTGTGGCTCTTCGCGTAGCTGGCGATCACGCTCGGGGCGACGCCGTAGCGCTCGGCGAGCTGGCGGTACGGCGGGTACACCGTCGTCGTCGCGCCGTTCTCCAGCACCTTCACCTCGCCGAACACGAGCAGCCGATCCAGCTCCTCGTAGGAGATGAGCGGCGCCTCGGCCTTGCGCGGGCGTCCCGGTCTCCGCTTCGGCTCGGGCTGCTCCGGCGTGGACGTGCTCGCCACGGACGCAGGGGGAGTCGGCCCGGGCGTCGTCGCGGCGGGTGCGGCCTCCTGGTCCTTGAGCGTGATGGGCTCGATCGGTGTGCCCGCCTGGAACGCGGCCTTCCGCTCGACGCAGCGGCTCTGCTTCGCGAACGCCGCGACGAGGCTCGGCGCCACCTTGAACCTCTTGGCCACCTCGCGCTGCGAGGGCCAGACGCGCGTCTCCGCGCCATCGGCACCGGCGATCAGCTCGCCCTCGACCAGGAGGCGATCGACCTCGTGGTACGGCATCTTCGGCCCATCCTCGCGACGCGGGCGTCCTCCCTTTCGCTGCTCCGGTTCGCGCTTCTCCATCTCGCTCCTCAGAAGCCGCTGGCGAGCAGCAGCGGGGACTGGCCGAGCATCGTCCGGAGGCGCCGCAGCACGCGGGTCCGCTGCCGCTTCAGCCGCTGGTACATCCGCTCGCGCTCGAGGTCGTCGTCGGGCGCGACGCGGTCGACGTAGCTGCGCAGCAGCTCTCGTCGCAGCACGGTGGCCGCGACCACCTCGAGGCTGCTCTGCGGGATGCCTTCCTCCGCGGCCCGCTCGAGCAGGAGCGCGAGATCGAACAGTTCCTCGTCGGTCGTCTCGAGGCGCCGAGCGTTGATGGACTCGGTGCCGAACATCGCCAGCTCGTCGGGGTCGGCGCTCGGATGCTGCTGCTCGCGCTCCTTGCGGAGGAACGCGAACACCTGGCGCTCGGTCCGCTGTCGGAGCCGCATCGCGATCCGGTCGGCGTGCTCGTCGACGGGCAGCTCGCCGAGCGCGGCTAGGAACGCGGTGATCACGACCTGGTCGAGCTCGTCGCGGGGCACGGCGTCGCTGACGAGCCGGTGCCGCAGCCTGCTCAGCATCGGGTAGTACGCGACGAGGAGCACCGAGGCCCAGAGCGCCTCGCCGCTCGCCCGGTGCTCGGAGAGCAGCGCTCGCGTGAGCGCGTCCCGCTCGGGGTAGGTGTGCTCGCGATCGTCGGCGAGCGCCGCCAGCACGGACGCGACGTCGGCATGGCCGGCGAGAGCAGCGTGTCGGGCCCGGCTCTCGTCGAAGACCCGGCGCGGCGCAGCGAGAGCGTCTCGCCGCAGCCGCTCGATGACGGTGCGGAGGGCGCTGCTCATCGGTCCCGCCGTTCCCACCACTCGCGGACGAGCTCGAGGAAGTCCTCGAGCTGCATCGTGACGAGCGGCGTCGCGTGGTCGTCCTTGCAGACGGCGATGGGCCAGCGCCCGGGCGGGCAGGCGTCGAGCGCCTGCCTCATCGCCGCGCGCACGTTGGTGCGGTGGTGGTGCTTCGCCTCGACCCAGAAGCACGGGACCTCGACGTCCGAGGCCTCCTCGCCCGAGCGGCACTGGAGCCCGCGACGGATGCCGGCGTCGGGCATCACCTCGCGGAAGCGGTGCACCAGCTCGCGCTCGAACGCCGCGCCCTTCCTGCGGGAGTGTGCGCCGCTCATGCGAGCACCTCCGTCTCGAAGCGAACCGGGATGCCGCGACGCTTCGCGTACTCGACCTCGCGCTTCATGCCGGCCGTGACGCGACCGCCGAACACGCGAACCTCGTCGCAGGTGTCGACCAGCTCGAGGCAGAAGCGCAGCGCCTGCTCTCGCTCCGTCGCCTCGTCGAGGAGCTGCGGCAGGTAGAGGTGCGGCGCGACGGGCATCACCCCGAGCGCGACGAGCTGGCGGCTGAGGCCGCGGACGCGCTCGACGTTGCCGGCCGGATCGTCGGCGAACGGGTGGCAGACGTAGACGCGCCGGAGCCGGCTGCGTTCGAGGCGACGGCGCCTCACCAGCTCGGCGGCGAGGTAGTGCAGCCCGTCGAGCAGCTCGGCGTAGGCCTCGCTCGGGTAGTCGCGCCCGTCGTCGACGCGCCACGGGCCGTACTGCCTGCGTCCCTGCTCGAGGCGCGAGAGCAGCGCATCGAACAGCTCTCGCTCGTCGCCGACGAGACCCGCGAGGCGACCACCGAGTCGCATGCGCTCGGAGAGCCTGCGTGCGACCTCGAGCGCGCACCTCGCATCGGCGAGCGCGCGATGCGGTCTCGGGCGGTCGAGCCCGAAGTAGGTCGCGAGCGAGTCGAGGGAGAGCGACGACAGCTCGCCGCCGGCGACGAGCGGCCACGCGAGGCTCGCGGTGTCGAGGCGGTGGTAGTCGACGCGCGGAAGCGCGAGCCCCGCTCGGCGGTAGCCGGCCTCGAGGAAGGCCCAGTCGAAGCCGACGTTGTGGCCGGCGACGAGTGCGCCTTCGAGGAGCGGCGCGACGGCGAGCAGCGCCTCCCGCAGCGACACCGCGTTCGTCCACGCGGCCTTCGAGAACCCGCAGATGGCGAGCGCCTCGGGCTGCGCGTCGTCGAGCCGCTCGGGGGTGACGAGCGTCTGGTACTCGGCGAGCACCTCGAGGGTGCGCGCATCCACGCGCAGCACCGCGACCTCGACGATGTCGTGTCGGGAGGGATCGAGGCCCGTGGTCTCGAGGTCGACGAAGGCCAACGCCTTGAGCGGCACGGGCACGTCCGAGCGCAGGACGTCGCGGCGAAGAACGAGCGCGGGAGCGTCGCGCTCCGGGAGGTTGAGCGCGGGCAGCATCACGCCACCTCCTTCGCCCAGAAGCGCGGCGAGTGCGTCTTGTCGGCGTGCGCTTCGAGCTCGGCCTTCAGCAGCGAGACGCGCGGCTTGTCGAGCTTCTTGCCGAGGCTCTTGAGGAGCGCGTCGAGGGCCTTCTTGTCGATGGCCCCGAGCTTCTCGAGCAGCTCGTCGCGCGTGAGCCCGGTCGCGTCGCCGAGCAGCGTGAGCGTCGGCTCGATCGGGTAGTCGAGGCTCGTCGTCGCGTACATCCGGTAGCGGACGCCGCCGAGGACGAGCTGGTCCTGCTCCTTGAGGTGCGCCTTGAGGATGTCCTCCAGCTCCTCCTTGCGCGCGTAGAGCGCCTTCGCGAGTCGGGCGACCTCCTCGCGCTCGCGAGCGACGGCCTCGAGATCGGCGAGGTCCTCGCAGAGGAACTCGCGCTTGCCGGCGAGCGCGTCGGCGTAGGCCGGGCAGTGCTGGCGGTGGTCGCAGTAGGAGCAGTTCGCGTTGAGGCGAGCCGGGTACTCCTTCGCGGTCTCGGTCTGCCGCCCGAGCGTCTCGACGTAGGCGAGCGCGTCGGCGAGCTGCTCCGCGGTGCGCGTCGTCTGCTGGCGGATGCCGTGCCGCAGCATCCAGAACGTGAGCTTCACCTTCTTCGCCCACGGCCAGAGGCGCTGCGCGGCGACGTGGTAGAGGCTCAGCTGCAGCGAGGTGTCGACCTCGTCGCGCATGAACAGCTGGCGGTTGGTCTTGTAGTCGATGACCTCGACGGTCTCGTCGTCGACCCAGTCGACGCGATCGATGAAGCCGAGCACCGTGAAGGGCCCGACCGGGAGCCGGAACTCCTTCTCGATGGCGAGGACGTCGCGGTGGTCGACGACGCCCTGCTCGCGAACGAAGTCGCGGAGGATCTTCAGGCCCTCCTCGAAGACGTCGACGCCGGTGAGCCCCTCGGCGGTCCAGGCCTCGCGGTAGACCTCGAGCGCGCGCTCCTCGGAGAGCGGGCCGGTGCGCTCGTCGTCGAGCACCTCCTTGATGAGCCGCTCGAGGACGGCGTGCACCAGCTTGCCGAAGCGGAGCGGGAGCCCGGGCTCGGCCTGGCGCTTCTCGATGTAGTGCAGCCGGTAGCTGAGCGGGCACTGCTCGAAGCGACTGAGTCGCGAGTACGAGAGATGGGCGTTGCGGAACGGTTCCGTGGTCATGAGCGCTTCTCCGGGCGCTCCGGGCGCTCATGGTTGGGGGTCTTCTCGAACGCGACGACGTGCGAGCCGGGGAACACCGAGAGCACGCGCATCACCGTCGCGGCGTGCTCGGGCGTGATCTCCTTGCGGGGCTTGCCGGTGTACGCGGGCACCAGCCACAGCTCGCCGTAGGTGTCCGAGTGCAGCTGCACCTCGACGCCGAGCGCCTTGAAGCTCTCGATGTCCTCCGTCGTGAAGCCGCGGAGCTGGTCGACATCGATGGTCGGCTCGGACGCGGGCCTCGCGGGCGCAGCGGTCATCGCCGACGCGGCGGGCTTCGGCTTCGGCGGCTCCTCCGGGAGCGCGACGGGGTTGCCGAACAGGTCGCGTGCGATCGAGGGAGGCTTCGGCGGCTCGACGACCACCGGCGTGGCGGCGACGACGGGTAGAGCGCGCTTGTTCGGTCCGTTGTGCTTCTGCCACTCGGTGCAGACGAACTCGTCCGGCAGCGCGCACGTGCCGCCCTGCTGGAAGTGGAGGCAGCGCTTGCCCTCGCCCCGCGTGTACTTCTCGCAGGTGATGCCGGGCGGGCGTTCCGCTGCCGGCGTGGGCGGCGGCGGTGCCGATCTGATGAGGTCCTTGAGTGCCATCGCGTTCCTGGCCGGCGCGTTCGGGGCGCCGGTGGGTGGGAAACGCGGGCTCGCTCAGCGAGATGGGACAGGCGCGGGATGACTCCCGACGAACTTGTGCGCCGAGGGGACGTGGACGATGACGGTGCGGCGCCGGTCCTCCTCGGGCCCGAACCGCATGCGCTCCGACCGGGCGTGGACGACCTCTCGGAAGTGCACCCAGCCGAAGTGGAAGAGGCTCCGCATCGTGCGCGCGGGGCACGTCGGGCGCTTCGCCTGGTGCAGCGTCTTGGCGATCGACTCGAGGTGCAGCGCCACGAAGCCGTTGTCGCCGTGGGCGAAGTCGGCTCCGTCCTTCAGCGTGCCGTCCTCGATCGCCAAGAGGATGGCCAGCACCAGCTCAGGGAAGGCGTGCCGCTTGTCCTCGGCACTCCTGCGCTCCTGGCTCATCGAGCGCATCAGGCGTGACGAGGACGCGCGCGAGAGCAGCCCCGCGCGCGTGAGCCGCGCAGCGAGGCGCTGGAACTCGAGGATGAGCGCGTCGCGCTCCTCCTTCGTGGGGAACGGGACGGGGGCATCGTCGGTGGTGGTGGTGTCGTTCATGGGGGGCAAACGCGGCCCCGAACGACGACCTGGGACACAGCGCGGAATGCCGGACGGGATGGCAGCGGCTCGGCTGACCACGAGCCCTGTCCGCCAGCATGTTTCCCGAGTTACGACGGCAGGTTGCGTGCGTTTTGGACAGCGGACGCCGTCCAGCGGGTAGCACCACACGCGCATCGCGAGATTTCTTTCGGTGCCTCGAAGGCTCGAAGGCGCCCTCAAAGAAATCGCGAAGTGCTCTTGAGTAGACCTACTCGAAGAAAGCTGTCCAGAGAGAGAAGAGATATCTAACTATTGAAGAAGAGAAGGGAAGAGGCTGGACAGAGCAGGTGTCCTGGCCAGACCCGCAGCCGGCAGCGCGTCCGGCATGTTCGAGTGCTGTCCCGGCGCCATCAACCTCCAGCGTCCCGCTGTGACGACCCCGGTGGCGCGGAGGGCCTCGCCTCACCAACTTGCCCGTCCCAGTTCCCGTGTCGCGCAGCGCCTGCGCTTCGGCGGTCAGGTGAGAGCCTCATGGCGCGGCAGCCGGCACCGGGCGCTCCTGTTGATGGGGGCGGATCCGCCCATCCTCCATCTCGTAGAGCACATCGAACACCTCGAGCGCTCGGTGGTCGTGGGTGACCACCAAGACCGCAGCGCCGCGGTCGTGCGCGACTTTTCGGAATAGCTCCATGACGCTTCGGCTGCGAACGCTGTCGAGTGCGGCGGTCGGTTCGTCCGCGAGGATCAGCGAAGGTTCGTTCGCCAAGGCTCTAGCGATGGCCACGCGCTGCTGCTCGCCGCCGCTGAGCATCTCGGGGTACGAGCGCTCCCGTCCGGCAACATCGAGGTACTCGAGCAGCTCACGAGCACGCTTTCTGCCATCGCTCTTGCCACCGAACTCGCAGGCGATCTCCACGTTCTCCCTCGCCGTGAGGAACGACGTGAGATTCGCCTTCTGGAACACGAAGCCAAGGTGACGCCTGCGCAGCGCGGCAAGGTCTGCCAGCGGAACGCCGTCCTTCACGACGAGGCGCCCCCCGAAAAACACCTCACCCGTATCGGCCGGCGAGACGAAGCCCAAGGCCTTGATGAGGGTGGACTTGCCTGAACCGCTCGGCCCAAGCAATGCGGCGACCGTCCCGCGGGCGATCGTCAGGCTGACGTGGTCCAAAGCCTTCACCGCGGCCGGCCCAGTTCCGTACGTTTTGCTCAGGTCCACGGCGCGGACTGCGTCTTCCATCGTCAGCCCTCCAGCGCGGTCGACGGGTCGATGCGCATCACGTGCGTGAGACCGAGGATGCTGGCGAGGGTGACGATGCCCATCGTCGCGACCGGCGCCACGAGCGAGATGGTCTCCGTGATGAGAACCCGACGAGGGAACATCGGGAAGACAAGCTCGCCCATCGCGAAGGCAACCGCATAGCCCAGCGCACCCAGCAGCCACGCCTGCTGCAGGATCAGGCCAAGGAGGCGGGTTCGCGGCGCACCCATGAGCTTGAGCACGGCGAGATCGTGCGTCTTCTCGAGCGTGAGGTTGTACATGACCATCATGATGATCACGGCAGCCGTGAGTGTGAGGATCACGGTGAAGAGCCCGATCTGCATCCGTGCGCGCTGGACGACGCCACCGAGGAGCAGTGCCTCCTCCTCGTCCTGCGAGTAGACGCTGACGTCGCCCCAGCTCCGCATGACCTCCCGCACTTCGGCGATCCGATGCGGGTCCGCTTGGACAAGCACCGCAGCCACGGGGGGCGAAGCAAGCGCAGGCGCACGCCAGCGCGAATCGGTCGCGAGGTCCTCGAGAGCGGGCTGCCCGCGGCCGAGGTCCGTGCGGCGCAAGCGTGCCACCACGCGCTGACGTTCGAGCACCGCCGCCTCAGCAGGCTGGTCGAAGGCGATGAGCTCGGCATCCGCGACGCTCACGAAGGCGACGGATTCGCCACCGGAGGTAAGTGCGTTCTTCGTGAGCCCCACCACACGGTACTGCTCGCCTGCGAGTGCGAGCGACTCCCCGATGCCGAGCCCGAGGGAGGCGTCGACGATCATCTCTCCGTGCGGTTGCTGCAAACGTCGCCCACGCACGAGCGGCAACGAGCGTCCCGGATCGTCTGGCCAGCCGAGCCCGACGAGGGCGATGCGCATGACGGCGCCGCGGTGCTCTCGCTGAATGAGCTGATATGTGTACGGCCGTGCTGTGCGCACACCGGGCACTGCCGCGGCTCGTGCCTCGACGCTTGGGTCGAGCCGCGAACCTTCCGCGAACGGTCCACGAGTGTCGCGCTGGACGAGCCACAGGTCGGCGTGCATCGCGCGGGTCAGGATCGTCGCGTCATCCACCATTCCCGCGTAGATGCCTTGCATCGCGACGACGACGCTGAGGAGAAGGCCAAGCCCAGCGGCTGTGCCGACGAACCGGGCGAGGTGCCTGCGGACGTCTCGGAGCGCCAGGTTCACTGTGCCACCCAGCGCCGCCCGAGCGGCAGGGTTGCGGCCGCACCGGGCGCAGCCAGGACGGCCTCGCCCTCCGCGAGTCCCTCGAGAACCTCGACCTGGTCGTTTCCCGTGAGGCCGAACCGTGGACGGACCAGCGCGACTCTGCCGCCGCGATCGGCGTACACGAAGGCACCCGTTGCGTCGTGGTGGACCATGCGGACCGGAACTCGTAGGGCACGGTCCCGGCGTCCGACTTCGACCCGCACGTCGGCGCGCTGGCCGATGGCAACGCGCCGCTCCAGTCGCTCGGGCGTGACCTCGACCAGAAGCTCGTGCGTCTGCCGGTCCGCCTCCCACGAGATTCTGCTTACGCGGCCCGCGACTGACGCAGCCGTGCCTGGAAAGAAGATCGCGGCGGGCTGATCCGCGGCGAGCAGCGGCAGCATCGTCTCGTCCACCGCGGCGTTGACGTACACGCGGTTCGTGTCGACGATTCGCAACACGGTCGAGCCGATGGTGACCGTGTCGCCGGGCTCGCGCAGCCTGCGCGTCACGAGTCCATCGAAGGGTGCCAGCAGTGTGGCGCGCACCATGGCGACCCGTCGCTGCTCGGCGCCGCCTGCCGCGACGTCGATGCCGCGTGTCGCCTCCGAACGCTGCGCGAGAACGCGATCGAGCTCGGCGCGAGCCACACGGAGGCGGTCGCTCGTCTCATCGCGCTGCTGCCCCGGAACCGCCCCCGCGTTGAACAGCGCGAGCGTCCGCGTCGCCTCTCGTTCTGCGGTCGCGAGGAGCGCCCGCGCACGCTCCTCCTCCGCAGCAAGTCGCTGCAACGAGGCGCGCGCCGCACCGATGCCGGTCTGTGCGGAGCGCAGGTCAGCTTGGGCCTGATCCGTCTCGAGCCGCGCAAGTTCCTGGCCGAGGGTGACGCGGGCTCCTTCATCGACCAGAACCTCGCTGAGCCTTCCCACGAGGTCGAACCCCACGGCAGCTTCGCGCTGGCTCTCGATGGTCCCGCGTCCGAACGCTTCCTGCGTGATGGTGCCGCGATCGATCCGAGCGACCTCCACGCTGACAGGCGACCAGACGCGGAACCACAAGACGAGCAGCACGACCCCGACGAGTACGACGACCCACAGGCCGCGGCGCACGATGCCGAGCGCTCGACGGAAGACGGTCGAAGCAGCCATGGGCCTCACCGCGCGTCTCGCTCGCGAATGGGCGACTCACCGCCCAGGAACGGCACCATCCGCCTGAGCACTCCACCTTTGCGAACCTGCTGGAGCATCACGCCACCCACGTGAAGGAGCACGAGGCCGAGCAGCGCGAACACGAGCGCCTCGTGCGCCTGACGGGACGCGAGCGCTTCCAACGCCGGAGCTTCATTGAGCTGCCCGCGCAGGTAGTCTGGCCACGCGCTTAGCGCTCCGGTGACGAATCCACTCGCGCCGATGGCGAAGGTCACCGCATAGAGGAGCGCGTGAATCACGCCGACCCCTCGGCGGTGAAGCTCGGAGACAGGCAGCGGTGTCACTGCAGGCCCGCGGCGCCGGACGACGAGACGCGCGACGGTGAGCAGCATCAGCGTCGCCCCACCGAGCGTGTGCATCCGCGAGATGAGCAGCCGCCCGCTCGAGTCAGCCGGAAGGTCCGTCATGACGAACCCTGCCGTCGCCAGTCCGACAATGAGTGCCGCCGCGAGCCAGTGGAGCGCGACGCTTGTGTTCGACCAACGCTCACGCATGGCGGCCTCCCTCGAACAAGCGGGGCAAGAGGAGCGCCTGCGCTACCCAGAACCCCGAGCGGAGGGTCATCGCGATCAGCGTCCGCGTCTCATGGGAACCGCCCGAGAGCACGTGAACCCCGAACGCCGCGAAGACGAGCAGCGTCGATATCGCGAGCCCTCGCGCCACCCAGATCTCCACCCGCGACCGAGCAGCGTGGCGAGCCCTCCGGCGACGTAGGCGAACCCGGCGCCAAAGTTGAACATCAAAACGAACGGGACGACGTTCCCGGCCTCTGCTCGCGCGTCGGGCCCACCCCAAAGTACGTTCCCACCCTCGAGCAATGTGGCGACGCCGAATACGACGGCCAGGCCACCGAGGAGCCAGCGCCCAGCAGCGGGGCGCGACCTGGGTCGAGCGACAGTTGCGGTGCTCATGTTGCAGCCCTCCCGTCGCCCCAGTGCTTCAGCGCCAGCACGCCGGTGAGCACGACCGAGGCCGTCATCGCCACGGCGCCGAGCAGCACGAAGATCGGCGAGAGGCCGAGGTACACCTCACCGAGGATCCCGGCGGGCATGAGGAGCCCCGCGAGGCCGAGCCCCGCGGCCGCGTTGCGCGCCCTGTCACTCGCCGCCGCGAGACGCACGAGCACGAACCCCAGCGCGAGGTTGAGCAGCGCGAAGAGGTTCCCGTGTACATGCGCGAGGCGCGCCTCGAAGTGCTTACCCACCGAGTAGCTGGCGACCCAGGCTTCCTTGTCAGGCGCGAAGTCACGCAGGTAGATGAGGAGGAACCCGTAGAGCATGAAGCCCGCCATGACGAGCAGGCCCACGCCGACGTTGTAGCGACCGGTCTTCATTGGTGGTGCTCCTCTCCGCGTCCGAGGTGATGAACGAGCAGCACGAGGTCGGTCCCGGTGTCCGGCTCGACGGAGTGCGGAACGTTCGGCGCAAGGACGACCGCGTGTGTGGGGTCGAGGCGCAGCCGCTCGGCGCCGGCCACCACGGTGCCGCTACCCTGAAGCGCCGTGATCGTCACCGGCACCTCGGAGTGGTGCGTCGGCAGCACGGTGCCGGCCCGAAGCACGATGCTCGCGAGCTTCAATGCGGGCTCGTCGACGAGCACCCGAACTTCGCGCGGCTCGCCCGCGCTCGGCGTGCCGGGGAGCTCGACGACGCGACTTGCTGGTCCGCCAAGCGTGGGTGCGTGGTGCTGCGCCGCGGACTGCGTGGCACAGCCGCCAAGCGACAGCGCAGCGACCGTGACGGTGGAGGAGAGAATCAGACGCATCATGGGGAACTCTTTCTGCTCGACGTGGGAGCGACAGCGGGCGAACGGAGGAGCGCGAGCAGGCTGCCCAGAACTGCGCGCGCTTCGGCATCTCGCTGCCGAGCCTTCGAGGGAGAGAGCGCCAGCATCTGCACCGTACCCATGACGATCGGTGCGAGCGTCTCGGCGGGTAGATCTGAGCGCAGCTCGCCTGCGTCCTGGCCCTCGCGCACGCACTCGAGCACGAACGCGCGTGTCTTCTGCACGCAGGCCGCAAGGCGGGCCGAGCCGCTCTGAGGGAGCGCGAGGAGGAACTGCTCCGAGAGAACGAGCCGCAGGATACCGAGCTGATTGCCCACGGCCGTGCTTCGGGCCTCGATGAAGCGTTCGAGGCGCTCGACGGGGGGAAGCGTCGACGGCGGGTACGTGGACTCGAGAACAGCTTCGACGCGCGTCACGACAGCGTCGAGCAGCGCTTCGAGCGATGCGAAGTGCCTGAAGATCGCACCGGTCGAGAGCCCGACCTGCGCCGCGAGGCTGCGGGTGCTCAAGGCCGCGATGCCCTTCGTCGCGATGATGTGCAGCGCGGCGTCGGTCAGCTCGACCTGTCGATCTTCGGATGTGCGGCGAAGCGCTCCCATGCACACGAGAGTAAGCACTTACTTGCTTCCGCGCAAGCGGGTGCGCGCAAGCACCGGGATCTCCGCCGTATTTTGGTGCGCGCTGGGGGTGCAACAGAAGTGGTTAGGGGATGGGGGAGAGGGATCCCGGAACCGGGCTGCTTTCCCACCCTGGCTTCCACCATCCCCTCACGCCCGACGCTGCCTCCTGTGCTCGCGGATGAACCGCGGGCCGCGAGGAGAGCAGCCATGCGTACCACGTCCACCAACACCACCGACTGCCGTTGCAAGAACTGCCAGGCCCTGCTGGCGAAGCACGACCGCGACGGCCTCAGCATCCGTCGCGGCGACATGCAGACCACGGTGACCGGCGCCGACTTCACCGTCGCCGTCACTTGCTACCGCTGCAAGACGCTCAACGTCCTCGCGTCGCCGCGCAAGCCGACGCCGACGCCCACGTCCGCGCTCCCGAGGGCGACGGCCGCGTAGCTCGCGGCCTGCCCCTCACCTCAAGTCCACCGAGCGCATTGACGCCCTGAATCGGCCACCAAGGAGCGCCTGACGCCCGCCGGAAAGGCGGCGCGTCATGCGCGCAAGCTGGGAGGCTCTGCACGCGGGCCTCGATCGTTCCGTTCGTACTCTTCAGGCAGATCAGGCGTTCCAACAGGCGAAGCAACTGCACCCGGCGCTGGCGGGGTTCGACGAGCCCAAGAAGCTCGTCGCGCACCTCACGAGCAAGGCCGGCGACCTCGACGAGAAGGACCGCATCCTCGGCACCCTCGTCACGCTGGTGCAGCGGCGAGAGCACCACGAGGTCGCGAGCGCGCTCCTCTGGCTCGGGCTCTGGCCGGGGCTCGACGCCGTCTACCGGCGCCGGCTCCGGCACTTCCGCGACCAGCCCGACGAGCTCGTTGCCGAGCTGGCCGAGGCCTTCACCGCGCTGGTCGAGCGCCTCGACCTCACCGCTGTTCACCGCGTGGCCGCGACGTTGGTGCGGAGCACCGAGCGCGACGTGATGGACCACCGCAAGCGCCGGTGGGCCGAGGTGAACCACGGCCTCGAGGGCGAGCCGAACGAGCCGCTCCGCGACCTCGAGGGGGACATCTTCAGCGCGAGCTGGTTCGACAAGGCGTCGCTCCAGCGCTGGGCAGCGTCCGACCACGATCTCCCGAGCCTCTCGTTCGACGAGGACGTCGCGGTCCTGCGCGCGTGGCTCGAGCCGATCGTCGGCGCCGACGCCGAGCTGCTGCTCGCGGTGCTGGTGCTCGACGAGACCCAGCGCGAGGCCGGCGAGCGCCTGGGGCTCACGCACGACGCGGCCCGCAAGCGCTTCCAGCGCGCGCTCGGACGGCTCCGCGAGCACCTCGCGACCTCCCTGTCCCACTCCGGCCGCGAGAGCCGCGTTTGCCCCCCACGCAACCGCTGAACCGCCCGGAGGAGCCCACCGACATGGACCACGCGCAGCCCATCACCAGCCCGACCGACGACGACGACTTCGTGCGTCTGCCGGGCCTCTTCCGCCGCTGGGAGCTCGAACAGGTCGTCGAGCCCGGCACGGACTTCCACCTCGAGGAGGCGGGTAACGCCTCCGACGGAACCCCGCTCTTCGCCGTGTACCGGCGCGAGCGGACGCAGACGAGCAGCACGAGCAGCAGCAACCCCAACCCCAAGAAGGAGCAGTGACCAATGGCACCGAGCATGTGGCAGCAGACCGAAGAGATGGCGAAGAAGCACGACCAGGGCGGAAGCCTCTGGCTCAAGCTCGGGAACGACGGCGACAAGGCGGTCGTCGTGTTCCTCGGCGAGCCTCACCCGCGTGAGGTCTGCTTCGTGGACGGCAAGTACATGCCGTTCGACGAGAAGCTGAAGGCGCAGGGGCTCAAGCCCTCGCTGCGTGTGGCGCTCAGCGTCGCGCTCTACGACTCGAAGGAGGTGAAGGTCCTCGAGCAGGGCGTGATGTTCTTCAAGGACCTCGTCCGCGTCCGCGAGAAGTACGGCCTCGAGAAGTGGGCCTTCGAGATCCAGCGCCACGGCGCCGCCAAGGATCCGAAGACGACCTACTCCATCCTGCCCGAGCACCAGCTCTCGGCCGAGCAGCAGAAGGCGTTCCACGCGCTCCCGCAGCACGACCTCGAGAAGCTCTACGCCCCCGAGAGCGAGGGCGGCAGCAGCGCGCCGCTCGGCAGCTACGACCAGAAGTCCGACGGCACCGTCGACCCGAAGGTGGCGCAGGGCATCGCCACGCAGCTCAAGGCGCTGCCGCGCGAGGCGGTCGATCGCTTCCTCCAGAAGTTCGGCGTGCAGCGCATCAAGGACCTGCCGGCCGCGCAGGTCGAGAAGGCGCGCGCGTTCGTCGAGCAGCTGCAGACCGAGCTGGCCGCGCCCGCCGCGACCGAGACCGAGGTCGATCCGTTCGCCTGAGCGCCCGGCGCGAGGAGCCACCCATGAATGACTACCTCTCCGAGGTCTTCGGGGACGGCGGGCTCTTCGCCTCGCGGTTCCCCGGCTACGAAATGCGCGAGGGCCAGGTGGCGCTCGCCCGCATGGTCGACGAGGCCATGCGCGGCGGGCGCCACGCCCTCGGCGAAGGGCCCTGCGGCACCGGCAAGAGCGTCGGGTACGCGGTGCCCGCCGTCTGGCACGCGCACCACGAGAAGAAGCGCGTCGTCATCGCGACGGCGAACATCGCGCTCCAGGAGCAGCTCGTCCGCAAGGACCTGCCGATGCTCGCGAGCGTGCTGCCGTGGCCGTTCACGTTCGCGCTCTTGAAGGGGCGCAACAACTACGTCTGCCTCGATCGCCTCGCAGAGTCCGAGGCCCGCGGCGAGCTGCGCGGGCTCTTCGACGACGGGCAGCAGCGCCAGCTCGACGACGTGCTCGCGTGGGCCGAGGCGACGAAGACCGGCGACGTCTCCGAGCTGCCGTTCATCCCGGCGCCGCAGGTCTGGTCCCGCTTCGCCGTGGGCTCCGACGAGTGCAAGGGCGACGGCTGCCCGTTCCGCGACGAGTGCTTCTCGGAGCGGGCGAAGGCGGTCGCTCAGGGCGCGGACATCATCGTCACGAACTACCACCTGCTGTTCGCCCATCTCGCGGTGCGCAGGGAGACCGGTCAGGACCTCGTGCTCCCTGCGCACGACCTGCTCATCCTCGACGAGGCGCACGAGGCCGCGGACATCGCCCGCGAGTTCTTCGGCTTCACCGTCTCCGAGCACACGTTCGCTCGGCTCGCGACGGCGGCCGCCGACTTCGGCCACAAGCAGCTCGCCGGGGAGCTGCGCCAGGAAGCGGGGCGGCTCTTCGAGCGGCTCGCCGACTTCGCGCGGTCGCCCCGGTACAAGAAGCGGCTCAAGGCCCCGGGCTTCGCCTCCGACGCGGGCGTCCAGCGCGCGCTGCGCTCGCTCGTGGCGCAAGCCACCGCGCGAGCCGAGGATGAGGCGCGGGACCAGAAGGAGCGCGCGACGGCGCGCAACGTGGCGCGCAACGCGGCGGTCGCCGGGGCGCGGCTCGACGAGGGGCTGCAGCAGACGGACGCCGACAAGGTCTACTGGCTCGACGTCGATCCGAAGGGCCGCGCGAAGCTGCGCGCCAAGCCCATCGACGTGAGCGAGCTGCTCCGCGCCGAGCTGTTCGCCCGCTGCCCTTCGGTGTCGCTCGTGTCGGCGACGCTCACCACCTCGGGCAACTTCGACTTCGTCCGCCGCGAGGCGGGCGTGCCCGAGGGGGCGCTCGAGGTCATCGCCGAGACGCCGTTCGACTTCGAGTCGCAGGCGCTGCTCGTCGTGCCGGAGCGCATGCCCGATCCGCGCGAACCCGGCTTCATCGATTCCGCCGTCGACATCTTCCGGCAGGTGCTCGAGGCCTGCGACGGCCGCACCCTCGGGCTCTTCACGTCGTACCGGAACCTGAACGCCGTCTACGACCGCGTCGTGGGCGGCAAGCACCGCGTCCTGCGCCAGGGTGACCTGCCGCGTGCGGAGCTGACCCGCCTCTTCAAGGAGGACGTCGGCTCGGTGCTGCTCGGCACGGAGAGCTTCTGGACCGGCATCGACGTGCCGGGCGAGGCGCTCACCGGGCTCGTCATCGACAAGCTGCCGTTCCCGCATCCGGACGATCCGGTCATCGATGCCATCTGCGAGCGCGACCCGCGGGCGTTCGACAACTACCTGGTGCCGCTCGCGATCATCGCGCTGCGCCAGGGCGTCGGTCGCCTCATCCGTTGCAAGACCGACGTCGGCGTCGTCGTGATTCTCGACAAGCGCCTCGCCGAGAAGGGCTACGGCAGGAAGTTCCTGAAGAGCCTGCCACCGATGCTCTCCACCCGGCGCCTGGAGAACATCGCCCGCTTCCTCGAGGAGGCCGCCTATGCGCGCGCGAGTTGATTCGGCGCTCACCATCGACGCCCGCGAGGTGCCGCCGAAGGTGGTCGAGCGTCTGTGCCGCACGCTCTCGTTCCCGAACCCGGCGTACCTGGATCGCCTGCGCCTCGGGCTTCACCCCGGCGCCGAGCTCGAGACGGTGTGCTTCGTGGAGCAGCTGGGCGGCGAGCTGCGGCTGCCCCGCGGGGCCATCCATGTGCTGCGCCGAGCCGGAGCGCAGGAGGGGCTCATCGTCGCCTGCGACGACGAGCGCGTGCTGCCGGAGGCGCAGCTCGACCCCCTGCGCGAGCTGCCGCTCCGCGGGTACCAGGAGGCGGCGGTCGACAAGCTCGCGAAGGTCACGCAAGGCACCGTCGTCATCCCGTGCGGCGGCGGGAAGACCCGCGTGGGCATGGGCGCCATCGCGCGGCTCCGCACGCCGACGCTCATCCTCGTCCACACGCTCGACCTCGCGGAGCAGTGGCTCGGCGAGCTGCGCGACAAGCTGGGCGTCGAGGCCGGCCTCATCGGCGACGGCGAGGAGCAGGTCGCGCCCGTCACGGTCGCCGTCATCCAGGCGCTCGTTCGCTGGGAGCCGACGAAGCTCGACGCGTTCCTCCGCGGGTTCGGGCTGCTCATCCTCGACGAGGCCCATCACGTCGCGGCCAGCACCTTCCACTCCGTGGTCGACCGCTGCCCGGCGCGCTACCGCCTCGGGCTCACCGCGACCCCCGAGCGCGAGGACGGACTCACCGCGCTGCTCGACCTCTTCCTCGGGGCGCCGCTCGTCGTCGTCACGCACGAGGAGTTGGTCGCTGCGGGCGTGCTGACGGTGCCCGAGATCCGCAGCGTCGAGACCGACTTCACGTACCCGTACACCGGCGCCGAGGACTACGCGCCGATGCTCGCCGCCGTCGCGTCCGACGGCGCGCGCAACCGGCTCATCGTCGACGCCGTCACCCGCGAGGCTCGGGCCGGCCACGTCTGCCTCGTGCTCTCGGGGCGCATCGACCACTGCGAGCGGCTCGCCGAGGGCATCGCCGCAGGCGGCGTGTCGGCGGCGGTGCTCACCGGCGAGGTGAAGCGCGAGCGCCGCAAGGTGCTCCTCGACGAGGCCCGCGCCGGCAAGCTGTCCGTCCTCGTCGCCACGAGCCTCGCGGACGAGGGGCTCGACCTGCCGCGCCTGTCGCGCGTGTTCCTGGCGTACCCGGGCCGGGCACGCGGGCGCACCGTGCAGCGCCTCGGGCGCCTGATGCGGCCGCACGCCGACAAGCAGGACGCGGCGCTGTTCGACTTCGTCGATCGCAAGGTGCCCATCCTGCGTCGCCACCACCTCGAGCGCCGGAAGCTCTACGCCGAGGTGCTCGGGGTTCCGGCCTCGAAGCTCGGCACGCGCAAGGCGGCCGGGGGCGCGCACGCATGAGCGGCCCGGCTCCGAACCCCGAGGTCATTCGCTCCACCTGGCGCTGGCTCGCCCACGGCGCGCACGGCGTCTCCGAGGTCCGCGTCATCCGCCCAGCCGGCGGCATCGTCGGCATCGGCTTCTTCGACGACGAGGAGGCCTTCGTCCGCGAGTGCGTTCGCACCAACGCGGCGGGCAATGTCTACGTCGGCATCCAGCCGCGGCCGAGGCGTCTGTTCGAGCTGGCGCCCAACGTCGTCCGGCCGCTCAAGAGCGGCGCCGGCCGCAAGGACGTCGAGGTCGTCACCGCCACGGTCATCGACCTCGACCCCGTGCGCCCGAAGGACACCGCCAGCACCGACGCCGAGCTCGGGCTGGCGATGGCAGCCGCCGAGGCGGCGTCGGCCTGGTGCGAGTCCGAGGGGCTCTCGCGGCCCCGGCTCATGATGAGCGGCAACGGGGCGCAGCTCTGGTTCGCGCTGCCGCCGACGCCGCTCGAGGGCGAGCGACGCGAGCGCCTGCAAGCGGGCCTCAAGAGCTTCGAGGCCACGGTGCGCGAGCGCGTCCAGACCGACGCCGTGCACGTGGACTCCATCCACGACGTCGCCCGCATCATCAAGGTCATCGGCACCGTGAGCCACAAGGGCGACGGCCAGGGCGACCGACCGCACCGGGTCAGCGCGGCGCTCTCGGGCTTCGACCGCCTCGAGGACGCGCGCCTCCTGGCTCGCCTCGACGAGGAGCCCAAGCCGGAGCTGCCGCTGACGCCGGCGCCGCGCGTGTCGCTGCCGGTGCTCGGCTAGGCACCCGCGCCGGGGACGGCGAAGGCGAACCGCACGCCGGAGGGCGAGTACGACTGGGAACACCCGGTCGAGATGTGCGGCCCGGTGCAGCGGCTCTGGGAGCAAGGCGGCGAGGACCGCAGCCTCGCCATCTTCAACATGGTGCGCTTCTTCGCGCACAAGGGGCTCGCACTCGACGAGCTCACGGACCTCGTGATCGAGTACGACCGCCGCGGACTCGGCAAGCTCAAGGGCCGCGACGGCCCGGCATACATCCGCAAGGCCCACGAGAAGGTGCTGGCGACAGCGCGCGAGGACGGCTCCATCGCGCCGCCGTGTCACTCGCTGCAGAAGCTCAACTACTGCCGCGTGAACCGCGAGCCCGGCGCGCGCTGCGACCTCTACGACTTCGTCTTCGACATCGAGAAGGCCATCGAGGCGGTGCCCGGCGATGTGCCCGCGCGCGAGCTGGAGTACCGGCTCAAGCCCATTCTCGACGCCATCGCGCACCGCGACCCTTCGGTGCAGAGCAAGTACCTGGGGCTCGTCGAGAAGCGCTTCGGCCTCAAGGCGAAGGACCTGCGCAAGGCTGTCGCCCGCGTAGCGACGGCGCCGCCGAAGGACGACGACGAGCGCGGCGAGGCCGAGAGCACCGACGACGCCATCGAGGGAGAGATCTACGAGGACACCTGCTTCTACTACTGCGTGACCGCGCGCGGGGAGTCGAAGGTCGTCTCGTCGTTCACCATCAACCCGACGATGCGCGTGGTCACCGAGGACGGCGAGCTGATCCTCGGCGAGGCGCACACCGACAAGGGCACGACGGTGCCCTCGCTGCGGCTGCCGCTGACGTCGTTCCACTCGAAGCGCGACCTGATTCGCCAGCTGCCCTCGGCCGACCTGCAATGGACGGGCAGCGACAACAACGTCCAGGGGCTGCTGCGCGTGCTCGCGCGCCGCCCGGTGCCACGTCGCCCCGGCTCGAACATGCTCGGCGACTACAACAAGGGCGAGCACCACGTCTGGCTCGGTCCGGACTGCGCCATCAGCAAGGACGGGTTCCTCTCGCCGTCGCCGGTCATCTACGTCCCGAGCGGCGCCTCGCTCGACAAGCGCGTCTCGTACACGCCGACCGACGACGACACGTTCCTCGAGATCGCGAGCACGGTGTTCCGCTACCTGCCGCAGGTGAACACGCCCGAGGTCATCCTGCCCATCCTCGGCTGGTTCTTCGCGACGCCGATGAAGGCGAGCTTCATGAAGGCGGTCGGCTCGTTCCCGACGCTCTTCGTCTGGGGCACGCAGGGCTCGGGCAAGTCGAGCCTGTGCATCGACATCATGTGGCCGCTGTTCGGCGTGCGCGACGCCGAGCCCTACAGTGCGACCGAGACGGAGTTCGCGCTCCTGAAGCTCCTCACCTCGACGCGCTCGGTGCCGGTCTTCATCGACGAGTACAAGCCCTACGACATGCAGCGGCAGCGGCTCAATACGCTGCACCGCTACCTGCGGCGGCTCTACCGGGGCGAGACGGAGGAGCGCGGGCGACCCGACCTCAAGGTGAACACCTACCACCTCCAAGCGCCGGTCTGCGTCGCCGGCGAGACGCGCCCGACCGAGGCTGCGCTGCTCGAGCGCATCCTCACCTCGAACCCCGAGAAGACGACGCTCAGGGAGAAGAGCGGCTACCGCGAGGCGCACCGGGAGCTGCGCTCCGTCGACCTCGTGCTCTTCGCGCCGAGGTACATCCAGTTCTGCCTGGGCCGCGACTTCGCCGCCGACCTCGAGGTCGCGCACGGCGTCTGCGAGGCGCTGCTGGGCGAGCGGAAGGTGCCCATCCGCATCGTGGAGAACCTCACCGCGATGCTGCTCGGCGTGCACCTCTTCGAGGAGTTCGCGAAGACCTGCGGCTGCGAGCTGCCCGACGAGCTCGGCGCCCGCGCCGCCGTGGATGCGATCCTCGAGGACGTGCTCGAGACGGACCACGGCGTGAAGAACGCCCTCGACCACTTCCTCGAGATGCTCGGCGTGATGGCGGTGCAGGGGCACCTCAAGCACCGCATCCACTACGTGTTCGACAACGGGCGTCTCGCCCTGCACCTCGAGAGCGCCTACGACGCCTTCCGCGCGCACTGCAAGCGCATCGACTACGAGGGCGAGGTCGTCGACCTCAAGGCCCTGCGCCGCCTGATCATGGAGAACAAGAAGCAGGGCGGCTTCGTTGTCGAGGAGAGCGAGCGCGTCGTGTTCGACGGCCGCGACGGCCGCCGCCGTGCGGTGCTCGTGGACCTCACGAAGACGAAGGTCGTGACCGCCGACGACTTCCCGCAGCCCGACGACTCCGACCGCGGCGGCTTCCGCGACAACTTCAAGTCGCGCTACGGGTGGAACGACGCGTCGTAGCCGGCGTCTTCACCGCCTCGGCGTCGCCGGGGACTCCGAGGCGCCGGCAGTCCCGCAGGAGGGTGGCCGCGTTCTGCAGGCCCTCCTCCTGCTTCTTCGTCGGCTTCGTCTTGGTGCCGTCCTTTTTCACCGTCGTGGTTGTGGCGACGAACTCGAGGCGCGCGAGCGACTCGTCGAACTCGATGTTCTCGGGCGGGACGCCGAGGCGGATGAGCCCCTCGCCACGCTGTACGCGGAGCAGTGCCTTGCGCTCATCCTCGCTCAGGCCCGGCAGGTCGTACTTCGAGAGGTCCACTCGCAGGTCGTTCAAGGCCGGGTCCTTGTCGCTTCCGTCGCGAAGCCGCGACTTGTCGAGCCAGCCGTCGTCCTTGCCGTTCTTACGGGCCGCGGCGAGCAGCAGCAGGCGCAAGAACTTCAGGTCGCTCTTTCGGCAGCCGCCGAAGTCGTGGCCGTTGATCTCCACCACGTGCCGGTCTCCCGGCCGCGTCGCGAAGCGCACCTTCACGTAGTCGAGATCCATCGTCTGGTCGGCGATCACGCGTGTGCGGTAGTCGGGCGTCAGTTCCTCCAGCGCTCGGACCAGTCCGAGGTCGCCGCGTGCCTCGTCGAGCAGCTCGAGCGGCGCGATCTTCTCGCTGGCGGCGAACGGCACGCGGGGGTTCCTCGCGACGAGCACGATGAGCGCGTCGTGGCCGAGCTGCGCGCGGAGTCCGCGACAGAGCTGCTCGAACCCGCGCGTCGCCGAACGGAGCCACACCACGGGCACCGACAGACCGCGACGACGCAACAGCCCCACGCCGACGAACGGCGGCGGCACCGCGACGGTGAGAGGCTCCAGTCCGTTGCGGGCAGCGAGCGCGGTGAACACGTCCTTCGCTCGGCAGCGCAGCCCCTCGACCTCGGTGCGCGCGACCCAGGTCCAGCCCGGCCAGCACGCGGGGTCGTTCGGGCAGGCCACCCCGACGAGCCGATCCTTCTTCCGCGTGTCGTAGTCGAAGTTAGGCGTGCAGCCGTGCTCGCAGCCGGCGGGCTCGTACCCGTCGTCCTTGCCGTACTCGAGGATGCGCTCCCGGACCATGAGCGCCGGCTCGGCGCCGGCGGCCAGGACCTCGTCGTAGCTCACCCGCGCGTCGTCACTGCGCCGCAGCTTCGAGAACAGCAGCGCCCACGGCTTCACGTCGTCCGCTCGCATCGATGCCCCACTCCTTCAGGTAGCGACGGATGACGCGGTCGCGCTCCGTGTCGTTCAGGTTCGAGCTGTTCGGGTTGAACAGGCTCACGGTGCGGTACTTCGTCCGGCCCTTGCCCTCGAAGCGAAACTGCAGCCGCACGCCGTCGATGGCGTCGACGCCGAGATCCACGCCGTGCTCGGCGAGCACCATGCGCACGCCCTCGACCGAGAGGCCGGGCTTCATCTCGATGGTCACGCGCTTCACGTCGCGGTGCCCGGGCTTCGCCACGACGCGCACGAGCGAGACCTCCTCGATCTTGTCGAAGCCGCGCGTCGGGAAGTCGAAGTCCGAGTCGCGCAGCGGGTCGAAGCAGAACTTCGGGCTCTTCGTCGCGTCCTCGAAGTACTCGGCGTCGCCGACGAAGATCTCCGCGAAGAGGTCGCGCAGCTTCTCGCGCTCCGTCGTGCGCGGCGCCTTCACCAGCAGCGTCGAGGTCTCGAAGTGGAAGACCGCGGCGAGCCGGATGACGGGGCGCTGCCAGTCCGGCTCGACGACTCCCTTGTCGTTGAAGCGATCGAAGGGCGCGACCTCGTCCTCGTGGAAGACGAACAGCGCGAACTTCTCGTCGTTGGCGAAGTCCTCGATCTGGCAGCGAGCGCCGAAGGCCGTGTCGCGGAAGTGGCTCGCCATGGCCAGCTTCATCCGAGCCTTCGCCTCGGGCGTCGGCTTCAGCGTGACGGGGTAGCGACCGTGGAACTCCTTGAGGTGCTCCATCATGTCGACCGCGTAGGTCTGGTGGGCGTCGGCGAAGCGCTTCTCGTCGGCGACGAACAGGCGCACCGCCAGGTCCTGCGCCGACCACGCGCGACTCTCGTCGATCAGCTTGGCGCTGCCGTTGGTCCACACCACGAGCGCGAGCTGCTCGAGGTAGGGGCGCGCGTGCGTCGCGCACATGTCGTTGACCGGCAGGAGCGCGGACTCGATGCGCTCGCGGTCATCCTCGGGCAGCGCCTTCCACGCGCGATAGACCTGCTCGCCGGGCGGGCCGTCGCCGTCGAGCGTGAGGTCCACGTCCGCCCACTCCTGCAGGATCTTCAGGGCGTCAGGGGTGAGGTGGCGGAAGAAGGACTTCGGGTTCCATTCGCGATTGGCCATGTGCTCTCCGTGGAGACTGTTGCCTAAACAGGGGACATCGAGGGCAAGCGAAACCGCTCTCCTGGCATCAGAGAAGGCTCCGCTGGGGGTTGGACGCGTCGGTGACCAGCTTCAGGGCGACGAGACGGATCTGCATCGCCTGGTTCGACACGTTCGAGAAGCTGCCGCGCTCGATGACCTCGGCGGCAAGAGACCTCAGCTCGGGCACCAGCTCGCCGGCCTTGCGACGCGCCTCGAGGCGATCGATGGCCAGGGGGTCGCCGGTCACCAGGCGCGCCGCGGCGCGGACATCGGTCGCCGGCATGAGCAGGTACGCGGCGAAGCGGTCGGCCTGGATCTCGGCCGAGTCTCGCTGCCCGTCGCGGCAGACGATCGCCGGCCCGGGCTTCGCGTTCGGCTCCCGCGCGAACAGCGGGACCGTGACCTTCTCCATCTCGATGATCGGCCGGTGCAGCACCCAGTGCCCGGTCTCGTGGGCGAGCGTGAAGGAGAAGCGCCCCTCGTTCCCTTCGAGCGAGGAGTCGATCATCACGTGCCCGTCGTCGAGCCACGTCGCCCCGAGCACGTCGTTCTTGCCGAGGCGGGTTCGAAGGTCGCCGATGCTGAGCGACAGCCCGAGGAGGCCCTCGACGATGTCGTCGACCGGGATGGGCGGCCGAGGCGGCGCGCCCTTCCACTTGGCGTACTTGCGCAGCAGCTCGGTGGCTGCGCTCTCCAGCTGGCGATCGGCCAGGAACGGGACCTTCAGCTCCATTACCGCTTCCCCTTCTTCTGCGCCTCAAGCAGCTTCATGAGGTCGTCGCCGGAGTAGTTCTGCTCCTTCGCCGACCGAAGGAACGCGGGCATGCCCGGATCACCCTTGATGACCTTCTCCACATCCTCCGGCACGCGGCCGGCGAGCTGCATCAGCTCGTCGAAGTCGTCGTTCAACAACGTCGCCAGCTTCTGGATCACGTCCTCGGCGGGCGGGGTCTTCTCGTCCATGGTCTCGATGCGCGATAGGTAAGTGGGGGAGATGCCGACCTTCGTGGCGGTCTCCCGGAGCCCGAGCTTCTGCTCGGCCCTCTTGCGGCGAATGCGTTCTCCAAGCCGTTCCTTCACGTCGTCCTCTCTGAACGCCCCGCGAGCAGCAGGGCGGCGATGTAGTGTCCCCTAAATACTAAACATCGTGGTCGAGATCAAGGGGCAACATGCCCGCCCGGCCGCGTCCCATCGCGAACTCCGCGCCCGCGTTTCACCCCCATGAACACGGGAACCGCGAGACCGCCGGCCATCGAGCTGGAGCCGCCCAAGATCGCCGAGGAGCGCCTGGCCGATCTCCGACGTCGACGGGCCGAGGCCGCCGACGTCCTGGCCGAGACCCTCCTCGACATCTGGCTGCGGGAACGCCGTGCCCGCCGCGAGGCAGGGCTGCGCGAGCCCCGCGAAGGAGGTCGAAGTGCCTGATCTCCCTCTGGTTCTCGCCTTGTCTTCCACCGGGGAAGAAGCCGTCATGCCCACCCGCGGGCATGGCGCCCGCGCCGAAGGAGGCACGATGTCAAAGACCACTGCACGAGCCCGAGCCAACGCGCGCGAGCTCGGCGACGTCCCCACGCAGCTCGCCGCGCTCGAGAAGATGAACGTCGGCCAGCTCGCCGAGAAGTACCGCGAGCTGTACGGCGAGCCGACCCGGACGAGGAACAAGGACTACCTGCGCAAGCGCCTCTCCTGGCGCGTCCAGGAGCTGGCCGAGGGCGGGCTCCCGGCGAGCGCCCTCGAGCGCATCGCCCAGCTCGGCGACGACGTGCCCGAGCGCTGGCGCATGCGGCAGTCGGCGCAGGAGAAGGACGCTGGCCCGGTGCAGGCGCTCGAGCCTCGCGATCCACGCATCCCTTCGGTGGGCGCCGTCCTGCGCCGCGTCTTCAACGGCGTCGCGCACGAGGTCACCATCTGCGCCGAGGGCTTCGACTACGCGGGCGAGCGCTTCAAGACGCTCTCGGCCATTGCGAAGCACATCACGGGCACGCCCTGGAACGGCTTCCTCTTCTTCGGCCTGAAGAAGCGCGTCGAGACGACGAGCGAGGAGAGCGCGGCATGAGCGACATCCCTTTCTACCGGACGCAGATGGGGCACCGCTTCTACGAGGCCACGGCGCCGTCCATCGCGCGCGAGCTGGCTCGCCTCAACGACAACCTCGAGCGGCTCCTCGCCGTCGTCGAGCGCGACACGAAGGCCGACGAGGAGCCGCCGACCGACGCGAAGCCCGAGGAGCCGCGATGACGAAGCGCACGCCAACCCCGGCGCCCGGGAGCGAGACCAAGCGGTGCGCCATCTACACGCGCAAGTCGACGACGATGGGGCTCGAGCAGGAGTTCAACTCGCTCGATGCCCAGCGCGAGTCGGGCCTCGCGTACATCCAGCGGCAGACCGGCTGGAAGGTCGTCGACGAGCGCTACGACGACGGCGGCTTCACTGGCGCCAACACCGACCGGCCGGCGTTCACGCGACTGCTTGCCGACGTCGAGGCCGGGAAGATCGACGTCATCGTCGTCTACAAGGTCGACCGCCTGAGTCGCTCGCTGCTCGACTTCGCCAAGATGATGGAGCGCTTCACGGCGGCGGGCGTGTCGTTCGTGTCCGTCACGCAGAACTTCTCGACGGCCGACGCGATGGGTCGGCTCACGCTCAACATGTTGATGAGCTTCGCCGAGTTTGAGAGGTCCATGATCTCCGAGCGCACGCGCGACAAGATCGCCGCCTCGCGCCGCAAGGGGAAGTGGACGGGTGGCCCGGTGCCCTTCGGCTACTCGGTGAAGGACAAGAAGCTCCTCGTGAACGAGGTCGAGGCGCAGATTGTCCGCGAGGCCTTCACGCTCTTCCTTCAGCACCGGCAGATGGCGATGGTCGCGCGCACGCTGACGGAGCGCGGGCTGCTGCCGCGGGGCTCGAGTCGCCCGCCGGAGGAAGGGCTGCGCTGGTCGAAGGACGCCATCGCGCGCGTGCTCCGGAACCCGCTCTACGCGGGCTTCATGATGTACGGCGACGAGCTGCACCCGGGCGAGCATCCGCGGCTGATCGACGAGTCCACCTTCCGCCACGCCGAGCGCATCCTCGCGGGCACCGGGCGCGAGCTGCGCTTCACCGGCACGAACCCCGACTACGTGCTGCGAGGGCTGCTCCGCTGCGGGCTCTGCCGCGAGGCGATGTGTCCGGGCTCGACGACGAAGAACGGGAAGGTCTATCGGTTCTACCGATGTTCGAAGCGCGACAAGCACGGCAAGGAGGCGTGCCGCGCACGCGCGCTGCCGGCGGGTGCGCTCGAGGACTTCGTCGCGCAGCGCATCACCACAGCGACGGCTGACGGCACGCTTGCCGTGCACGTGAAGGCCGCGCTCGACGCGCGCATCGACGGCAAGCGGAAGGCGATCGAGAAGATCCGCGCTGACCTCCCGGGCAGGGTGGCGGCCGCGTCGGTGAACGCGTCGAAGTACACCGAGGAGCTGGGCAAGTTCGAGGGCCGGGCGCGCGAGCTCGTCGAGGCGAAGCTCCGCGTCGAGACCGACCGGCTCGTGGCCGCCGAGCGCCAGCTCGCGGAGACGGAGCGCGACCGCCTCGACCTCGAGGTCGCCGACGCCGAGGCGAAGTGGATCGCTGACGCGCTGCGTGACTTTGCACGCATCTGGACCGCGATGACGCCCGAGAACCAGGGGCGCCTCCTACGCGCGCTCGTCGCCGCCGTCCGCGTGAAGGAAGAGAGCGGCGTCGTCGAGGTCGAGCTGGTGAACTTCGCCGCCGACCCGGGCGCCAAGGAGGCCGCATGACCCTCGAGCCCGCGACGGCGCCAACGACGGAGACGCCGAGCGACCGCCACATCCTGACGGGCACGCTGTTCCGCAGGCGCAGCTCGCGCGTGACGCTCGCCGAGACGCCGCCGCCCCCGAAGCCCGAGCCCGTTCGCCGGCCCGCCAAGGTGGCCCGGATGCTCGCCCTCGCGCACCACCTGCAGGGCGCCATCGACCGCGGCCTCGTGGCCGACCGGGCCGCCGTGGCGCGCAAGCTGGGGCTCACGCGCGCGCGGGTGACGCAGCTGCTGGACCTGCTGCTTCTGGCGCCCGATCTCCAGCTCGCGGTCCTGGCCCTCGAAGCGGTCGACGGCGCCGAGCCCATGAGCGAGCGCGCCCTGCGCGCCGTGGCGCACGCCGGGAGCTGGGTGGAGCAGCGGGTGGCCTTCAGCGTTCAGGCCGTGGCGACTGCCCGGGCCAGTTCCACGTAACGGCAGATCGCGTTCGCGAGCTGCATCTGCCTTGGGCTCTTGCATTCGGGCTCGAACAGGCGCGGGCTCGCGACAAGAATGCACGCGCAGCGCGCACGCGAGGTGGCGACGTTCAGGCGGTTGAGGCTGTAGAGGAACTCCATCCCGCGTGGCGCGTCCTCGGGTGTTGAGGTCGCCATCGAGTAGATGACGACGGGAGCCTCCTGGCCCTGGAACTTGTCGACGGTGCCCACGCGAACCCCGCGCCGGTCGAGCCGTTCGGAGAGCAGGGCGACCTGAGAGTTGTAGGGCGCGACGATCAGGATGTCGTTGGCCGTCATCGCGTGCATCGCTCCGTCGCTATCGATCCACCCCGCGTCGGGACGAAGCAGGCCCGCAACGATCCGGTCGATCACGTCGACCTCTTCGCTCGACGAGTTCTGGTTCCCTTCGTGCGCGACGGCGGCAACCCAGAGTCCGGATCCTTCGAACGGTGCTGTTCCAACGAGCACCTGCTGCTCGAGCCCGGCCCTCGCGTGGAGCCGTCCCTCGTAGAACACTTCCGAGGTGAACGCGCAGATGCTCGGCGCCAGCCGCCAGGTCTCCGGCAGGAAGATCCCACGATCGGCCGGGATGGTCTTGTGACCCCGCAGGATGTGTTCCAGCGCCGAGGCGTCGGCGCCCTCGGGGTGGGTGCCCTGCTGGGGCTGTTCGAGCTGCTGCGGATCGCCGAGCAGCACGACACTCCGCGCGGCCTGCGAGGCGGCGAGAACATTCGCGAGCGACATCTGACCCGCCTCGTCCACGAAGAGGACGTCGATCACGCCCAGCGACGCCGGGCGCGCCCAGAGCCACTGGGTCCCGCCGACCACGTGAGCCCGGCCGTCGCCGAGTCGGGCGATGACCTCGTCGTTGTTAGTGCACTCCTCCATGCTCGATGGTGGGTCGCTCTTGGTGGTGACCTTGTGAACGCAGTTGACCTGAACCCGGAGCCTGCCGGCAGCTACTGCGACGTCGTCGAGCAGTTTGCGAATGACCTTGTGGCTGACCGCAGTGACCCCGACGCGGGCGCCTCGTTGAACGAGCTCGCAGATCATCTGGGCACCAGTGAACGTCTTCCCGGCACCCGGAGGCCCCTGGATGGCGAGGACCGTATCGTCGAGATCTGCCGCGATGCGAACCGCGAATTGGATAGCGGTCTCGGCCGTTCCGATCTCAAAGGTCCCGGCTCGAAGTCGAGGGGGCCGACCAAGGAGGATCTCGCGCGCAGCGCGGTACTGAGTCCCGCCGGAAACACCGTGCTGAACCACGTCCTCGGCGATGCGCAGAAGCGCCTCGGCAAGCACGTCGGTATTCACGGCCGAGTGCGCGAACACGGCGGGGGGATGCACGTCAGCCTGTGCGCCGCGCTTCTTCACGTCCACCGTGCGAGTCACACGATCGATGGCATCGACGCCCCCGAAGGCCGTTCCGTCGGGTAGATGCAGTTCATCGCCTTTGCAAACGTCGGTCTCCTGGCGCGGGTAGTCGTAGCGATCGATCGGACTCTTCTTCGTCCCGCCGACGCGGGCAACAAAGTGCAGGCCGGAGAGCGCCGCCTTCTCGGCGAACAGCTCGTCCTCGGACAGATCGCGCAACCGGAAGAACTCCCACCAGGGCGCCTTGGCTTCGCGCCGATGCCAGTCGAGAAGATGCGCGAGCAACCACCGCCCCTGTTGATCATCATTCCGCTCGGCGCGATCCGCAGGAACGTCGTCCGTGAGCGCCGCCACGAGCGCTTGCACCCGGCGGGCACGATCGTCGAGCTTCTCCGGCGCCGCGCCATCCGTGGGTACCGGACGCGGGACCGGCGTCCCTGCGGCTTCGAGAGAAGCACGAAGCTGTTCTAGCCAGTCGCGCAGGCGCAGAGCCGAGACGCAATCGTCGCGGTTGTAGCCTTCGACCGCGGCCCTCACCTCGTCGGTGATCGCGTCCGCGGCGCCGAGCTCGAGCGCGCGTTCGATCACGCGCAGGTTCGTTCTCGCATCAGCGAGGGCAACGGT
The DNA here is from genome assembly GCA_016699535.1 of Myxococcales bacterium. Lineage (NCBI taxonomy): Bacteria > Pseudomonadati > Myxococcota > Myxococcia > Myxococcales > Myxococcales bacterium. The sequence continues at coordinate 77,397 of CP064980.1, forward strand.
ACGAGTGAAGCCGTAGAAGGGCTCGAGGTCCTTGATCGAATACCTCTCCAGGCTCGCGCGCAGCGAGTGCTTCACGACGGCGTACAGGTCCACGAACAACTCGGCGCGGAGCATGCGATCGATCTCGGTCTCGCGGGTCGCATGCCGGCCCATCAACCGCTTGAACGCCGAGGGCTCGTAGGGAGCGTAGTGGTAGACGTGCATCGTGGGGTTCACCGCCCAAGAACCGAGGATCTCGTCCACGACCGCCTCGAACGCCGCGCGCTCCTCGCTGTCCGAGCAGGCCCAGAACGCGCGCGCCGAGGTGGTGCCATCGGGCGCGACGGTTACCAGGCCGAAGAGGTACTCGCGCCCGCCGTCCCGCGCGAACGGATCGCCTTCGAGGTCGAGGAAGACATCACCGGGCGACGGGGGCGGCAGCCGAGCGAGTCCCTGGTCCGGCGTGATGGGGAGCAACTCGTGAACCGGGACGCCCTGGGTCCGACCCGCGAGCTGAAGCCGAGCTTGCTCGCGCACGCGGACGTACGTCTCGACGGCACCCCGTCGAGGCGTGAACTGCAGAGGCAAGGGGAGCGTGCCGAGCTGCGCGAGCGTGGTGACGCCCGCGGCCTGCAGCTCTCGGCTCTGGAGCCGCGCGATGCCGGCGACGAGCGATAGATGATCGTCGGCGCGACGCCGCTTGTCGCAGACACTCCACCACCGGCACACGTCGCAGTGCTCCACGGGCTCGGGGTAGTTCGCGGCCGCGATCGCATCGGGCTCCTGCTGCGCGGTCACCTCGAGGCGGGCGCGGATGAACCGGAAGTAGGCCGAGAAGTCCTGGACCCGGAAGGTTTGAACGGGCGCATCCGGATCCGGCGTGACGACGTGGAAGGTCTCGGGGATCGCGTCCTGAACGAGGCCCAGCATCTCGGGGTAGAGCGCGAGCTGGAGGACGGTGCCGCCTCGGGTCTCCTTGGCGAGCTTCGTGTCGACGACCTGATACGACCATTCGCCGAGCCCGCTCGTGGTCTCGACCCGTCGAAGCACGTCGGGCCGGCCGAACCAACGGCCATTCCGGAGCGCGGGCTGAAGGATGACGTTCGCGCCCGCGCGCATGGCGTCCAACGTGCGGGCCACCGCATCGTCGCCGCCTTGCTCGGCGAGGTCGACCACGACCAGCCCTTCGGCGCGAAGGGCGTCCGCGTAGCCCCGCTCGTGGTCGAGCCCGCGTTGCTGGAGGACGAGCATGACCGGGTCGACCCAGGTGGGCGCCTCGCGCTGGCCGTGCGCCACCGCCAGATCCAGGGCGGTCCGGTGCCGGCAGCCCAGGAACTGGGACAGGTCCGACGCGGACAGCTCGATCGTGGTGCCGGAAGAACGCACCGAAGCATCTTGCCACGGCGGACGGCGGGGGCCGAGCTCACGCTGCAGGACGGCACGAACCGCACCAAGCAGGCCGGCCTGGCGCTCGAAGCAGTCGACGGCGAGCGGGCCCTGCGTGCTGTGGCGCACGCCGGGAGCTGGGTGGAGCAGCGGGGGTCGTGGAGAACCGGTGCGCATCCGCCGGCAGCCTGATGTCACTGCGCACTTGACCAGATAGCGTTCGATGGAATACGTTCCCGTTCGGTGGAGTCTCGTTCCACCTAGCGGAGCGCACACCACGCCAATGGTCGAAGAAGTCCTCACCATCAAGGACATCGCGGAAATCCTGAAGCTTGCCGAGAAGACCGTCTACTCGATGGCGAGCAGCGGGGAGCTTCCGGCCTTCAAAATCCGAGGGCAGTGGCGCGTTCGGCGGGCGGATTTCGAACGCTGGATGACGGACAAGGCAAGCAATCGGGCGAAGTCCGACGAGGATGGGGTCTGATGCTGGCAGGAGAACATCTGTTCAGGTTCTCGGCATGCGATGGTAGCGTCGCGCGTCAGGAGGTATTCCAATGACGCGACGCATTACGGCAGCAGCCACGCTAGAGCCGTCGGGACTCGAGGCGGTCTTCGACGCAGCCTTCGCAACCGAACTCGCGCTGCGCGAGAAACAGATTCAGCAGAACTATCGACCAGTTATCGGAATCCACAAGTGGTTCGCCCGGCGCCCCGGTACCGTCTTCCGGTCGCTGCTGCTCGCTGAGTTCGCTGCAGAGCCGCTGCGCGACTCATTCTGGAAAGCACATCAGCTCTCCGGGGTGATTGGCGATCCCTTCATGGGCGGCGGCACCCCGGTCTACGAAGCCAACCGCCTGGGCTTCCACGTTGTCGGGTGCGACATCAATCCGATGGCGCACTGGATTGTGCGGCAGAGCTTGGCCCCGCTCGACATCGTCGCGTTCGCAGCCGATGCAGCAAGCGTCGTTGACGATGTCGCGGCAGATGTCGGCTCTCTCTACAAGACCAAGTGCGATGGCTGCGGAAGTGCTGCGAACGTCAAGTACTTCCTCTGGGTGAAGACAGCGCGTTGCCCTCACTGCGACGAAATGAACGACCTGTTTCCCGGCTACCGACTCGCAGAGGCCGAGCGTCATCCCCGCCATGTTCTCGCGTGCAGCGGATGCGGCGCGCTCAACGAGTACGAGACCCCGCCGACACGTGAAGCGCCGGGCAAGTGCACGGACTGCGGGCACGCGGTTCACATGGAAGGGAACGTTTCGCGCAAGAAGCTCGAGTGCCGCGCATGCAATAAGGCATTTTCCGTTGGGACCTTCGCGCAGGCGCCGGAACACCGGATGTGGGCTCTCGAGTACCACTGCGAGCGCTGCTACAAGGGGACGCCGGGGCGACAGTTCAAGCGACCGGATCGACAGGACCTCGCGAGAGTGAAGGACGCGGAACGTCGCCTTTCTCGCGAGGGCGCAAACCTTCCGATTCCTGACGACGAGATTCCGGCTGGTGATGAAAGCGACCGGCTTCATCGCTGGGGCTACCGGCGCTACCGCGAGATGTTCGGCACCAGGCAGCTCCTGGGCCTTGGGATTCTGCTCAAGCGCATTCGGTGCGTACGTGACGTCTCCGTTCGGCACGCGTTGCTGACCGTGTTCTCCGACACGTTGCGGTACCAGAACATGTTGTGCCGATACGATACCTACGCCCTCAAGTGCCAGGACATCTTCAGCGTCCACGGGTTCCCGGTCGGACTCGTTCAGTGTGAGAACAACCTGCTCGGTATCGCAGGGATCGGCTCCGGCTCGTTCCGTCACTTCGTCGAGAAGTACGTGCGCGCGAAGCAGTACTGTCGTGCGCCCTTCGAGACGCGCCACTCTGGAAAGAAGAAGGAAATTGTCCCCATCGCTGGAGAGACAATCGAGGCGTCGATGGTGGCGCACCTCCCGGACAGCAGGACCGTAAAGCAGGCGCTCCTTGTGAACGCGCCGTCTCAGAACGCTCCACTTCAGGCGAACTCACTCGATGGCGTCTTCACCGACCCACCGTACTTCGACAACGTCCAATACGCGGAGTTGATCGACTTCTGCTTCGCGTGGCTTCGGCAGGCTCTCCTCGACGAGGAGGAGTCATTCGTGAAGAAGAGCACGCGCTCCTCGGACGAACTCACAGGGAACGAGACCCTGGGCCGGGGAATCGATCACTTCGCGGCTGGCATCTCGGAGGTGTTCCAGCACTTCGCGAAGGCGCTGAAGCCGGGCGGACCATTCGTTTTCACGTATCACCACAACGATCCGACGGCGTATCTGCCCCTCGTGCTCGCCATCCTCGACGCGAACCTCGACTGCACCGCGACACTTCCGGCGGCTGCAGAGATGACAGCCTCTCTCCACATCGCGGGCACCGGCTCGTCGATCCTCGACTCCGTCTTCGTCTGCCGCAAACCGCTGGCGGCGCGACGCGCGAAGGCACGGCAAGTCGAGATGCCGTTGGATGTCAGCAATGAGTGCCGAGCAGCACTCGCCGCCGACGCAGCGGCGATGCGAAGCGGTGGCGTCAAGATCACCGTTGGCGACCTTCGCTGTTTGATCGCTGGCCATGTGGCTCGCATCGCGATTCGCACGCTGCGGCCTGCTTGGAACCGCGAAGCGCCCTTGCCTGAGCGGCTGCGGACGGCCCGCCAGTGCCTCGAGCAGATCACCCTCATGGCGGACGTCTCTTCGACGGTGGAGGTCGTGGCGTCTGGCGGCTCACACGCGCGCACCGCCAGTTCGTCACAACGGGAAGCCCGGCCATGACCCATCCCTTCGAACTCACTGCTGTCCAGCTTCAAGATCGCCTCGACGAGATGGTCGAGATGACCTTCGGGGACCTTCAGTCTCAGTTTCTGACTCTCCCTCGGGGCGCGGGGTTCATCGACTACGGTGACTTCCAGACCGCGTATGAAGTGCTGAAGAGCGAGACGCAGGCGTTCGCCACATTCACTGAGGACTCCGTGTGGAAGGCGCTTCGCCATGACGCGCTCACACTGGTAGTTCTCCGGACGATTCTCGGTTTCTCGCCGCCCGAGTGGGCGGACCTGGCAAGGTCCGAGCGCGAGAGTGACATTTCCCAGAACGCGGCGCGGACGCTCGATACGAAGGTGCGGAAGAACCGGAAGATGTTCGACCGTGGCGGCAACGGCGACGGCGCCACGATGACTAGAACACGCGCCTTGGTGTCCGTCGCAATCGAGTACATCACTCGAGGAGCGCCGGCAGCCGCACAGGACACCGTGCACCGGCTCGCCAAGGTCGATACAACGGCTGGACTGTCGTCGGTCCAGCACGCGGCGAACTTCCATGTGCCGTACGCGGTGCTTCTATACGAGCGATACTTGGGACGTCCCTTCGCAAGCCACCGCGACGCCGTTTCCGAGCTGGTCGGTGACGTGATGGAGAGCGCGATCGAGGAGCAGCTCGCGCGTCGTCGCATCACGTTCAGGAAGACCAAGCGCGCCGAACGCGTCGAGGGCTTCGAGCAGGCGCCCGACTTCTTCGTGCCGACTGAGTTCTCGCCGACGATCATTATCGAGGCGAAGATCACGGGTGACGACGGGACGGCGCGCGACAAGGTCTCGCGAATCCTTCGACTGGCCGCCATGCGTGACGAGCGCCAGCGTGAGGGCCGGCCGACCTTCGAGGTCGTCGCCTGCATCGACGGACGCGGGTTCGGTGTTCGGCGTCAAGACATGCGCGACATGCTCAAGGCAACTCGGGGCAAGGTGTTCACGCTGGCTTCGTTGGATCGGCTTGTCGAGAACACGCGCCTGAAGGAGTTCCTGCCAAAGGAAGCATGACGATGACGAAGGGGAAGCAGGTCGCGGACGGGCGAGAACGCAAGACTGACGAGATCCAGCGTGCGCTGGAGGCAATCGTGGGCCGCTACACGCGCGCGCGCGCCTACGAGGCATTCGGGAAGCAGAACCCGCTCTGGGCTGAGTTCGAACGCGTCGCTTCGGCACTCAAGGGTTCAGCCGACGTCGTCCGGTTTCCGAATGTCGTCGTCCGCTGGTCCGCAGGTCAGGGGCGCTGGGCGACGGTTCCGTGGATCGCTGCCCTCGACTCTCGAGAGACCAGCAAGACCAGCGAGGGCGTCTACGTCATCTACCTATTCCGCGCCGACATGTCCGGCGTGTACCTCACGCTCAACCAGGGAACCTCTTGGGTGATGGCAGGCTACGGCGGCAGCGGCCCCGCTCAGCTTCGTGAACGAGCGGCTCAGCTCCGGGCACGCTCAGGCTCGCTCAAGGCCGCAGGCTTCGATGTGAGCGAAGGGATCGACCTCAAGAGCGACGTGCCGCTGATCCGCGGGTACCAAGACTCGACGGTCGCCTACAAGTTCTACGCGCGAAACCAGATCCCCGATGACGCGGCTCTGCTCAAGGATCTCGCTGCCGTGCTCGCCGTCTACGACAAGCTCGTGCCGTCGCGAAGGATCCTCGGCCTGCCGGGCGAGGGCTCGATGCGCGACCGCCTTCGGTCGAACTACGAGGACGACTGAGCGACGGCGCGCGTGGGCGGCTGCGCTTCGTCCTCGCTGCGCGAGCCGCTGGCCAGTTAAACGTCAGCGGCTCCGTCCCGCGAAAACGGGCCTCGCTGTTAAACGCTCTCGGTTCCTCTCTCCCCGCGGGCCAGAAGAGAGAGCGCGAACGCCGTCCAGAACGCCCTCGTCGCGCGCTCCTTCACGCCCGCGGCGCTCTCTGCGCGAACGCTGTCCACGCGCGCGTCGTGCTCGCCGAGCGTCGAAGGTCGCGGAAACGTGGGGGAGAAACGCAACGGCCCCGGAGATCGCTCTCCGAGGCCGCTGTTAAAAAGTGCGGGGTCGCGTTTCCGCGACCCCGCGTGAATGGCTCCGGGAGCAGGACTCGAACCTGCGACCAGGCGATTAACAGCCGCCCGCTCTACCAACTGAGCTATCGCGGAAAAGTCTGCGCACTCTATCTCGACGACAGATCCTGTCAATACTATTTCAATCGATCAGTGAGATCAAAAAAGCACTATAAAACCACTAAGACCCGGAACCTTCCTGATTTTTGTAAGCTTTGATAATTGCTTCGACTTCTTCGCGGTCGATAGCGGTGGCTGGAGCAAGATCGAGATAATGCTGATAGTGCTCAAGGGCCTCTGCTCGGCGGTGCTCAAGCACAAGAGCTTCGGCAATAAGGCGATGTGCTTCGGATAACCAGTCCGGGGCGTCTGTCTCGGAGCTGCCCGCTTTAACGGCTCTTTCTAGAGCGTCTAATCCAGGCTTCACGCGGCCGCTTTCGATCATCAATGCACCCAAACGATACCACCACTGGCCCTTGCGCTCATCATAAGACACTGCTTGCTCGTAAGCTTCGATGGCTTGGCTTATCTTGCGAAGTTGATCGTAGGCATCGCCAAGGTCAGCATAAACTTCATAGCGGCTTGGCTTAATCTTTATGACTCGCTCAAAGTCTCGACGAGCATCTTCCACGGCGCCGGTTCGCAACATTACCTTGCCACGCACCCAATATGCATCACCAAGACTCGGATCGAGTTTGATGGCAGTATTGGAAAAATCCAGCGCAGAGCCAATATTTGTTCCAGCCTCAAGGGCCGCCCACCCTGCATACATAAAATATTCGCCTTGCTTCGAGTCAAGCGCCGTCGCTTTTCTAAACTCCTCGAGCGCAACGTTTAATTTTTTACGATCGAAAGCCACTCGGCCCATGAAAAAGGCAACCTCGGCCGAGTTAGGTCGAATTTCCCGTACCTTTTCCAGCGTCTCGGCAGCTGCATCGGTATGCCCGGCTTCGACTTGGCTTGCACCTAGACGCATCAAAAGATTCGAGTCCTGCGGGCTTTTCTCAAGTGCAGTTCGATAATTTCGCACAGCAGCCTCCCACTGACCACGTGCTTCAAAGATGCGTCCTTGCTCGACAGCTAGTCCAGGAAAAGAAGGATCTTTCTTCTCAACCTCGTTGAGCACCGAACTTGCTTCATCCAGCTTACCGGCGTGTCGCAGTCCCATGCCTAGATCAAAACGAGCAGGAAGATTGTCCGGTTCAAGTTCAAGAGCTGATCTAAACTGCTTTAATGCTGCGTCGATTTCACCTCTTGAAAGCTCAGCTCTACCTAGCATGCGCCGACGCTCGGCGTTGTCTGCGACTTTGCCCTCCGCATTACGCAAAATTCGAGCCGCATCTTCGGTCTTATCCATTGAGAAGAAAAGCTGTGAAAGAGCCAGGTATCCAGAGAAGTCATGTGGTGCGATTTTTATAGCTTCCCGATACAGCTTCTCCGCGACATCCGGATTTTTGAGAGCCTCTTCTGCCTTTCCAAGCCATAGTTTTACTTCTGGATCCTCGGGTAGCTCAGTCGCCAACGCTGCCATGAGTTCCTTAGCCGATTGAGCACGTTCGAGCTCCAGCATGGCTTGAGCCGCACCGAGCTTCGCACTCACCACGGGATCATTGCGATCGCCCGTGATCTGAAGCGGTTCCTTATCTTCGCTGGATTTCGAATTGATAACGGAATCAAAACGCGCAAGCGCATCACCAGGTCGTTTATCAGCAAGCAAAACTCGACCGGCGCCCAAGAGCGCTTCTGTTCTGCCAGCATCCGCCGCTAAAGCTTTCTCAAAAACCAACGACGCTTCGCCAATACGTCCTTCTTGCTCGTAAATCAAACCAAGCAAAGACCACGCTGCGCCGCGTTGATATTTGGAAGCTGCTAGCACTTGACCTTCCACTTTTTTGAGACCTGCTCCCTCGTTTGCAAGAGCCTCAATCTCAGGACTACTTTGCCCAAGCTTCTTCCAAAGCAACCGTGCTTTGGCCAAACGCGCCTCAACATGCAAAGGGCTACTCGCAAGCACAGCTTCTGTTTTCTTAATAGCATTAGCGTCCTGGGCTTTGAAAAAAGAAATCCTAGCCAAACCCCATTTTGCTGAGCTGCCGCCTCCGTTTTTCGCAGCGGCTTCAAAAGCCCGTTGAGCATCTTCAATTTTCATGCTTTTTAGAGCCAGTTCACCGGCGAGAAGCTCCACCATCGGATCATTTGGCAACTCAACCCTTGCCTCAGCGAGTTTGCTTAGACTCTCATCAAGCTTGCCTTTGTGCGCATCCGAAGCAGCAACGCCAAGTGACGCTGCGGGAGCATCAAATTGACGGTCTCTGAGCCGCTGCAAAATGCCTGTCATGCGCGTTGTGCTTGCTGCGTTTTCGCCAAAACGAATTTGATGGTAACTCTCATGAAACAAACTTTTGCTTAATAGCAGCCGATTGAGACCGAAACGGTCGCGTCCCTTAGCGAGAATTTGCAAAGCCTTTTTACTGTTCGCAAAGGTATCCTGCACCACAAGGGCTTCTGCTTGTGAAACGATTTGCTTTGCTTCCGCGGGCGTTCCTGCAGCCGGGTAAAAGCGTTCAATAGCATACATGCCAAAATAGCCATAAGGCGTAAAACCAAGACCCGCTCCAAGACCAAGCAACATCAACAAAATACCGCTAGCGATTATAACCGGCATGAACCGCTTTAACTTGCTCGGCCGCTCGTCGGTGTCGTCGATTTCATCGCCACCGAAATCGTCGATAACACCTGGCACTCCGGCTGCTACGTCAAACTCCACACCGCCAGCAGCTTGAGGAATGTCGGCGAATTCCATCGAATCACCCACTTCAGGGGCGCCTAAATCAACTTCACCAAAACCAAGGTCTGCGCTTGCATCATCTTGCTCGAAGCCAAGGTCAGCTTCCGCGCCAATATCGAATTCAGCATCGGGCGCCACGTGCTGCGAATTGTCTGCTGCCGGAGCGGGGCTCGATTGTTCACCAAAGAGCTCTGCAAATGCATCGGCTTCGGTATCGCTATGCCCATCGCTCGTAAGATCGGTCATCAAGTCAAGGGCACTCACATCCGATGGGACAGAATCTTGTCCAAAAATATCGCCTGTTCCAAAGGCGTCAGGCTTACCGCTCGTTCCCTGTAACTCAAAATCCCGATTACCCGAAGAAACTGAAGCCGGCGGATCAGAAAATCCCAACTCAAGATCTTGAAACTCAAGGCCAGCGCTTTCATCTGCTTCGGAAACGGGCATGCTCGGCATGGGGGCAGGTAAACCCGAATCGCCTCGAGGTCGGACCAAGCCTTGTACGTTTTGCGGCGACGGTAGCGCTGCTAGACTTTTAGGAGAAGGAAGGTCAACACCCAACGAAGCGGCGGGCAAATTCGGATCGTACTTGCCAACGGCTTTTGAACTTTCCTGACCCGGAGCAACACTTGGCGCTTTTAATTCCAGATCAAAACTTAGTTCAGATTCTGATGATTGTTCACTCGCTGCCTTTTTGGATGTTGGAAGATCTCGAACGGTGCTCGAGGCAACTCGGGCAGGCAAATCAACTTTCTGAGGAAGGCCCGGTAGTTCAGCAAATCCATCTTTACCAGGCATTTTTCCGGGAGCAGGAAGATCAACTACATAAGGGCCCTCGGATTGATTTTGCGCCGCGGGAATGCTCAAAGCGGGCAGATCGGCATCCAAAGAAGGCAACAACGATGCTTTATCAAAGCGAAGATTTTTAGATACAAAAGGTGGGCTACTTGCTCTGGGCGCTGGAAGATCGGCATTATCGCGAAGTGCAGGTAAATCCGGATCAAAGCCTGGAGATTTGGCTCTAATCGAAGGAGGCGGAGGTGGTGGCTTCTTTACCGCCGGCAGCTTGCTAACTTGTTTTGGATCGAAACCTTTGCGAATCGATGCAAGTTCGACCCGGCCGAGCACTGGGGGTACCGAAATTTCAACTTTGCGAGGAAGATCGGAAGTTTGCAATCCACGTGGCAGTGGCGTTGCGCGACGTGTTTTTTCATGAGGCAACGCAACACCCGGTTTTGATGCAGGCAGTTCCGCACTTGGCGCTGCAGGTGGTCTTACGGTAAACGAAGTACCACACTTTGGGCAGCGCATCTTTGTGCCGCCGGAAGGCAATCGTCGTTCATCTACATCATATGGCGCTTTGCACGAGGCACAGGTAATTTTCATGCCAATGGACCCCACGTTTTCATCTACAATTTGGATGCTAACACGCTTCTCCTTGACCTCGAACATCTCTGCAGCATAAATGAACGACATGAAGCACACTGTGAGCCTAGAAATCGGTGGTACTCGATACCGCCTGAGTGCAGACGCAGAGGAAGAACACCTACGAAAACTCGGTCAAATTGTGAATGATCGGATTGAAGCGCTAGGAAATGGGGCCGACCGCGCAAGTGCCGCCCAAAAATTGGTAGTGGTAGCGCTAGGCCTGGCCGATGACCTTCTGTCGCTGGAAAATCGCCAACGCGTCCTGCAGCAAACCACGAAGGATATCGTTCAAAGCGCCATCGATCGTATCGATCAACGCTTGGAGCTTGGCCAAAACGCCTAAGCTTGATCGTAAAAGCCATGGTACTCAAAGCGCTCGATCTTCCCGAAGACCAATTGCGCGCTCAGGTTAAGGCGCAGCTGCGTGCTCGCATGCAAAGCCTTCGCGATGCCCTTCCTTTGCAAGCAGGTCAGAAGCGTGCATCAAAAATTATCGAAACACTTAAAAATACCGCTGAGCTCAAAAAGGCGAAAACCTTAGCAGCATATTTACCTTTCGGAAGCGAGATAGAACTCAGACCATTCCTAGAGGATTGGTTGGCAAAAGGTAAAATACTTTTTCTACCGCGCTCGCAGCTGAGCAACCACACGATGAGCTTTCATCGCGTCTTTTCATTGCAAGCGCTGCAACCAGGAAGCTTTGATATCGAAGAGCCTGCTGGCGATGCGCCTCTTCTGGAAGACAGCTCCTTGGACGTCATCCTTGTACCCGCGCTGGCCGTTGATCCGACAGGACACCGCATCGGCTATGGACGAGGCTACTATGATCGATGGTTCGCGCAGTCCCAAACGACTGCTTTTCGCATCTGTCTCGTTTATGACTTTCAATTGATCCCAGAAGCTCCTGCCCACGAGCACGATCAGCTGGTTCAACTTGTTATTACCGACACCGCTAGCTATCGAACTAAGCTAGCTGCCAAGTAAACGTCGCAAACTTTCATTAACGAGTTTGGGATTAGCGGCGCCACCTGTTGCCCTCATCACTTGACCGACAAAGAAACCAATCAGCGACTGCTTGCCATCTTTGTATTGCGCCACTTTATCCGGATTCGCATCGAGAACTTTTTGTACCTCGGCATCGATCGCTCCCACATCGGTAACCTGCGCTAGCCCCTGCTCATCGACAATCTGCTTAGGCGTATGCCCGGTACTAATCATGGCGGAAAATACATCTTTCGCCATTTTTCCACTGATAACGTTGTCTTCCACCAAAATCAAAAGCTCAGCAAGATCTTGCGCCGTCACCGGTATATTGGCTTCTAAACCTGTGGTCTGCGTGTGTCTTAGGACTTCCCCTTGCACAAAATTAGCAACCCGCTTGCCGATCGCATCGGTTTTTTTCGAAGGCCACTGTTTCTTGCAAAGCTGCACGCTCTGTTCAAAGAAACCCGCTACAGCCGGATGGCCACTAAGAACCTCGGCGTCTTTTTCAGTTAAGCCAAGTTCACTTTGCCACCGCTCACGTTTGGCTTCAGCCAGTTCAGGAAGCTTTTCTTTTTGTTCAGCGATAAAGCTTTCTCTCAATACCAAAGGTGGTAGGTCGGGATCGGGGAAATAGCGGTAGTCATGCGCTTCTTCCTTTCCGCGCATCGCCAAAGTCTTGCCTTGCCCATCGCTCCATGTTCGCGTTTCTTGAACAACGGTTCCACCGCCTGAGATCAAGGCTTCTTGACGAATTATTTCGTATTCGATGGCTTTGCGAACGAAACGAAAGGAATTGATATTTTTTAGCTCGACACGCGTACCAAATTTTTCTTGACCCACAGGACGAATCGAGACGTTTGCATCACAGCGAAAGGAGCCCTCTTCAAGATTGCCATCGTTTACGCCAACAAAAAGCAGCACTTCACGAAGCTGCCGCAAATAAGCCTCTGCTTCGGCAGCGCTTCGCATATCGGGGTGACTAACAATTTCGATCAACGGAACGCCGGAACGGTTAAAGTCGACCAAGGTGTCGCTTCCGCCACCTGCGCCGTGAATATTCTTTGCTGCATCTTCTTCCATGTGGATTCGCTGAATCCGCAAAGTGCGGGGTTTGTTGTCGATTTGAATCTCGACTTTCCCCTCTTCAGCATAGGGACGATCGAATTGCGAGATCTGATAGCCCTTCGGTAGATCTGGATAGAAATAGTGCTTGCGATCAAAACGACTCCAAGGGCGAACGCTGCAGCCTAGAGCCAAAGCCGCTTGCACAGCCATTTCAACAGCCTTCGCGTTCAGGACCGGCAATGCACCAGGCAATCCCAGACACACGGGTGCGATCTGTGTGTTGGGAGCAGCCCCAAACGCAGCCGATGCTGTTGAAAACAACTTTGAGTGACTGAGTAATTGGGCGTGCACCTCTAGACCAATCACAGGTTCAAACGCAGACTTGCTGCTGGCATTATGCTCTTTTAATGCGGTAGACATGACGGAGCTTATACTGCAAGGTTCCTTTTTAGGCGAGAGCATGGCTGGGCAGATTCTAATTATCGATGATGACAAAGCTTTTGGCAGCGGACTTGCCAGAAACCTACGTGGCGACGGGCATGAAGTCAGTGTCGCGCGAAACGCAAAAGAAGCTCGCCTGGCCATGAGCCAAGAGGCCGACGCGGTCGTCCTCGACTATCAACTTCCCGACGGGAACGGCATCAACCTGCTTCAGGAGCTCAAATCGCTTTACCCCAACGTCATGTTTATCATGGTTACAGCCTTTCCCGACGTTGATATCGCTGTGCAAGCCATGCGCGGCGGGGCCTTTGACTACGTCTCCAAAGGCAGCGACATTCGCGAATCGCTGTTGCGTATTGAGCGCGGTGTTGACGTCGCTACACTAAAACGCCAGGTAGCTGAAACCGCTTTACAGGACGAGCACGGAACCCCTGCCGATCAAATGCTGCTAGGCAAAAGCCCACAAATGCATCGCTTGCGCGAAACACTCGATGCATTGGCGGTCGCCGACAATACAACGGTACTTGTCTCTGGAGAAACAGGCACCGGTAAAAGCTTGATTGCACGCATCGTACACGGACGATCAAAAAGGCGATACGAACCTTTTGTCGCAGTTGACTGCACAACAATTCCAACCACCCTCATTGAAAGCGAACTATTCGGACATCAAAAAGGCGCGTTCAGTGGTGCTATCAAAACGAAACAGGGCCGCGTCGAAGTCGCTGGCAACGGAACCTTGTTTCTTGATGAGATTGGCGAACTTGATCTTGCGATTCAAACAAAATTACTTCGACTAATTGAGGAGCGCGAGTTTACTCGAGTGGGAGGAACACATCCACTTAGCCTACGCGCACGCATTATCACCGCTACCAATCGCAATTTATCTCGAGCGGTAGAAGAAGGACGTTTTCGTCAAGACTTACGATTCCGCTTGGAAGTGTTCGTCGTTGAAGTTCCCACACTGCGTGAACGAAGCTATGACATTGCATTGCTCGCAAACCATTTCGTTCAGGAGCAAGCACGCGCACTTGGTCGAGAGGGACTAACCCTCGACGGCGAAGTGCTTGCTTTAATGGAGCGTTACCCTTTTCCAGGAAACATTCGAGAACTTAAAAACATGATCGCGCAAGCCGCTTTGCTCGCACGTGATGCTCTTTTGGGCATTGACGAATTTCCCGTGCTTCGACGTGTCAAAAGTGGTTGGTCCCCACCCATACAAAGCCAAAGACCGAGTAGCCGACCTTTGGATTCTACACCGCCACGCTATCGCCTTAGTCAGTCTCCAGAATCGACACTCAAAGACTCACGTCCTCTTTCAAGAGGCTCAAGACCACCTTACGCACTCTCCGAAATACGTAAAAAACATCAACTCACTGAAAAACAGAATTTGATTGAAGCGCTCAGCGCTACCGGGGGAAATGTAACCCAGGCGGCCAAGCAACTTGGTCTTTCGCGTTTTCAGTTAATGCGCCGGCTAAAAAAATACCAGCTGGATAAGTAAAAATCGTGCGAAACCGATCCGATATTGTGCGACTTAAAGCGCGCTTTCGCACGATCTCGCCCGTTTGAAAGATCTCAATCTAAGAATATCATTTGATTTCAGCCAATCTCAAGCTGGCACGAAGTTTGTATATCTAAAGGTCTAGATGGTTGAAAACCACCATAGCGCAACAAACCCGCGCGACCTTAGCTGGAGCGATACCCAAACCCGGGAGGCCCTTGCCCAATACAGGGGCCTCCTTATTCATCTTGCGAAAAAATACAGCTTTGCAGCACAGCAATGCGGCGGGCTCGACACTGAAGATCTGGTCTCCGAAGGACAAATCGCTACGCTGGAAGCATTACGCGACTTCCGCAATTTCGGCATGAGCGAAAAAAACTGGGTTGCTCTCAGAGTCCGACAACGCATGATCGACGCGATTCGTAGAATGGATCCCCGATCACGGACCACCACCTGCCGGTCCCAAACCCACGAGGCAGAAACAGCCAATCCGTCCCCTCCTCGACTGCGTCTGGTGCATGGTTATAAAAACACTCAAGAAAAAGCTCCGATCTACGATTACTCCCAAGCCATTCGTCTTGTGGCGGACTCAGATACGCCTACCGCTGACGACATCGTATACAGGAACTCACAGCGACAACTTATTGCCACTGCGTTAACCTATTTATCGGAACGTCAACGCATGGCTTTGCAACTAAAACTACAAGAGGATTTAGACCTTCAAGAAATCGGGATACGCATGGGGATAAGCATCTCCCGCGTCCGCCAATTGCAGCAACGCGCGATTGCAAATTTGCACCAACTTGTCGTTCACAATTCTGAAGCGCAAACGGCCTAGTAAACGGAAACTCAAGGAAACGAGAAGCATGTCGACAAACGAAAAATCACACAAACCACTACCGCGCGCTTCGATACTGCTTGTCGATGATGAACCTCTTTTTTTGAGAAGCATAAAACGTGACCTTATTCGCCTTGGTTACAGCACCGCCTCAGCGAGCGACCCGAGTATCGCCTTAGCCATGTTGGAAGTGCGGCACTTCGACGTTGTGGTTTCCGATTTACAGATGCCCATGCCAGACGGACAGGTATTTGCTGTCCATGCATCGCGTACGGCACCCACTACCCCCATTGTAGTTCTAACAGGCGAAGATAGCTTAAGGCGTATTCACGAATCGCTCGATCACACCACAGTTGAAGCTGTTATGCCCAAGCCCTATCAAACTCAGCAACTCGAAGAAGCCATTCAAAAAGCGCTAGTGCAAAGTCGCATTCGCTTGCAGAGCCATGAGGGTGAAGCGCGTGTTATTGCCACAGGTCTAGTGCGGGCACTGGCTCTTCGGGACATTGAGACTGAAAGTCATTCAAGACGCGTAGCCGCTTGGGCTGCTATTTTAGGGAAAGCCTTCGGTATCGATGGGGAAGAGCTTCTACAGATCGAACTTGGATCTCTTTTGCATGATGTGGGGAAAATAGGCGTCCCCGATTCGATTCTGCGTAAGCCTGGAAAACTCGACGCCGAGGAGTGGAATGAGATGCGCAAACATCCTGCCTATGGACGTGAAATGGTCAGTGGCATTGCAGCACTTGAAGGTGCCAGCAAAGTTATTTACGGCCACCATGAACGCTGGGACGGCAAAGGATATCCTCATGGCTTAGTTGGCAAAGACATTCCGATTGGCGCGAGAATTTTTGCGATTGTGGACACCTACGATGCCATGACAAGTGATCGTGTTTATCGAGCTGCACTTTCACACGACGATGCTGTCGAGGAGATTCGGAGTTTGGCAGAGGTACAGTACGATCCCAGACTTGTTGAATGTTTCTTGGCAATTGATCCAGACATGTGGCAGGACATTCGACAACGCTTTCGAGATGATCGGCTCTCTTTCGTTGAAATGGAGAAGCACGACGAAACGGCCGCTGCCTAAATCGTTACACCCCTTGAAATACGTTAAATCGGTGGCGCTCCTGGCGCATTGTGCGTAGATTTAGGACATGCATGCTTTGCTCAAAGGACTGATTTCTCGGCTTCCTCTAAAGCCTGGCGTGTACATCTTTAAAAACGCTCAGTCGGAATATCTTTATATCGGCAAGGCAAGCAACCTACGAAATCGGGTGCGCAGCTATTTCCAAGAGAGCACAACCGATACGCGCTTTTTCATTCCTTTTTTACACGATGAAGTTGAGAGCATTGAAACGATCGTCGTGGCCAATGAAAAAGAAGCTGCGCTTCTTGAAAACACGCTCATCAAACAGCACAAGCCCAAGTACAATGTTAAGCTTCGTGATGACAAAGAGTACCTCTCTTTACGACTTGACCCCAAGATAGCCTGGCCCCGATTGGAAGCGGTTCGAAAACCGCAGGACGACGAAGCGCTGTATTTCGGACCCTACCCGTCTGCGACTACCGCACGACGCACGCTACGCTTGATTAATCGACACTTCAGACTTCGAACCTGCACGGACCGCGAGTTCTCTTCAAGAAAACGCCCCTGCTTGCAATACCAAATCAAACGCTGTCCAGCACCATGCGTACTTTCCGTTGATAAAGCGCAATATGATGAACAGATAAAAAGTGTGGCTCTCTTTCTCAACGGTCAACACGATCGCCTTTTAAATTTACTAAACCAGCGAATGCACGAAGCATCACTGGACGAGTCTTATGAACTGGCGGCTATTTACCGAGACCAACTAAACGCCGTACAGAACGCCGTTGAAAAACAAAGTGTCGCTATGAACACGTCTTTGGATCAGGATGTGATCCATCTTTTTCGCGAAGAGAAAAACGCTGCTATTGCAATGCTTTGGATCCGTTCCGGAAAACTCATTCAAGTCCGTAATTTTTTCATCAAGAACATTCACATACCGGACGAGGAGCTTTTAAGCGCTTTTGTCTCTGACTATTACAGCAACATGTCGTTTGCACCGGATGAGATAGTAGTCCCACAAAAGCTTGAGCTGATGGATGGCATCCAAGCCATGCTTAGTGAAAAAGGAAAAAAAGCAGTCAAACTTCGAGTCCCGCAAAAAGGTATTCGCTTGAAGCTCCTATCCCTTGCACGAGACAACGCTGAGAAGAATTTCAAAGAACATAAAAAGCAGCAACTGAATCGTGACGCCATGTTGGCTTCACTTCAAAAACTTTTACGTCTTGAGACCTTACCGAGGCGCATCGAGTGCATCGATATCTCTCATAGCGCTGGTCAAGACACTGTAGCGTCAATTGTCTCGATGCAAGATGGTCTCCTTAATAGCGACGGGTACCGCAGCTTTACGATAAAGACAACAAACAGTGGCGATGACTACACCGCGATGCATGAAGCCCTTAGTCGACGCTTTCGTAGAGCGCGCGATCAAGAAAAAGGCTGGGAACTTCCCGACCTTCTGGTCGTAGACGGCGGCAAAGGTCAACTCAAGATAGCTGAGACTGTTCTAAGAGAAATGGCCATTGATAATGTCGCTATAGCAGGCCTTGCCAAAGGCCGCATCAACGCATTAGGACAATCGGTCGAGGAACGCATTTTTACTGTAAATCGAAAGAACCCTGTCAGCGTTTCGGATCACCGTGAAACTCTTTTTCTTACCACCTTACGTGATGAAGCCCACCGTCGCGCCAACCGTCTGCGGATCGGAAAAAACGCGCAGCGCTTCCGTATACAGCGCCTTGATCAAATAGCTGGAGTGGGAAAAAAGACTCGCATCAACCTTATCAAGGCACTTGGATCACTCGACGCTGTAAAAAAAGCGGACCTTCCGCAGCTGCTCGCAGCGGGAGCAAACAAAAAGCAAGCTCAAGCCATCTATGAGATCTTTCATGGCGATGCAAGCGCCGCATCTCAAGAAGCAGAGCTGAGCGCTGTTGATAATGCTTTTGACCTTGAGTAGGCAACTGGAGGAATAGTTTTTAGCTATCAACAGCCGGCAATCGCATCTCAAAACGTGCTCCGCCGTGAGCTGCTGCACCGGCGCTTATACTTCCACCTAAACTCTCAACAATGTTGTGACAAACCGCGAGGCCCAGTCCAGTTCCTCCGCCAACGTCTTTGGTGGTTACAAAGGGATCAAAAAGTTTCTCAGCGATCTTTGGATCAATACCTGGGCCAGAATCTGTCACTGCAAGAAGTACCATATTGCGGTTGGGAAGCGCCGATAACTCAATTTGGATACTACCTTCTCCGTCGATGGCGTCTGCGGCATTGAGCAGCAAGTTAAGGAGTACTTGAGTGAGTTCGTCTGCATCTCCTTTGACATGCGGAGTGCCTTCAACGATACGCCTTTCAATGGTGACATTGCTCATATCTTTTTGAGGCGTCACCAAGCGAACGGCGTGCTCGATCACTTCGGATAAGTTACTGCGTGACTCACTTGCTTTAGGAGAAGGCCCCTGACGGGAAAAATCAAGCAAGCCACGTATGATTTTATTTATGCGCTCAGTTTCACGTTGAATGCGGTCAAGAAATTCTTTGTTCTCTTCTTTGCTGAGCCTTCCCGCTTGAATCAACTGAACAAAACCCAGAATCGCTGCTAAGGGGTTGCCGATTTCATGGGCAACGCCTGCAGCCAAACGCCCTACCGATGCAAGCTTTTCACTGCGCACTAAATCGCGTTGCGCTTCTTTCAGCTTTTTTGTGGTTTCTTCTAAGCGACGAACACGATCGACCAAAGCTTCGCGTTCAGCGCGAAGCTGTTGCGCCATGTTGTTGTAGACTGCTGCTAAGTGAGCAATCTCAGCAACACCTTGCACGGGAACCGCTTCATATGCACCACCCATGGTCAAACGTTGCGAGGCGCGGGTGAGGCGCTCGACGGGCCGTACAATGCCATAGGTTAATGCAACAAAGGTAAGCAGCAGCATAAAACCACCAGCCACAATCACGTAGGGAATGAGCAAACGGCCAGCCGACTGGTGAACGGCATTGTCGGGACGTTTGACCCAAAGTCTAACTTCGCCGCCTTCTCTTAGCGGAGCACGAACGGCCTGTCCTCGCTCCGGGCTTCCCCAGACAAAGGTCGTTTTGCCAGCAGCATCAATACGGGCTGCAACAAGACCCGAGCCATGCGATAGCGCCGCTAAGATATCGCGCCAGGACTGCTGTTTTTGAATGTCATGCCCATCGTCAATCATCGCAGCAAGAACGCGTGCGTTGGCGGAGGCAGCTCGCATGCGATCAACTGATCGCACATGCTCCATAAGAGGCCCTGCTGCTACCCCGATGAGCAGAAAGGAGCCCGCAAATGCCACGCAAAGCACAATCATGATTTGTGCGCGCAAGCCAAGACGGGTGTAGTGGTGCAGCATTTAGCTCATCGCATGAAGCTGGGACTTCGCGTAGAAAATTCCCTGGACACTGGCTGCGTAATCTGGCCTCAAGCGACGTTTGGGCACCGGTGGGGCAAAGCCCTCAAGACGCGTCGATAGAAGATGCTTTGAGACGCGATCAAAGTACTTAAAGCGAATTGCAATGGCGCGACCTTCGTCACTGCGACGGTAACCGTGTATGGTGCGCACAACTTCGGCTTCTGCATCAAACCATAAATTGCCCACAGGTGATTTGAACGAGACGACCAGCTGCTCTCCCGGAGCAACATACTTGTCCGTCTCCACTTGCATCCCTTCGATGGAAAGATCCAAAGTACGTTGGCCAAGCAATTCAAACTGCGCGTCGGAAACGACCTGACAAGGCACATTCACTGCTCGACGAAGAACTTGCCGGTTAGAAGCTGTAAGCACAATTGAAGCCATCTTTCCCCTCCAGAACTCAGCATAGGGCTAGCGAAGTCCTGAGGTCCAAAAATGGCATACACATACCTACATCTGAGCACACAAAACGAAAAGCGCTTTATTTTCAGCGATCTAAACTGTCGATGCGCATCTTAAGATCGGCGTAGCGCCGTAAAAAAGCTTCATGGTGACGCCGAAAGGCCCGGATGTAGCGCCTTTCCTGCTGCAACTGTCGCAGCTCGTTGATTACAGACTGCAAGCGTTCGACAAGGTAGCCCGTTCCAGTAAAAGGCCGCTCAACATCAATCGCATGCCCGCCCTGATACCGTTCTAAATGGCCACCGTTTTGCTCCGAATAGAGTAACCCAATCGTTTCTGCGTGATAGTTTTGAATGGATTTTAAAAGGGTGGGACCGGGAAGGTCTTGAAGCTCCGCGCGCACCGCTACAATCTCGAAGGGCTGATCCGATGCTTTTTCAAGCGCAGCGCCGCCATTCATCTCCATATGCAAATCGCATTCCTTGGCGTCCATGCCGCGTCGGGCAGCCTCAAGAATTTCTTTGCGATCATCGACCAACAACACACGTGGTCGTCGCAGCATAATTGAATCCGAAGCATCTTTGTAAAGCACCCGCCCCATATCAAGCATAATCTTCATGGATTCTTCCAGTACCGACTGTACAGAACGTAAAAGTGTGCTGTCCGCGCTAAGTGAGCCGTGCTTGTCTACCTCACGCAGAACTTCGGCACGCAAACGCGGAATCTCCTCGGGAGTTTTCATGACCACGTCGATGACACCAAGCCGCATGGCAGCCACGGCAGCTTCAAAAGAGCGTCGTGAGGAGAGCAAAAGTACCGAGGTTGCCGGGCTGTGCTCTCGCAGAAAACGTACGAGTTCCAGGCCCGCACCCACACCGCCAAAATCGAGATCCACGATCGCAACAGAGAAAAACTTCCGAGTGGCTAGATCGCGCGCCTCCATGGGATCGACGACAACCGTGCACAAGTGCCCTTCTTTTTCAAAAAGCTGTTTCATTCCGTCGCGATCGCGACTTAGGGAATCAAGAACTATAATTTCCGAAGAATTTACCATGAAACTACTGCACTAAAGTGGTGCCTTATGACGGGAGTGTTGCAAGACGGAGCATAGCGTAGCTTACGCAGCACAACCACTTTGAAGTGCCCTCTGACAGATCAAAAGCGCAATTTCTACGCTTTGTTCTCAATTTCGGTAGGAAAACAGCTTGAAAAAATCTTTGAAACTTAGAAGCGCATAGCTCGTGAAATCATCAAAGGTAGAAAGACTGCCTGCATGCTCGGAGCCGAGTCCGTGCTGATAGCGAAAACCAAAACGGATAAACAGCCCGCTTGAGCCCTTCCCAAGCAAAATTGGCAGATCGAAGCCTGTTCCCAACACCAAGCCAAGTGCCGCTTCGCCCTCGCTCAGTACCGTAACGGTGCCGATTTCAAGACCAAACGAATCGATCCACAGGTCGATGTAGCGTTCCTGAGAGGAGCGGTTTGTAAAAAAACGCCATAAAAACAAAGGCCTAAGGTCGAGTGCGCTGATAAGATGGTATTCATCGGAAGCACGCATCTCGGCTGCCGCCACAAGACCGATCGAGTCAAGATAGCGGAGCCGAAGATCGGCGACGGCAAAGCCGCGGTGTTCTTCGTTTAGCTCGAGCCCTGCGCCCGCAGCGATGCTATAAGCAAAATCGCCATCCAATCGGCCATAAAGACCGTCTCCTTCGGCAGCCAAGGCCGAAGCGGAAATAAGCCAAAAAAGGCAAAGCGAAACCCCGTAATGAGTTTTGATGGCTGCCACGTTGAAGCTCTAGACACAATTCTGGTAGTTACCCGACCTACGATTATTTTGATGGGATAGCATATGGAACTCTTAGATGAAATGCAGGCTTTAACTTATGGCAACCTTTATGTCAGTGTTGAAGCAACGGCGAAGTTAAAAGCAATTATTGCAGTGCACGACACGCGTCTCGGCCCAGCGCTTGGTGGATGTCGTTTTGCAGCGTATCCGGATCAGAACTCCGCCATACGCGACGCCATGCGCCTTGCACGCGGCATGACATTCAAAGCTGCCCTGGCTAGACTTCCCCATGGCGGAGGCAAAAGTGTGATTTTGTTGCCCGACGGCGAATTCGACCGGGAGCAATTGTTCAAAGCCTTTGGTCGCATGATCAACCGACTCTCAGGTCAATATTACAGCGCCGAAGACAGCGGGACCACGACAGCGGATATGCTCGCGATACGTAGCGAAACACCTTACGTCACTGGCATTGACTCCCAGCACGGTGGCTCAGGCGATCCCTCGCCGTTCACCGCTCTCGGCGTTCGGCGCGGAATCGAAGCATGCATGCGCTTTATCAACGGAAGCGACAGTTTAGAAGGCATCCGTGTCGCTATCCAAGGCGTTGGCGCAGTTGGCTACCACCTTGCCAAAGAACTTCACGCGTTGGGTGCAAACTTAGTAGTGGCAGATACCAACAAAGAACGTTGCCACAAAGTTGTCGAGGAGTTTGGCGCCTCGATGCTAGGCGTTGATGAAATTACGAAGACTGCCTGCGATGTCTTTAGCCCCTGTGCACTCGGCGGCGCCATCAACGATCTCAGCGTTGAGCAAATCAAATGCAAAGTGGTCGCTGGAGCGGCAAACAATCAGCTCGCTACCGCCGATCAAGGCAATCAGCTAAAACGACGGGGCATTCTTTATGCACCAGACTATGCAATAAATGCAGGTGGTTTGATTAACGTTGCGCAGGAGCTTAAAACGTACGATGAAGGCATTGTACGTGAGCGCACTATGAAAATTTACGATACAATTTGGGAAATTTTAGAGCGCGCTAAAAAAGAAGATCGTTCGTCCGATGAAATCGCAGACCGAATGGCTCAAGCACGATTGGAAGAAGTACACTCATGAGACACGCAAAAATAGTTTGCACCCTTGGCCCTGCAAGTGCCACACCTGAAATGGTCGAGGCGCTTATTGTCGCTGGCATGGACTGCGCCCGCCTAAATTTCTCTCACGGGGATCATGAAACACACCGCAAAACCACGAAAATGGTTCGAGAGGCAGCCGCCAAACTGCGAAAATCCGTCGCTATCCTAAGCGACCTTACCGGCCCTAAAATCCGTGTCGGCCGATTTAAAAACGACAAGATCATCCTGGAACAAGACGCAGAATTCACCCTCACGGTTCGCAAAATACTTGGAAATGATAAAGAGGTTTCTGTCAACTACCCAGACTTCGCAAAAGATTTGCGCGAAGGCATGGACGTACTTTTGGACGATGGCCTTCTTCGTTTGCGTACCCTACGCATTGAGGGTGATGACGTAATTTGCAGAGTCGAAGTCGGCGGAGAGCTCTCGAATAACAAGGGGATCAATATCCCGGGCACGCCATTGAGCACACCTTCTCTTACCGCAAAAGATCGCGAAGATCTTGATTTCGCTGTCGGTGAACTCAAGACAGATTATTTAGCTTTGTCCTTCGTTCGAACAGCCGACGATGTGAAGCAAGCTCAGCATTTGGCACACGGCACGCCCGTGATTGCCAAAATTGAAAAGCCTGAGGCTATTGATAACCTCGCAGCCATTGCTGATGCAGCAGATGCAGTCATGATCGCACGCGGTGACCTCGGTGTAGAGGTGGGCTCTGAACGAGTCCCCGTCATTCAAAAGAAAATTATTCGCGAAGTTAATAAGCGCAACAAAATTGTCATTACAGCGACTCAAATGCTTGATTCGATGATTCGCAATCCACGTCCGACCCGTGCCGAAGCAGCAGATGTCGCCAATGCAGTTATTGACGGATCCGATGCGTTGATGCTCAGCGCAGAAACAGCCTCCGGCCGTTATCCTTTGGAGTCGGTACGCATGATGGACGCGATCATTCGCGAAGTAGAAAGCGAAGTGATTAGCGAAACACCTGATCGCGTCAAACCAGAAACACAAATCAGCGATCTCGGCTTTCCAAACGCCGCCGCCGGCGCTGCTGCTCTTTTATCGTCAGCACTTCCCATCAAGGCTATTGTGACTTTTACACGTGATGGGCGTACTGGAAATCTACTTTCCAGTTATAGGCCGCGCGTTCCAATCATCGCCATCACAACAGAGCCAAGCGTAGCCAACACTTTGGCCGTCAACTGGGGGGTCGTTCCTTACGTGGATATCCCGCCAACCGAACTTTCCGAAGCACTACGCATGGCAACATCACTTTTAGTGCGTGAAAAATTTTGCAAAAAAGGCGATGCATTCGTTCTCGTCCTAGGCTGGCCCCCCTCAGCCGCCACCAACACAGTCAAACTCCACCAGATATAGAATGGTGGAGGCATGCAGACGAGGGGGACGGTGCGCTTAAGCCTTCAAGACCACCAACTGCGGAAGGCTTAGAGTCAAAGTTCTCCCCTAACGTCTTAGTGCGCCACGTGCAGACGCTCCAGCGCACCGTCCCCCTCGTCTGCAGGCTAGCAAGACCGATTGCTGTATTTCCTCCAGCTACCTGTCAAAGCTAAACGCCAATTTGTGGATATTCAACGGCAACAGAAACCCAAGGAGGGTGGTGTTCCTGGGCGTCTGCATGTGGCGCACGTAGGTAAATATTGGGATAAAAGAAGTGGTCAGCCTTCCGCAGTTGGTAGTCTTGAAAGGTCAGGAACACCACCCTCCTTGGGTTTCTGTCTCAGCAGATGCTGCGACAAGAACAATTTCTAAGACTTATTCTATCGGCACTCGCCTGGGTTGTCTTTGGTAATTTCGGATCTTAGAGATTCGGTGTGCTCGAGCCATGCATCAATAATATTTTGAGGCACATTATGCTGCTCGAGAGTCTTTTTAAGAATCATTTTTCGACG
This sequence comes from Myxococcales bacterium, assembly GCA_016699535.1. NCBI lineage: Bacteria > Pseudomonadati > Myxococcota > Myxococcia > Myxococcales > Myxococcales bacterium. The sequence goes on from CP064980.1 coordinate 102,421, forward strand.
ATCAAACTGCCCGCCCATAATACGGTGCGAAGCATGGGCCTGAGTTAGTGGGCGGCCAGAATAACTTACGGGCCCCCCTAGCCATTGCGCTGCGTGCTCATACTCAAAACGAGTCAGACGTTCTTTGCTTATTGAGGAGAAAAAAAACCCTATCATTGGATCGGAAAAAAGCCTTTGTACAAAGTCAGAAATGATGCTTTTCAGCTTCGCTTTCCCGCCAATGCCCTCGAAAAAATTTGGTAGTTGCTGAGACACAAAACAACTCTAGCACAAATAGCGTTCGCCGGTATCGCAAAGGATCGTAACGATACGTTGATTGCTTTTGAGTTTCTCGGCAACCTGCAGCGCTGCATGAACGTTTGCGCCAGACGAAGGACCAATCAGCAAGCCCTCATCTTCCGAAAGACGACGAACCATACGTTCCGCATCGAGATCGCTTACGGTCACTATCTCGTCAACAAGGTCACGCTCAAGAATACTTGGCACAAAGCCAGCACCAATCCCTTGAATGGCGTGCGAACCCGGCTCAGCTCCAGAAAGGACTGCACTCGCCTTGGGCTCAACCGCAATCATTTTTATGGCATTGTTCTTTTCTTTGAACAAACGCGCGCTACCCGTGATGGTCCCGCCGGTCCCTACCCCCGCAATGAAAACATCGATTTTGCCCTCAGTTGCATCCCAAATTTCCTGCGCAGTGCCCGTATAATGTGCGTTTGGATTGGCCGGATTTTTAAATTGCTGAGGCATAAAGCTGTGCCTTTTTTGCTTGGCAATTTCTTCTGCTTTCGACACGGCTCCGGCCATGCCTTCTTCCGCAGGAGTAAGCACGACATCCGCACCATATGCTTTAAGCAAATAACGTCGCGCAGCACTCATTCCCTCTGGCATAACAACCGTACATTTATAACCACGCACTGCGGAAATCATAGCCAAACTGATCCCAGTATTTCCGCTGGTAGCTTCAATAATTGTCGAATCTTTTTTCAAAACACCTTGCTTCTCTGCTGCCTGAATCATGGCTAAAGCCGCACGATCTTTAACGCTGCCTGCTGGGTTTTGCAGTTCCATTTTCGCGCATATTTCCGCGCCGTTTTCGGGACAAATCCGCTTTAAACGAAGCATCGGTGTGTTGCCAATAAGTTCAAGAACATTATCGCTAATCACAGGATTATTTTTCATAACACATGATTCCGTTTGAGATGCTGCATTAATAGTTTTTTCCCTGGCTCGACGCTTGCGACGCTCTACTATCGTAAGCCTTAATAATTTTTTGCACCAAAGGATGCCTCACGACATCTGTTTCAGAAAAAGGACATACCGCAATATCACTGACTGAAGAGAGCAGGTTAACTGCATCCGACAGTCCGCTCTCTTTGCCCATCGGCAGGTCGGTTTGTGTGACATCTCCTGTGACTACCGCCTTGGAATCGTAGCCCAAACGCGTGAGAAACATTTTCATCTGATCAACAGTCGTATTTTGTGCTTCATCGAGGATAACAAAACTATCGTTGAGCGTACGTCCGCGCATAAACGCTAGTGGAGCAACCTCGATGATTCCGCGGCCAATAAAGCCCTGTGCTTTATCGACATCCATCATGTCGTGCAAAGCGTCATATAAGGGACGCAAATAAGGATTCACTTTTTCTGCTAAATCGCCAGGAAGAAAACCTAGTTTTTCGCCTGCTTCAACGGCCGGTCTTGCAAGCACTATGCGTTTGACGCGCCGCTCAAGAAGAGCCCGTACCGCCATCGCCATCGCTAAATACGTTTTACCAGTACCTGCAGGTCCAACTCCAAAGACCAATACATGCTTGCGAATTGCATGAATATATCTCTGTTGGGCAGCACTTTTGGGAACAATTACTTTGCGCGGAGACTGCAAAACAACCTCACGCGCAGCCTCACCAAAACTTGCATCGGGATCATTCTTTAGTGCACGTGTTATTCGAAGCACTTCGATTTCTGAAAGCGGTGAGCCCGCTTTTATTAGAGCAATCAGTTCCTGGATGACTTTACGGGCCAAGGCAGACTCTTTGTCTGAGCCTGAAAAAATCAGACTAAGGCCCCGTTGTCCGATGCCAACGCCGAGTTCTTTTTCAACAATTCTTAGATGTTCGGAACCAGGACCACACAGGGCGAGCAAAATTCCGGAATCTTCAAGCTCAAGCGAAGTGGTCGCGTTTTTTTCATCCATAGTCTTCGACACTTTTTCCTCTACCTAGTGCTCTGATACTACTGTGATTTGCTATTTGCGCAAATCAAATAGGCCAAGCGCCAGCGTAAAGAAGCAGTGGCGTGGCGATATCAGCATGCCGGGGGCATTTGGCTTCGACGTTCAAGCAGCTTCAAGAAGGCTTTGGCTGTCTTGTTCTCGGAATCGTACTCCAAAACGGTATTCCATTGCGAAGCCGCTTCTTTATCTAAACCTTGAGCCAACAACACTACCCCCAATGCAACTCGCGCCTGTAAATAGCTCGATTGCATGCTGATTGCCTTTTCAAGTTCCGCTCGAGCTTGATCAAGATTACCTATCTGTCGATAAAAACGAGCCAAACGCATACGAAGGTCAACAAAGGTGGGCCTAAGTAAAACGGCTTTTTGCATCTGCTCGATTGCTTGATCGATCATGCCGACGTCGGAATAGGCATGCGCTACCTCTGCATGCAAGTTCGCAATTTTACCAAGTGCGAAGGAATCCGCTTGATCGGGTGCAGGGCTGCTCGCACGCAACGCCTGATTGTAAACTTCTTTGGCAGCATCGTAGTTGCCCAAATCGTTATAGGTAATGGCAAGGTTTAATGCTGCCTCGGTATAACGAGGATTTGACTCTAGCGCTTTTTCGAAAACTTCTTTGGCTTCAGTGAATCGACCGCTTTCGTGAAAAATTACGCCTAGCATATTCAATACATCCGGCAGATCTTTGCGCTCGGCGTAAACTTGAGCAAGGTAATTTTCCGCCCGTTCGTAGTCCGCCTTGCGGTAGTGTTCTCTGCCTAAAGCAACCAGTTCTTTTATTTTTCCGTCCATCTTCTACTAGCGTACCTGCACGTCACGCCCTTCGGCAAGATAGCGGAACACACCTACAAGTATGTTGCTGTGCCAAAGCTCCAAACAGGGGAAAATTGAATCAATGAACCCAATTAGTCTCTAAGGTCGCAACTCGCTTATGTTAGCGCTAATGCAGCTCTATAAGATAGCTTCGCGCTTGCTCCGCGTATTCCGTTTTAGGATACCGCTGCAGCAGTACAGTAAAAGTCTCTTTGGCTTTGCTTTTTTCTTTTAGGCTAAGCAGTGTTTTTGCCAAAGCGAACATCGCACGCGCCTCAAGGCCACTACCTTGGTAGGCATTGAGTACTGTCTGAAGGCGACCAATCGCAGCTCGTGGCTGGTCTCGACTGAGATAAAACTCAGCAACAGAAAGCTCGTGTTGTGCCAATAAGGCGAGCGCTTTTCGTTGCATCGTTTTGGCATCTTGAAGGCGATCGTGATTCGAGTAATTCATCATGTAGTGGCGAAGCTGCTCAAGGGCGCGTCGTGTTGGCCCTTGGTCACGCTGATACGCGGGCGGAGAAAGAATCCAGCCTTCTGGAATTTGTTTATAGTACGCTTCGGCAATCTTGAATTCAGCGTAGGGCACTTCCGTATGAGAGGGTCGTGCTCTTAGAAAATCACGATAAGCTTGGATAGCTTCGACAAATTTATCTTCTGTGAACATGCAGTCTGCAAGCCGTAACTCTGCAAGCGCTGCATAACGACTGTAGGAATATTTACGTCGTATATTCCGAAATTGAGCCTCCGCATCAACACAGTTCTCGTCTCTAAAGTCATTCATGGCGACTTCATAGGCTTGTTTCGCCTTATCACCATAGCTTAAGTTAGTACTGGGCGGAGCAGAACCGCAAGCAAAACACAAAGCACACACGATCGCTGCAAAGCAGCCCAAACGGATAAAACGCATCATTATTAATCACACAAAGGTCGTTGTTGCTCAGTCGGCAAGTGCACCAAACGCAACGGAAGTTGAAGATTGACATATCCCTCGAGCACTGGAAGTTCGATGCTTTTTGCAGCACTTAGTAAACATTCACGCAAACTCACATCGCCAGTTTCATCATCCATAATACAAGACTGGCTGATCTCTCCATGAGGGTTGAACTGAATAGCGACCTTTACCACACCACCGGTCACACCCGTTCCACAACTGTGTTCAAGACAGCGGTGTCCCGCCTTATCAAGTGCTTTTTGAATGTTCTGCAACTGCGTCGCACTGAGTTCCGCAAAAGGTGCGCCCGGAGCAATAGCAGGCAGCCCCGAACACAAACCTTCTTTACTCCGCTGCTTTGCAAGTCCGGGTTTGCCTAAGGTTGCCGAAGCCGGAAGTACCACAGCAAAGGCAGTAGCGAGATCAAGTGTCGAAATTGCCTTTAACACACGGTGTATCTGCCCAAGCGCAATATCGTCTTCGGCAACCACATAGGCACCGTCGAAAACACCGTCATAAGCGTCTTTAACTCTCGCTAAAGCATGAGGCAAATCACCTATTGCAAGCTTGTCGGCAAAAGGAGGATTAATCGCTAGCGAAGTCGTGCGTGCATAGACGCCTTCGTCGGTAAGGAAAACGGCCAGGGCTTGCTCATGAAGATCCATGGGCGATGTCGTCAGCGCCACAACCTTCGGACCTCGAGCGGCACGGCCAAGCACGCCCCAACGCGTGTGGATTTGTACAGCTTCGATCGTAGCAAGCAGCGGATCGATGTCATCGACAGATTCCGGCACTGGGCGGTGCGCAACAGCCACATCAGCTCGAAACTGCCAAGGCTGCTCTTTTACATCAAGTAAACATCCGGCATCTGAATGTGTCTGACCGGCACTATCAAGCGCCTTGATCAGCGCTACGAGATCAGCAAAAGTCTGCTCAGCGCCGATCTCGCGGGCATCAGAGCCTTCAATAATTTGCTCAGGCTCCGGGAATAGCGATTCAGCACCCTGGCTGATACCAGACTCCTGCTCAGTTGGCATCTGAGCAGCTTCGCCTCCACAGGCCACGAGCACGAGAAGAGTCATCAAAAACGTTGGTTTTCGAGCAAGCATGCTCAACTCATAGACGCCTAAGAAAAGATAAGCAAGGGCCCGATCTTCGAAGCGGCTTTTTCGGCTGAATGAGCCCATTTTGGGACTGCGCTTTTGCTTTAGAAGAGTGTGTTTTTGTGCCATAGTCGCAGGCGACAAAGAGAGGTTTACCATGAGTCAAACGACCGTTGCCGATATTATGTCTAAAGGCGTGGTATCGCTTAGCGCAGAAGAAGAAATCGGCCTTGCTTCGGAAGTTATGGAACTGGGTCGCATACGACATCTTCCTGTAGTTAAAGGAGGTCGATTGCTTGGACTTGTCACGCACCGCGATCTCCTCATCGCGCAAGCCCACTTGCTCACCCATCTTGGTTCTGAAAACGACGAAACAACCTATGTCTCAGCAACAGCAGCAGACATCATGACCACTGGAATCCGAACCGTGCATCCAGACACTCCCGCTGTGCAAGCTGCAGAAATTCTCGTCGATCATAAAATCGGCTGTCTTCCAGTTATCGAAGATGAGCGTTTGGTAGGCATTGTAACCGAGGCCGATTTTCTCAAATGGACAATTCGTGAGCTTCAGAAAAACGAGTCGCCATGAACGATGCGAATCATTGTGCCACGACGATCAACCAAAGCAAAATCGCTCCGAGCCGTGTTTGGCTAATCTCTAAAAAGCATATCAACCACACATGCTTTGGCTTGGTATTTTTATGTGCTCTTAGCGCTGGCTGTCACCGCAACCCGGCGAAACAAGAGAACCCGCCCCACATCGACACGCGACAAAGCAAAGTTGAAAAACAAGAAAGCACATCGAAAATCATCGACAAAGGGATGCACGAGTACTTTGATCATAGCACGGTAGCTCGTGACGCCATCGTAGAAGGCGAATTAACTGAAGCAACTTCAGCCTTCAACCGCTTAGCGACACACACCATTAGCACAAAAAATGCGCCCAAGAACTGGTTGCCATTTTTGGAAACATGGCGCGCTACAGCACGAATTGGCTCTCAAAGCACCGAGCTGAACCAAGCAGCCGAAGCCGTTGGAAAGCTTGGCGCACAATGTGCAGCATGCCATCAAGCGACCCGTTCGGGCCCGACTTACGATCCAAGCGGTTGGGTTGAAGAAATTGTCAGCCTGAAAACGCATATGCTTTTGTTACGCTGGGCTACCGATCGAATGTGGGAAGGCCTCACCGAACCTTGGGACCGCGCTTGGATAGTCGGCGCAGAAACACTAACTGAGGCGCCTCTAGAGCTACACGAGTTTCACAAGTTCTCAAGTAACAAAGCAGCACAAGTTAAAGATCTGGCCGTCGAGCTAAAAAGCATTGCCACCCAAGCACTCAAACAAAAAAGCCCTGAAGGCAAAGCGGATGCCTATTCACGCTTGCTTGTCACTTGCTCCAATTGCCATCGCTTACTTGATCGCGAAAGATGATCCCTCCGCGACGGGTCATGATTGTGGGCATCGATTGCGCTGCTCCGAAGCTCGTGTTTGATCGCTTTAAAGATCATCTTCCGAATCTGACACGGATGCGTAAACGCGGGATGTGGGGCCCATTGCGTTCAACCATACCACCCATCACGGTACCAGCTTGGATGAGCATGGCTTCAGGCTACGATCCTGGCGCACTTGGTCTTTATGGTTTTCGTAAACACGAAGCAGGCTCTTACGATCTAAAGCTTCATGACAGCTCGGACATGCATTTGCCTTGCCTTTGGGAACGATTGAGCGCTCAAGGCAAAAAGGCTGCCTCACTTTTTGTTCCCCTAAGCTATCCACCAAAGCCGTTTAACGGATGGTCAGTCACAGGCTGTCTGACTCCCGATACCGAATGCAACTACACTTGGCCGCAGGATTTCAAACAAGAGTTCGAAACTCACTTTGGTCCTTACCTCATCGACGCCGCTGAACACCGCCAAGACGATCGCGCCACGCTCTTTGAATCATTGTGCAACATGAGCAAACAACGCTTTGCCGCAGCACGGTATCTATGGAGCAAGCGTCAACTAGACTTTCTTATGATGGTCGATATCGGCATGGACCGCATGCACCATGCGTTCTGGAAACACGCCGATCCGAATCATCCTGAACATGATCCGAGCGACCCCAACATTAATATCGTGCGAGATTACTACGCCTATCTTGATAGCGAAATTGGTCAGTTGCTAAGCCTTTGTGATGAAAATACCAGCGTCTTCGTCGTGAGTGACCATGGAGCCCGCAGCTTACTTGGCGGCGTTAACATCAACGAATGGCTAATTGAGCATGGCTTTTTAAAACTCAAACACCGCCCAAGTTCGGTGAGCGCACTTCATCCTGAGATGGTTGACTGGAAGTCCACAAGCGCTTGGGCCGAAGGCGGATACTACGCACGACTTTTTATTAATCTGCAAGGGCGTGAGGCTCAGGGCTGCGTGCCTGCCGAGAACTACGAAGCCTTGCGAAATAGTCTTATGGATAAGCTCAGCTCAATTGATATTGCCGGCAAACAAGCGATTGCAGCCAAGGCGCTTCGAGCCCAAGATTGTTACGCCAAAGTCGCTAGGGCTGCCGCCGGACTTGATGGTGTTTTTCGACGATCTCAACTACCGAGCCATTGGTAGTGTCGGTCACGCTTCGTTGTTTAGTCCACACAACGATCGCGGTTTCGATAGCTGTAACCACGACTGGGACGGCGCCCTAATCATGGCTGGCGCGGGCATCCCAGCCCAGGGTTACATCGCGCACAGCCAGATCACCGATATCGCACCAACGGTGTTAACACTTATGAATCAAGCCATTGATCCAAGCATGGCAGGCAAGAGCTTACTTTAGCGGCTTTGAGCAAAACTACGGGCAGATGCCTCATGATTTAGAGCGTAGCCATTGATGAATTCTCTGAAGCTCGCTAATTGCTTGGGCACTATGCCAGCTTCATCTCTCATCATTGGCCTGGACGGTGCTGATTTGCATCTTGTTCAGGCTATGGGCAAAGAACAACTTCCCCATTTACATGCATTAATGGAACGAGGAGCCAGTGCGCATCTACAAAGTGTGCTTCCGCCAGCGACACTTCCGAACTGGTGTACCTTTCTTACCGGCCTAAACCCCGGCAAACATGGCGTGTTTGATTTCACAACCCGTAAAAATTATCGCGTCGCGTTTAGCGGAGGCACGCTGCGCGAAGCACCCACGGTGTTTAAGCGTCTCGATGCGCTCGGCAAGCGGTGCGCATGTCTTTTCTTCCCGGCGACTTGGCCACCAGAAGAGCTGGAGCACGGCTATTTTATTAGCGGTTGGGATGCCCCAGTTGCCTTTGAAGCTGACGATTCCTACATCTGGCCTCCAAAGCTGCGAGACACGATCAACAGGAAATTTGGCAAAATTAATTTCGATACCGTCGATGAATTCCACACCGAAGCCAAAGATTGGCACGCGCAGCTTCCTGCAGCACTTTGCACCCGCATCGAAAAGAAAACCGAACTTGTAAGTTTTCTCTTGGATCAAAAACTCTGGGACGCCTTCGCCGTTTATTTTGGCGAAAGCGATACAGCATCGCATCATCTTTGGAATTTTTACGATGCCAATTCACCGAGACGACCAAGTGCGCTAAGCCCGCAAATGACAACGGGCTTAGTAAAGGTTTATGCCGCTTTGGACAAGGCGGTTGGTGTTCTTATCGAGCACGCGGGCAAAGAAAAAGTCGAAGTCACGGTGCTGAGCGATCATGGCTTTGGAGGCTCTTCAGATAAAGTACTTTATCTGAATCGCGTGCTCGAAGCGCATGGACTGCTTCGTTTCAAACGCAAAGGTCTCAGCCATTATGTCGCGCGGCTGTGTAAAGAGGCTGGCCTACGTTTCCTTCCACCCTTTGTTCGTGAAAAAGTATTTGCGCTTGCGGGACGCAGCTTGCCCTCCATCATCGAATCGCAAGTGCGCTTTTCCACCATCGACATGAAGGGCACAAAAGTTTTTAGTGACGAGCTAAACTACTTTCCGGCATTGCATCTGAATCTCAAAGAGCGTGAAACACACGGCACCGTGAGACCCGATGAGGTAGCCGCATTGCGTCAACGCATTGAAACCGCATTGCTTGGACTAAAAGATCCCTGGACATCAAAGCCCGTCATTAAGGCCGTCTATGCTCGAGAAGATCTTTTTGAAGGGGAGTTCCTCGATCGCGCCCCGGATTATCTACTGCAGCTGCATTACGATGAGGGCTATTCCTACAATCTTATGCCAAGCAGCGCAGCTCCACATGAAGGCGCATGGCGCAAACTCAAAGCACACGAGTATCTCGGTCAAAAAGGACGTAGCCTTGCAGGTAGTCATCGGGAAACCGGCTTATTCCTTGCTGCCGGCCCAAAAGTTGAAAAACAGGGCCTCATCGAGTGTGACATGGCCACAGCCACCGCCAATGCACTTTGCCGCATGGACAACCGTGGCATGTTAGATAGCTTAAAACCGCCAAACTTGGCATTAAAAGAGCATTTTTCACGCCAATTGGCAAGATAAGCCTCCGGGCAAATCATCGTCTGTATCCGAGAGCAAGCAAAGTATTTTGGCAGCGCGACTCCGAAAACTAGGTTACATCGATTAGAAGCTCTGTCATGCATACGGTATTGCACGTCGCGGCTTTGCCCTTTCCTAGCACTCAAGGCACCCAAGCCGCGATCAAGCACATGCTTGAAGCGAGCGCTACACAACATGATACCCATCTGCTGTGTTACGCCGGCCAAGCCTACGCGCTCGATAAGCAAGCGTACAAGGTGCATCGTCTCTATGATCTTCCAAAAGATTCATCGCTGCGTTCGGGACCGAGTTTGAAAAAGCTTGCGTTGGATATGCAATTGGTGTGGCAAGTAAGAAAACTGCATGCAGTGCTTGCGCCGAAACTTGTGCTCGCACACCATATCGAAGCAGCATGGGCTTGCACCATGGCCGGCATTCGACCCTGGGTATTCATTGCGCATAGCAGTCTAGAAGATGAACTAGGCAGTTATTTTCATCGTGCTTTTAGTCGACCTCTTTCGCTTGCAGGCCGTTATTTGGATCGTGTGGCCACTTTTCGTCCTTATCACCGCTTTGCAGTGACTCCTTGGCTTTGTAAGACTCTCGAAGGGCGGCATCACAAAAGCTTTTCCTATTTGCCTATTCCTGGCCGATGCATAACACAGCAAGCAACACCCAGAAACGGCAAGCTAGGCAGAGCCTAGGACTTGCTGAAAACGATCGGGTAGCTCTTTACGCTGGAAACCTTGATGCCTATCAAGGCCTTGATCCAGTGCTACGGGGTTTCGCGCAAATCAAAAACGACCGACCCAAACTTGTTGTTCTTACGGCATCCAATGCCGAAGGATTAGCAAAGCAAATCCTGCAACTCAAACTTGGACCCGATCTTATCGTCTTAGCGCTCGATAACACAGAGCAAAGGCAACGCGCTTTATGCAGCGCTGACTTTGCGATTGTTCCACGACAGATTGAGGGAGGACTTCCTGTCAAACTACTTGATGCACTCGCTCTCGCTCTGCCCATCGTCTGTTCCCCAAAAGCCCTAGCGGGCCTTCCCCTCCAAGCAGGCCTCGTCGTCGCCAAAAACAACTCTGCTCCTGATTTCAAGGAAGCCATCCAGCACATGTGCCAAACCCTGCAATCACAAACCGAGCGCATAAAACAAAGCCAAAACTACCTAAAAACCCACCACAGCCCCCAAGCCTACCTCAACGCCCTCTCCTCTATCCCATCACTTTCATAGACAAAGAGTACTCATCTGTTCGCTAGCAATACGATGCACTCACTGCTTTGCCCCGAGAGCCCTATCCACGTGCAGGAGCATCTGCCCAGAGCGCGAGAAGGATTTACGGGAAGTTAGGTGCTAACTAGTTTCGCCGTGCCGGTGGTCTTGAAAGCTCCAGCACGTGGATAGGACTTTCGGGGCAAGCAAGTTAATCGCTTATGCCCGGGCTATGTCTTTTGACGCTATCAAGGCCGCGCCTCCTTCGGCTCACTTAAGTTAAACAAATAAAAATTTTAAGGTGCACTCAAAGCAAGACCGACAGCCTCAACAAGCTGATCAAATTCACATAGCTTACTGAAACCATCTAAATCAACCCACCTAAATTCAGAATGCTCCTCACTGATTGCAATCTCACCAGAAACAACCCGCCCTCGGTAAACCACAACAACCATGTCTTGCTCAGCACGCTTCGCTAAATAACTAAGCAAGGGGCGCTCTTCTAGCTCAACATGCAGAGCTGTTTCCTCGAACGCCTCACGTCTTGCAGCCTCTAGCAAGCTTTCCTTAACCTGCACACGGCCTGAAATCGTTTCCCATTTTCCAGCTGCTGCATCAGAATGCTCCGATCGCTTCAGCGCCAAGACTTTATTCTTCTCAACGATAAGCACTGAAACAGCAACAAGCGCTCTTACATATGAACTCATGCACTTTCGCTTGTTTTTGGAGGAAGCATACTTGGCCGCAAACCTTCCATACAACGTTTACCGCTTGGACCAAGCAACACAGCAATCCAGCGCAGATCTTCGGTATTGGCCAACCAGATTCGAACCATCATGGTAAGCGGCACGGACAAAAATGCTCCAATTGGGCCAAGAACCCAGCCCCATACCAACATCGAAAGAAATACAACCAAAGGAGATAGCCCAGCAGCCTTACCAAAGACACGGGGCTCGATGATGTTTCCGATTACAAAGTTGATGAATAAATAGCCCGAAGCGATGACCATGGCAGCACCAAAGCCATGCTGCAGGACACCAAGCAACACCGCTGGTACCGCAGCCAGAATCGAGCCGAGCGTTGGGATGTAGTTGAGCAAAAATGCAAGCAAACCCCAAAGCCGTGCACCGTCGAGGTCACAAAACCGCGCCCAAAAATAAACGAGAAGTCCAGTCACCACGCTCGCTACCGTTTTGATGAGCAAGTATTTCTGAATATCATTTGTGGCACGCGCAAACCGCAAAGCAGTGCTCTGGGATTCGCCCATAGCTTCTCGGATTTTTGTTTTAAAACCTGCTGCTTCGAGTAAAATAAACATGACCACAAGCAATACCAAAAACCACATGGATATAAGGCGCAGCAAATGCTTTGCCGTATCCACTGCAAACCCCATGGCATAAGCTGGATCAATTGCCTCCTGCAAGGACGAGGCCGCTACATTAATTCCATAGGATGAAAGCCATTGACCAAGCATGGACGTAAGTTCACCGGCACGCTCTTGATAGGAAGGCAATGAAACCGATAATTTTTCAACACTTACTGCCAGCAGAAACCCGATGGCGAGTAGACAAGCCATATCCACTGAAAACGCCACAATAACTGATGGCCCGATCGGCAAGCCACGCGAATTCAGTGCGCGAACGACAGGCATGGACACAATCGCAATGAAGATGGCTAATAGAAGCGGCACAAGAATTGGCGATGCTAATTTAAGCCCCGTCATCACGATAACGAGAGCAGAAAGTATGATAAGAACGCGGCCGCCTTTTCCAAGGTCTACTGACATGTCTGGCATCATTCCACAAAAGGGCAGAGAGCGGGAAGAGATCTTCGGAGACTGCTTTTGCCAAGATGTGTTATTTCAAGGAGTTGGACGGAAAAACGATCTGCGCCGCCAGCCACAGAGCCTCACATTCCCCTATAAAAAGCCGATAATTTCGCCTTTTTGCAGAAGCGAAGTAGGATCAGGCGTTGTCCACTTGTCTTGTCAAGGTGTATTTTTTTTCGTCTTCTGATGGCAAATACTTTGTTAAGAGTCGTACCCAAAACCCCACCTAAAGCCATGAGTACTTTAGGTCAAAGCACGCACATTCCAAAACTAGCATCCATGCTACTTGGGCATGCCCGTGGACCACAAGAGCTGCCCGAACTTACAGATTTGGCCAGTGGACTCATGAACCTTGCCAAAGGCCTGCGTCATAAGGTGATTGTTCCTCTCGCTGGCAGCACCTCGGAGTTTGCTTTTTTACGTCGAGGTTCCGAGATTCTAATTAGCCACTACGACACAAGTTCAGTAGCCGAAGTCTACAGCCTTGATAGGCCTGTACCCTTTCGCGACCTACTTGATGCCTGTGCGGATACTCTGCGAGAAAGCGCGCTTGGCACGAACCATCCTACCGAGCGCAAGGTTGGCCAGCGCTTAGCACATCGCCTAAAGCATATTGATATCGTTCGCGATGTCTATCTCAACCGAGTACCCAGCCAGCGTACAGGCGCAACAGTCAACGATCCCAGTGAACACTTTCCTCTTGCCTTTAGTTTTGAAGCCATGATTCCAGCTGGGGCAGAGCCTTTACGGGAAGCTTCTTCGCGTGCTGATGTTCACGCCACGCTTTTTACTGGAAAACTTTGGGTTCATTCGCAAGGCCGTCGCTACTTGCTTACCGAAGGGCCGATCATGCCTACCGTACAGCGAGCGGTGGATATCGTACGCGCTCTACTTGATGCCTCGGAGACTCAACGTCCTTCCAATATACGCTTGCGCTCCGGATCTATTTCCATTGGCTTTAGACTCAGTCATGAGCAAAAGGTTGCTCTCACCTTTATGACCCAAGAGGGTCAAACCATTACGATTCCCAACCTTGATGTCTCAGGAGCAGCACTACCCTTTTTGCGTCTTGCATCGATTATCATTCGTGCTGTCATCGGAGTAGACCGAAATCAGTCGAGGAATCTACGTATTTCTTCATTGCGTGATCAGGTAAGACGCTTGAGAAAAACAGTTCGAACGAGAGAGAAAGTAAAAGGCTTCACCAATCCGCAACCCGACCGCTTGCGCATGGGAATGCACCCCGATAGCGAACGGCCGCCGACTGTTACGGCACTGCCTGTTTCAAGAGGTTCGGTGCGTTTTCAAAAACGTTGGACCACCGAAATCGAAGGCCTGGATGCTGGCTCAACCTTTTTATGTGGTGATCGATTAATTATAGCTACCCCACGCTACACAATCGCGTTGGAGCGCGATACCGGTGAAGTGATATGGGCGAAGCCGACCTCTTTTACTACGGCGATGATGACCGGTCAGACTCTGGTACGCCTTGGTCTAAACGGCGAAGTCGAGCTTTGCGAAGTCGAGCATGGCGACGTGTATGCCCGTGGTTATATTGCACCGCGAGTTGGCGGACCTGCTCAAGGCATGCTGGCAGGGGGAGGAAGTTTGCCGCCTGTTGCAATCCTAACCGAAGGGCAAAACAGAATCTGCGCAATTGATCTTCGAACAGGGGAGCCTCGTTGGCGCTTTACCTCTCCGTCGGGCACGATGTTTCAAATGACTCGTTCTGGCCGAGTTCTTGTAGTGGTGTGCGGAGACAGTGCAGTGCATGCGCTTGATATCGGTTCTGGTGAGGTCGTATGGCGTTTTTCTCAACACGGGCGTTTTTGTCTAAAACCACATATTGTTGGCGATACCGCATATGCTGTGACAAGTGAACCAGGCGGAGAACCTGCTTTGCTCTATGCACTTGATCTTTTTTCCGGCCAGATGAAATGGCAAGAGCCTCTTGCTGGAAGTCCAACCGCTCCGCCTTATGCCACCTCAACTGCTGTAACGGTACCCTTTCTAATGAATGAGACCCGCGGTATCGTGAGTTTCGATAAGGAAAACGGCCAAGAACATTGGCAAGCGGTGGACCCTGGCTTTGGTCATGGTGGATCGGTCATGCACATCGACAACCACTTGGTGATAAACTCGCCTACTGGAACATTGAGTGCTCTTGATATGAGCAATGGACAACCGAAATGGCAGCATCGTTTATCCGATCCAACCTCCGATGACATTCCGCGTCAGCTCGATCCAGTGTTGCGTGGTGGGGCGCTCTTTGTACCTTCCGCCTCTGTGTACACAGTACGACCTTCCGACGGCTACTTGATGGGTGAACTTGAAGAGTGCGATCTGGTGCCTGACTTTTTGCGTGTTGATGAACGAAGCTGGCTTTATGTTGCCGAAGAAAGCGGCTACATCGCAGCATTCGCTCCCGCTCCTGCTCTTTATGTTGTTCGTTGAAACTGATGGCCTTGAGTGAATCGGAGGCCCCTCTTGTTTGCTGGAGCTTTCAAGATCATTAGGTCGGCGTATTCATCAAAGCCCCATCTTCCTGATTCTAACTTCATGCGCTCTGGGCAGATGCTCCTGCAAACAAGAGGGGCCTCCGATTCAAACCACTTAGATTGTTACTAAATAACAGTTCGCTCTTTTAAATAGTTAGACAACCAGCTATTTTAGGGCCTGCTCAGTTGGTGACTTCGACCTACAATCATAAAAAAGATAATCGACAAAGAGTGCAAAGCTAGAAGGTATAGCTTTTTTCGAGGTTTTCTTGGCTTCGAGTGCCCCCACAGCGACGAGGAGGCACGTACATCGGTACTTGCCGACGAGGAGCGAGGAGGTAAGCCGAAGCTAAGGAAAGCTCGGAAAAAGTGCTGGAAGAAAGCAAGTACCCGACTAGATACCTTCCGCAGCGAAGCGAGGACTGTTTGAGCATGGAGACCCTACGCTCCGTTGCAAGCTTGAAGTCAAATATTTTTCTAGACGATTGAGTCCGTCGCTCGCTCAGCCTTACAGTCGTCGGTGTTTTAAGCTTGGGAGGGAGGTGCGGATTTTGTTTTGGCGTTCGAGATCGATTGTCGCAACGGCTACACCTTGTCCGTCGCTGCATTCGGCGATCACGCAGCCCCAGGGATCGACGATAAGAGCATGGCCGTAAGAGACTCTGTTGCCGAAATGTTTTCCAAACTGAGCCGCTGCAAGCATATAGCACTGCGTTTCAATGGCACGTGCCCGAAGCAAAACATGCCAATGATCTTTGCCCGTTGTCAGAGTAAAAGCAGCTGGCACAGCTATCAACTGAGCACCATCGTCAACCAAACGCCTATAAAGTTCGGGAAAGCGGATGTCGTAACAAATAGAAAGACCAAGCTTACCAGCCACACTATCCGCTAGTACCGACTCTGTTCCTGAACACACCGTATCAGATTCTCTCAGAGATGTACCGTCTGCAAGATCAACATCAAACAAATGTATCTTGCGATAAACAGCTTTAAGTTCGCCATCGTTTCCGAGCAACAGCTCACTGTTATAGACATGCTTACTGTCATCAGGAATGGATTCCCAAAAACCACCCAATACAAGCTCCAAAGAAAACTCTTTAGCAAGGTCGCGGCAGAAATCCAAGATGGCGCCACCTTTGGGCAGCGTCTCTGCAATAGCAAACTTGCCTTCCTCAGGCCCCAAATAAGCAAAGCATTCGGGAAGCACGAGCAGCTCAGCTCCAAGCGAATGTGCTTCGTTGCAGCAGCGCCTGACCGCCGAAAGGTTCGCCTCCACATCCGAGGTACTTGTCATCTGCGCTACGGCCACGCGTGTTCTTTTGTTTGCCTCGGTACCCGTCATCGTCCAATTCCAAGTCTTGCATCTCTGTAATAAACTACACGCGTTGTCTGCGCATGGACACATTCATCATTAAGCCAACGCCAACCATGGTCGTAATAACACTCGATCCACCATAAGAGAACAAAGGTAAGGTTACGCCCACTACCGGCAACATGCCACTGACCATGCCAAGATTAATAATCGTCTGCCAGAAAACAATAGCTGAAACGCCTACCACCAGCACTGCCCCAAAACGGTCTTTCGCCTGAGCAGCAATTTTAAGGCCCCAGAGAATAAAAAAAGTGTAAAGGCCAAGTAGAACAAGTGTTCCGACGAAGCCCTGCTCTTCTGCCCAAACCGGAAACGGGAAATCGGTGGGAGCATCCGGCAAGAACCTAAATTGGTTCTGGGTGCCGCGCATAAACCCCTTCCCCCAAAAACCTCCACTACCAATGGCGATGGTCGATTGATAAGCATGCCAACCCGAATCAAGCACATCAGCTTGTGGATCCATGAAAGCGAGTAAACGCTCCTTTTGGTAATCTTTTAACAGATAGGTCCAAGTGACCGGCGCACTAGCAACAAATACCGCAGTAAGGGTAAGCAATGAGCGCCAGTGCAGATTAGTAAGCATCATAATGCTTCCAAAAATAGCAACTAGCAACAGTGCGGTTCCCAAGTCTGGCTGAATCAAAATCAGAAAAATAGGAAGCGCTACAATTAGCCCTGGAACGATTAAATCCCTGAGTGTTCGCCCTTCCGTTTTTGGATCGTTATGTAGATACTTTGCAAGAGCAATGACCAACACAATCTTAATTAACTCACTGGGCTGCAAGGCAAACTTCCCTATCGGGATCCAGCGCTGTGAACCACGAACTTCTCGACCTAAAAGAAAGACCAAACACAACAGTGCAATGCCCACGCCATAAATCACCCAGGCATAGCGCTCGAATACTCGATAATCGATGAGAGAAGCACCGATAGCGCATACGGCACCAATCGTGAGCCAATAAAACTGCAAAATATAAATATCTGATCGCCCACTATGCACCGCACTCGTCGCGCTATACAGGTTCACGACTCCAATAGCAGCTATGCTAGTTACACACAGAAAAAGTGGCCAGTCAAAAACATCTCTTGTTTCTTGATTCAACATAGTTTCGTCATGCTATCGCTGTCGGAAATATTCCGTTAAAGCGTTGATCGCAATGGGAGCTGCATATTTTCCACCACCGCCCCCATGCTCTACCAAAACAACAATCGCAAGTTCAGGCTGTATTGCAGGAGCGAAACCTGCAAACCAGGCATGATCACGATTCAACTGAAAATTAGGGAAAGCAATGGATGTACTCTCAGCTTGCTGAGATACCTGTGCTGTTCCAGTTTTCCCAGCGATCAGGACACCATCAGGGATACGCGCATCAAAAGCCGTTCCCTTTGAATCGTTAACAACACCAATCATGCCCTTGCGGACTTCTTCAAGATACTCCTGAGGTATACCCAAGGTCTTCTTTATCTTCGCCGGAAAGCCTCTCTCGACTACTTCTTTATCATGCGATCGAACACCATTCACAAGCTTCGGAGCATAGATCACACCTCCGTTAGCCAAAGCAGCGTAGGCCATTGCAAGCTGAAGGAGTGTCACACGTGTGTTACCTTGACCAATGGCTTCGTTGAGGGTGTAGCCGATTCGAAATGGCGTTTTGTAGTGATCCACATACCATTGCCGGGTCGGTATAAAACCAGCCGCTTCGGTATTGATACCAATGCCTGTCTTTTGTCCAAAACCAAAATCAGTGAAATATTTATAGACTCGATCGAGTCCAAGAGTCTCGGCGAGTCGATAAAAATACACATTGCATGACTGGACCAATGCGGCCCGGAGATCGACATCGCCGTGTACCTGAGTGCATCGCTTTCTGTCACGACCCAACTCATAATACCCGCCACACGTGACACGTGGATGGTCCTTAACCACGTGCTCCATCAAACCGGCAATAGCGACCATCGGTTTTAGGGTTGATCCTGGCTGATAGATCTCATAAAGCGTTTTATCGATACGTGGTCTACGCGGGTCAGTATCCAGTTCCTTTGCTCGGGCCACGGTTAGTTTTCCAGCAATTCATTTAAGTCGTATGCGGGCTTAGAGTAGAGCGCCTTTACTTCACCGTTTCGAACATCAACCACAACCGCAGCGCCCGAAGGATGCTCAGCAAAGGCATTTTGCAGAATCTGCATGAGATTCATATCTAACGTAAGCAAAACATCGCGACCAAATTCCGGATCGCGCCGAGTTGTACGCACTTTGCCGTTTGTGCCTTCACTTGGGTTAAGCCCCTGCACATCGACCACAACTTCTTCAAAGCCGTCTTTGCCCTTTAGCACACGCTCCCATGCTCGCTCCACGCCAATGCGGCCAATTTCATTGCCAGGACGATAGCCATCCTTGGCCAATTTTTCTAAATCCTCTTGATTGACCTCATTGACAAAGCCAATGGCATGCGCGCCAAGCGAATCGTAAGGATAGGTTCGAACAGGAGAAACGACCACATCAAGACCCGTAAATTCCTCGGCGTGTGTTTCCAAAACCGCCAGTTGATCGCGCGTGATATCGGAGAACACCTCAATTTGATGGGTACGGCGACGTGCAGGAACAGCTTCCAGATGTTTTTTGAAGGCCTCAGTGGTTGTTGAATCGAGCTCGAGCAAGGCGGACAAACGAGGAAGATCACTCTCCATATCGATCATGCTTGGCGTAGCAAACACGCGATACGATGCACGGTTCGTCGCAACGATTCGGCCTTCGGCGTCAACAATATCACCACGCATTGCAGGGATGCGAATGGTTTTTGTTATATTTCCCAAGGCTTTCTTTGCGAATTTATCATGCTCAACAAGTTGCAACTCGACCATTCGAAATAGGACACCTGCAAAAATGACAAGCACAAACAACGCCATCCACTTATAGCGTTTTCTAAATTCCCCAACTTCACGATGAACAGAAAATAGACTCATCCGTACTCTTTCGCCTGTTCTTGACGGCGCATACTCCAACGTTCAACTAAAGACAGTACAAAAAAGATAATAGGCGCGCAAAACGCGGTGCTTACAGACACACAGAGGAGCACGACAAAGTTCGAATACTCTTCTGCAGGGAAAGGTGCGGGATATTCAAAAATTGCTCGCATCGCAAGTTCAAGACAACCTGCCAAAAAACACACAATAAAAGCCAAGGTAATCTCAGAAAAAACACCTCGCATAAAGAAACGCAGACCAGCAGCACGCGAGACAACATAGGTGGCGACGTGCGTAAGAGTGTATAAACCAAAAGGCAACCCGCTAAACGAATCAAAAAGAAAACCAAGACAGAACGCGACACAAATTCCAACAGGCAACGGAATGCGCGTTGATACAGCAAGGTAAATCACAAAGGGGATCAAAATCGCCGGAACAAAAGGATGTATTGCTAAGTGTCCAGCAATAACATTATGTAAAATTAGTAACGCACAACCCAGCAATAAAAAACGAAAACCATCACTTATTGCTCGAGTTGACATAGTTGCCTACTTTTCCTCAGCAAGCGAGCCACCTGGAGGGGTATTTAACACGACAAATACTTCATCCAGTGTCGAAAAATCTACAATGGGTTTAACGAGCGCTTCCTGATGCAAACCAAAAGACTTTTTCGTAATTTTTTTAATGCGACCGATAGGAATTGAGCTTGGAAAACGCTTTCCAAATCCAGAAGTGACTACCAAATCGCCAGGGCGTACATCGTTAGCTTGATCAAGATATTGGATTCGGCACAAATATTTTTCAGTATCACCTGTACCGCGGAGCACACCGCGAGCACCTGTACGATCGATGACCACGTCGACTGCGCTTCGTCTATCCACGGTCATCATGACGTCGCTATAGTCGGAAACGGTTTTTTCTATCTGGCCTACCAAACCCTGAGGAGAGATGATCGCCATCCCAGGTCGAAGGAGGTCACTTTCGCCGCGGTCAAGACGCATCCGCAAAACTCGGAAAAAAGCATTGGCATCTTTGGAAATCACTTCCGCGCCGATGAGTTCAAGATGCGAACGTTCTCTAAAATCCAACATGGTCCGAAGGCGCTTATTTTCCCGTGCATCGTGGAGCCACTGTTGTCGTTCCAATTTTAAACGAGAATTGCTTGATCGAAGGCGGTGATTCTCTTTTGCAACGTCGACTAGCCAAACATAATACTCGACGCCATCTGATACCAGGCTAGCTAGTGCCCCGCTTACATATTGTACAGGAGCGCTTATTTGTATCACGAAACGATCAACGGAATTTAAATGATCCGGCTTTTTTAGATGGCTATTCAAAAAGAGAAAGGGAATCAGTAGCAAAATAATACTGAATGCGGCATCTCTAAAACGTTGTAGTGTGCTCACGATAACCCAAACCGACAACTACTAATAAACAGTCACTTCCCTTAAAAGATCCATATGATCTAAGGTTTTTCCTGAGCCCAGCACCACTGCTGAGACAGGATCATCAGAGGCCATCACCGGAAGGCCGGTTTCCTCACGTAGCAAAACGTCAAGGTTGCTAAGCAAAGAGCCACCGCCAGTAAGCACGATGCCCCTTGTCCACTATGTCAGCGGAAAGCTCCGGGGGTGTCTTTTCCAGAGCTTCCATTACGGCTTCAAGAATAGCGGAAATCGGTTCACTTAGCGCTTCGCGATTTCATCCCCATTGACCATAACGGTCTTTGGTACTCCCGCCACCAAATCGCGCCCCTTGACCTCCATGGAGTCCAAGGTTTCTTTTTCGTAAGCATTGCCAATCGTACACTTTACGCGCTCTGCAGTTTGCTCACCAATCAAAAGATTATACTTGCGCTTCATATAAGCAATAATGGCTTCGTCCATTTTGTCACCACCCACGCGAACCGATTGGGAGTAGACAATCCCGGCAAGCGAAATAACGGCCACCTCGGTTGTCCCACCACCGATATCGACTATCATGTTTCCGCTCGGCTCTGTGATAGGAAGACCAGCTCCGATAGCCGCAGCCATGGGCTCCTCAATAAGATACACCTCGCGAGCACCTGCACCTTCAGCACTTTCTTTAACCGCGCGCTTTTCAACTTCGGTAATGCCAAATGGCACACAAATAATAATTCGTGGTTTGACAAGAGTGCGCCGTGTATTGGCACGCGCGATAAAATAGCGAAGCATAGCTTCGGTAATCTCGAAATCTGCAATAACACCATCTCGAAGCGGACGGACGGCAGTAATGCTCCCGGGCGTACGTCCAAGCATTTCTTTAGCCTCGCGCCCCACCGCAAGAACTTTCTTGCCGCCTCGACCATCGTGATGAACCGCAACCACCGAGGGCTCGCATGAGACGATACCGCGGCCACGCGCGTAGATCAGAGTCGTTGCGGTCCCAAGATCGATAGCGAGATCATTTGAAAAAAGCCCTTGAAACCAATCTTTAAACATAAAAAAACCAGACGAAAACCGCGAAATTGAAATGAATCTCGCCGCAGGAACTACTCGTCCCTTAATCCGTCAAGTCTTAACAGATTCACAAGGAGGGATCAAGGTGAATCACGATAGCTAACCATTAGATTTTCTTGCTTTTTTTGCTGTTTTTCAAGGGCTGCGAGACCTTTGCAGCTTGGCGGTCACGGGATCGCTGTTTACGCTTCACTTTTGCGGCTCGCTTGGCTAGCGCTTTGGCCGACGGTTTTCTTCCGGGTAAGGGGTTTTGCTCTTCATGATGCTCATCTAAGCTTCCTGGTTCGAGGCCTAACTCGAAGATCGTGACTTCGGGCCTACCTCGATCGCCAATGCGTAAAGGCATGACTGAAGCCCCAATACCAGCTCCGACATAGACGGCTCCCGAGGTTTTTTCGCGATTGTCAAAACGACTTCCATACAGACCATGAACAAAACGGTGTCCTGCCAAGTGTCCCAAAGCAAATTCATGAAGTCGAGCCAAAGTAATCTGTCCTGCATGCGTGTGTCCCGACAGCACAAGAGGAACGCCAAGTTGCCACATCTTTTCTGCTTCCTCCGCAATGTGCGAGAGGCCCAACACAGGCAAATCGGAACGCAAACCTCGACTTGCTTTGCGCAAATCGGCATGCCCCGTATAGGCATCATCCAAACCGAGTACCTGAAGACGCACGTGCCCCAACGTAACGATAGTATTCGCGTTATCGAGTACTTCCGCCCCAGCTTTTTTTAGACTGTGCCGTACTTCTTTTGCGCCTGACCAATGATCGTGATTTCCAAGAACGCCTATGACCGGGGCATCGATCTCAGAAATCACCTCTTCGAGCGCATCCAGATAGGCTTGGCCGTGACATACAAAATCTCCGGTAATCACAACAAGATCGGGTTTTTGTTCGTTAACAAGTTGCACTGCATGCTTTTGTACTGACATCGGGGTCACGCGACCCACATGCTGGTCGGTGAGGTGAGCAACTTTGAGTTCATTAAAATACTGAGAAAAACGAGTGTGCCCGGCAAAGCGTCGAAGAGTCACGGGTTCCTGTTTCTCTTTTTTTGGCGGAGTCCACATCCGGTTGATCGAGCGCTGTAAAGCAGCGAGCATTTTCTCGGATGGAGCAATTGCCATGGTCGTAGTCTACCACAGTCTTGAGCTGCGTTTCTTCCTTGTTTTATATCAGGATATTGAGGTCATTCCCCACCCCACCAACGGGTTTCGGAGCTCAGCTCTAAAAATGAAAATTTGCACCAAGGGCAAAGATATCGAAGTGAGCACTGTAGGTTCCCGCATTGATGACACTTCCACTGAGACTTCCCGCAACAACTTGTTCAAGTTCAGCGTGCGTTTGAGATACTTCAATGGTCTCTTGAAAAACATGTGCAAAGGCTACAGACAGATCCCATGCGCCAAGACGAAGCGTGCTTCCCAGATGCAATCCGAGTCTTTGAGCGGGCATGAAGGTAAGATTTTGGTAGGCAGGCGAGACGCCTCTACTCTCAAACGACACACCAAGTCTTAACGCCAACAGGTTCTGAATAAGGTTGTAGTCGCCTCCTAAATGAGCCGTAAACTGATTGTTCCATTGATAAGGAATTACCGTTTGCAACGGAACGGGAACATTAACGGCTTGCGCACCGAATGCTTCGATAACAAGACTGTTTCCTTGAGGGACGTTGACCTTAAAAGCATCGATTGTTGAATTTAGCTCGTACGCGAGATCAAGTTCGATATCAAAAAGCTCTTGCGCCATGGAATCGTGTTTGTTCTGCTTCGAGGCATGCTTTGCACGAAAATGAACGTAGCGAGTCCCCCAACTGAACTTGATTCGCGATGGGACTTGAAGTTCGGCATTATCAACGCGTGTTGCATGCGGGACGTAACCGCCTTCAGCATTGGTGCCAAAGTCACTGGCGCGTAAGTCAAGGGTTCCGCCGCCGCGAATTGAATCAATCCAGCGCAGCGCTAGAGCAAATTCCAAAAAGCGGAAGGGGCGTAAATTAATACCTGCGTTAAGGACGGGAATAAAAAGATCCTGAGTATTTAGCTTAGTACGAACATCGTTGGCCGGGGATGTCCCTGGTATTGCAGCGCTGTAACTTGTGAAATTATAGAAACCCATTCCCCACCCAAAAGAAGCACCCAGACTGAGCCAAGGCTTGGGTGTCCACGATCCACCAATCGTGGGCCAAATCTCCATAAGTCGCGATTCCACCAGGGTGTATCGTGTGGGCGAAGGCAGAAGCGTTCCGTCGCTATTCTGGATGGAGCCGTTACTATTTCCGTACTTGAGAGTGGAAAGCGCGTTAGGGCTCAGCAATCCAGCAGCCAAACTAAAACCTTTGGGCAGTCGAATCGCAAAAACCAAACTTGGAACAATTGAAGGCAGTCCGTCGTTGCAAACCTTCGGCAGTTCTTGAGCATTGAAATCCGCGGGCTGACCAAAAACCGTGGGAACGTTACCACTGCTCCCTCGCCCATAACTTCCAGCTAAATCCGCACAGGCGCTTAAGACTGCGAGTTGCGCATTTATAGCAAGCTGCCGGCCATCGATTTTTGAAAGCGATGCTGGATTATAAGCCAGCCCCATCGGATCATTTCCGCCAATAAGGTATGCACCGCCGCGTCCCAACCCTTTTGTTGTTGGGCTGGGATATTCCAGCCCCCCCGCCCACGCAGGACGAGCAACAGCAAGGGCTCCCAACAGCACAAGCCCCACTTTTGACATCGAGTAGAACGAGAAGCGAGACTTAATACAACTGCTCCTATCCATTGAAGGGCTGCTCGAAGTTATCGTCGTCTGCCAGGTTATCAAAGCGCGTGTATTCATTAAAGAAGCGTGCTCGCACAACGCCCGTCGGACCCGAACGTTGTTTGCCTATGATAAACTCTGCGATGCCAGCGTCGGAAGTCTCCTGATTGTAGACTTCATCGCGATAGATAAAGATGATCGTATCGGCATCCTGCTCAATGGCTCCAGATTCCCGAAGATCTGAGAGCTGCGGTGGTTTGTCTTTGTTGCCTCGTTGCTCGACGCCGCGGTTAAGCTGTGAGAGTGCAATCACAGGAACGCGAAGCTCTTTGGCTAGCGCTTTGAGCGAGCGACTGATTTCACTAATCTCTTGTTCTCGACTGTCGTTACGGGCACCTGAACGCATCAGCTGAAGATAATCAACGATGATCAGACCAAGATCATGCTCTGACATCAAACGCCGGGTTTTTCCGCGTAGTTCCATGATGGTAAGCGCTGGCGTATCATCCACCCATATCGGAAGCCCGCTTAGCATGCCAGCAGCAGCAACAAGCTTCGGCCAGTCTTCTCGCAGCAGCTGCCCCGTTCGTAGACGTGAACCATCCACTCGGGCTTCACTGCACAGCATACGTCGCACAAGTTGCTCGCTTGCCATTTCAAGCGAGAACACTGCGACGGTTTTCTTTCTCGCAAGGCAGGCATTGACTCCTAAGTTCAAAGCAAAAGCGGTTTTTCCCATACCAGGCCTACCTGCGACGATGACCAAGTCACCCGGATGAAAACCAGCAGTCAAAAAATCCAAGCGATCAAAGCCTGTAGGTAGGCCAATAACGCTTTCTTTCTTTTTTGCCGCGCTATCAATGTCTTCAAAAGTCGCTTTAACCACCGCCGCAATATGTTGAGTGGGGTTACGTTCTCTTTCTTTTGCTATTTGAAAAATCGACTTTTCAGCGCGATCCAAAAAAGCTTCATAATCACCGTAGTCGCCGTAGCCACCTGCAGCAATTTCATGCGAGGCCGATATAAGTCGGCGAACCACCGCTTTTTGATGAATAATTCGGGCATGCGCTTCAATATTGCTCAGCGCGGGAATGGTGTTTGTTAGTGCAAGAAGGTATTCATCACCACCCACAATTTGAAGCTTGCTGTTCTGCACCAACTCTTCACGTAAGGTTACCGTATCAACCGGCTGACCTTTGGCAAAAAGACTAGCCATCGCTTCGAAGACTTGAACATGCGCTTCGCTATAAAAATCCTCACCGGAAATGTGCTCGACAACGGTATGCATCACGCTGTTTTCGAGCAAGATGCCACCGAGCACTGAACGCTCTGCTTCAACAGAGTGCGGAGGAACTCGCCCGCTAATATTGCTGCGAGTTACATTCGAAGAACGGGAATACGACTCAAGCGCCATTCCCAAAAACTACTGAGCGCGTTGCTCTACAACACGTATTTTGAAGTTGGCAAGCACATCGGGTGCAAGCTTGATTTTGATCTCATGATCACCAAGCTCACGAATCGGAGAGTCCAACAAAATTGTGCGACGATCTACCTTTTGACCATGGGTCTCAAGCAACTCAGCAATCTCCTTGGTTGTAACAGAGCCAAAAAGTTTACCTTCTTCGCCCGCCTGCTTGGACACTTCGATGGAAAGACCTTCAATCTCCGTTCGACGCGTTTCAGCATCCTTGCGGAGCTTACTTGCACGAGCTAAGGCCGAGACTTTCTCGTGCTCAACTTGCCTAACGTTTCCACGCGTTGCAAGCACACCAAGCGCTTGCGGCACGAGGTAGTTCCGCGCGAAACCGCGTCGCACGCGAACAATCTCGCCGGTCTTGCCTAGTTTTGGCACATCTTCTCGCAAAATAACTTGCACATTCACAGCCATGATTGTTGCCCTCTTTCAAATTCCTTTAGTTGAGCCCGCTATCATCAGAAGAATCAGCATCACTATCGACGCTGTCTTCTTCAAAGTCATCATCCGATTCACTGACATCATCCGATGGACTTAACGCAGCAGACGGACGTGGCCTTTGAACTAAGCCGAGACGCTGCTCAATGCTTTGCTCAACAACATTGTCTTCGATTTCAACACGACGAAACTGGATTTTCTCCTCGTCGATTACGGCAGCTGATAAATCAACTTCGTCAGCCAACAGATTGGTCTGAAAACGAAATACTGTATCCTGCATACGCAGATTACGTTCGATTTCCGCTACCAAGCCACCTTGTCCGTAGTAACGCAAGTACATGTAGTAGCCACGGTTCTTTTTATCGGTCCGGTAAGCAAGCTTACGCCTACCCCAGTTGTCGATAGCAGCGAGTTTTCCATCAAGCTTGCTAATCACATCCGCCACACGTGAAGTAATTTTCTCCACTTCAGCTTGGTCAACGGTGGGATCAACAGCGAAGATTGTTTCGTATTCGCGAGCTTTGTTTGCTTTTTGAGACGTAACGGACATGTTTTATTAACCTCGGTCGGTCGCTAGTTCAGCCGAGCGCGATAGCACCCAACCCTAACGAAAGGAGGCGGAGTCATACCACGACTTTGGGCAGGATGCACCTTAAGATTGAGTAGATTTCATCACTCGGAAAAGGCAGAATTGGCCGGACTCCCGATCGATTCAACTTACCACAGATTGGATCGCAAATTAGCTTATGAATTACGGCTATTATGGCGATTCATACTGAAATCAAGACCATCGGAAAGAAAGCTCTCACTCATTTCCGCTGCTTTTTCGAGCAGTTCGGGCAGCTCGGCGCGCTCCTCGCTTGAAAAACTACTAAGAACGTAATTTTCTACTTTAATGCCTGGAGGCCGGCCAATGCCGAAACGAAGGCGTCCAAAGTCGTGTCCACCGTGATTTACAATCGAACGC
This sequence comes from Myxococcales bacterium, assembly GCA_016699535.1. NCBI lineage: Bacteria > Pseudomonadati > Myxococcota > Myxococcia > Myxococcales > Myxococcales bacterium. Next base: position 129,984 of record CP064980.1, read on the forward strand.
AGGCCATTGTGCCCCGCAGTACCTCCACCCTTTTTTAGGCGAAGGCTCCCGAAAGGCAAATCAAGCTCATCGTGAACGATAAGTACATCAGCCGGCTCGACCTTGAAAAAGGTCTGAGCTTGTTGGACGGACTCGCCACTCAAATTCATAAAGGTCTGAGGCGCAAGCAATACAAAATCTTGTCCCTTGAAGCTTCCTTTAGCAAAGAGCCCCTTGAATTTGTCTTTCAAGGGGCCCGCTCCTAACCTGCTCAGCAGCGTTGCTAACACCATAAATCCAATATTATGGCGATGCGTCGCGTATTTAGAACCAGGATTGCCAAGTCCAACGATAAGCTTCACAAAAGCTCTCTACTCGCTAAGCTTCAGCCTTAGCTGAAGCTGCTTCGCCACCGTCTTTCGCTGCCTCAGGCGTTTCAGCGCCTGCTGCATCAGCAGCCTCACCGCGATTACGCTCAGCTTGGACATGCACCAGTGTTTGAGCGGCTGGCAAAGTAACCTCGACACCTTCAGGTAACTTGAGGTCGCTTACATGGAAAATATCATGCAATTCCATAGGTGTTACGTCCACTTCGATTTTTGTGGGAATCACACCGGGAAGCGCTCGAATTGGAAGTTCATGAAACACAACATGCAACTCACCGCCCATGACAACGCCCGCTGCACGCCCCGTGATACGGAAGGGAACGGTTGTTTTAATGGGCTGATCTTCATAGATTCGATAAAAATCAGCGTGAATGAGATCCCTGCGAACAGGATCGATTTGAAGATCGCGAACCATACTCAACTGAGCTTTCCCGTCGATCTGCAACTCAATCACTGAGTTACGGCCATGTTCACTGCTAAGAACTTGCTTAGCGACTTAGGGGATACTGCTAATCTTTGGGGCTCGAATTTAGCTCCGTAAAACACGCCAGGAATCATCCCAGCTGCACGAAGCCTACGTGCCGGCCCCTTTCCGCGCCCTTCGCGGACCTCAGCCTGCAACGTAAATTTATCCATGATATTCCTCTCTTTTTTTCCTAAACAAACAACGAACTCACCGAGTCGCCGTTGTGAATGCGCTTTATAGCCTCTCCGAGCAAACCTGCAACAGAAAGAACCTTGAATTTCCCCGTCGCCTCCGCTTCCGGGCTGAGGGGAATGGTGTCGGTGACCACAACTTCTTGCAGTGAAGAGGCCGCAATGCGCTCAATTGCAGGCCCAGAAAGCACCGCATGAGTCGCTGCAGCATAAACTTTTTTCGCTCCTTTTTCCATAAGCGCTGCCGCCGCATGGGTAAGCGTGCCGGCCGTATCAATCATGTCATCCAAGATCACGCATTCGCGAGCCTTAATATCACCCACGATGTTCATGACCTCGCTTACGTTCGCGCGTTCACGCCTTTTATCAATAATGGCTAAGTCCGCTCCCACGCGCTTGGCATAAGCGCGAGTACGCTCCACACCACCTGCATCCGGAGACACAAACACGGGAGTATTGCCAAATTTGGGTCGTAAGTATTCGAGAAAAACCGGCAAGGAATACAAGTGATCAAAAGGAATATTGAAAAAGCCCTGTATCTGACCCGCATGCAAATCCATGCTCACCACGCGATTTGCTCCGGCTGTGGTCATCAAATCGGCCACAAGCTTTGCTGTGATGGGGGTTCGAGGAGCGACCTTTCGGTCCTGTCGAGCATATCCGTAGTAAGGAACGACAGCTGTAATCGAGCCAGCTGATGCACGCTTTAGCGCATCGATCATCACCAGCAGCTCCATTAAATTGTCATTGACCGGAGCACACGTAGGCTGCACCACGTAGACGTCCACGCCACGAACGTTTTCTTGAATCTCCGTGAAGACTTCTCCGTCGGAGAAGCGAGACAGAGCAGCACGGCCCACAGGCACTTGAAGGTAGTCGGCAATCTGCCCGGCCAGCTTACGGTTTGCGGCCCCGGAGAATATACAGATCGACTTAAACATGGCTCACCCTCAGTCCAGACGCTGCGATCCAGTATCAAGCCACCCTAGCCCTGTCAACCAAACAAACTCTTCGCAGTGATCAGCTGCCTTTTCTGGAAGTATTTACGAAACGGCTTGTAGTACTCGGACAACCTGTGCTTCGTGGAAAATACGTACCAAATCTGCATCAATATGACCCGATGAAGCTTCAGAAAATAGAATATCCATCGCTCGCTCATGCGGAAGTGATTTTTTGTAAGGTCGATCGGCCGCTGTAAGCGCATCGTAAATATCAGCTACCGTCATGATTTTAGATTGCGCGGGGATCTCGCTATCACCAAGACCATAAGGATAACCAGAGCCATCAAGCCGTTCGTGATGCGCTGCTGCGATCTCAGGAATGTTCTGAAAGGTTTTTCCCCAGGGAATGCGTGATAAAAATTGAAAAGTATGCACTACATGCTTGCGTATTTCCTCGAGCTCATCCGAGGCGAGTGAACCTTTTGTGACTTGCAAGGCTCGGATGTGCTCTTCGTTGAGAAGTGGCACGCGCAACTGTTTAAAATCGCGAAGTTCAATATTTGCAAGACCTTGTATGCGGGAAAAATCTCCCTGCCGAAGAACCGTCGGTTCGTTAGCTCTTTCAATGAACTCTCTTGCTTCTCGGAGCAGAGCACACTGCGCAGCGTAGTTATTTTCAACTGCAGCAAGCTCAGTTGCGGACGCGCTATTCTCAATCAAGGTAAGTTTTTGCTCCAAAAAATCGGCCCGAGTCTGATGAAACAACGCATCGATGCGGGTTTGTACAAGACAAAGCTCATGGTCGTGAAGTTTCTTTGCTTTTAGCAAGACCTGCTCACGCACGCCTATTTTGCCGAAATCATGGAGCAACGAAGCATACTCCAATTCCTGCATCTGTTTTTCGCTGAATTTGAGATCAGCAAAACGACCATCAGAAACATGATCGACTTTACTTGCTAGTTCACAAGCAAGCACACTGACTCTCAACGAATGTCCGCTGGTGGTCGGATCACGTTGCTCGATCGCTTGCACGCTTGCTCGCACAAAACCTTCAAAAAGATTTTGGATGTCCGAATACAAAAGAGCGTTCTCAAGAGCAATTCCAGCTTGCGCAGCCAAGGTCGTAAGGACCTGTTCACTGTGATTGTCAAAAGGAACCACATGCTTTTCAACGGCACTGTCTGAATCGAGTTTTACTTCCTTGCTCTTTTTCTTGTTAATAAGCTGGACAACACCCAAGACTTCACGTTTTGCCGAGACCAGAGGGACCGCAAGCATCGAACAGGTCCGGTAACCAAGTCGATCATCAAAACTTTTATCGAAAGTATAAGGGGTGCCTTTTTCAAGATCGTACACATCATCGATGTTGACGGGCCGTTTACTCAACACAACAGCACCAGCCACCGATGCGTTGGAAATAGGTAAGGTAAATTCGCTGCTTTTGAAATCACAGCTATCATTCTGAGACAACTTAAAATGAAGGCGCGGCTCCTCGCCAGGCACGTGCTCGACAACATAGATGCTTCCGGCATCTGCGTTGGTGATATGACGGCATTTCTGCAGAATGATATCCAAAAGCCGATCAATGTCTTTTTCTTGAGTTACCGCTCGAGCGATATCCACCAACTCGGCCAGCTCACTTTTCGAAGCATTGTTGTCCACCCAAATACAATAGCTTAGAAAGCGGCCTGAACCCACGGTTGTTTTTTAGGAACAGCCGCCTGAAGACCGAGTCGAGCCAGTGAGGAGAGATTTTTTTGATAGTAAGGAAGTTTTTACCGCAAGATCACGTGGCTTCTTACAGAAAAAGTGGCATAGCCATCGGGAAAATATCGCTTCACTTTGCACCGAAGGCTGTCCTGGAACAGCCCAGAGTATCCCTGTATACGCAGCAGTAGCTTGTCCATGCAAACCCTATCCTCAGCCAAAAACGTATGGCAGCAGACCATGAAAAGTCGAGCGGCCGATAAGCCCCGTCAAGACTACGTGGATAGCCTGCGCGGCCTTGCCGTACTTGTGATGGTGTGTTGGCACACGGCCTCCGGGTGGCTCGAGCCAGAACTTCAGCAAGGTTTCGTTTGGGCGAACTTGCTTGCACTGGGCGGGCTCGCCGCTCCACTTTTTTTGCTGATCGTTGGAGTCTCCATCCAACTGCGTTTTTCCTCGGAAGCAAGTGCTCCGAAGCAACCGTTTAGTGTGCATGGTGCACTCGTAAAGCGCGGGGCTTTTATTCTTCTTCTTGGCTATCTACTTCGTTTTCAGATGTGGTTCATTGATGTGTCTATCGCATCGCGGCCACGCACCTGGAAGTTCTATCTGCCCATTTTACTTGCCTTTGCTCTAGCGCTCACTGGGCTATCGAAAAAAAGCAAGTCATCCAAGCAGATTTTTTTATACCTGGGTTTCGCAATATTCTTTTTCTTTCACGGCTACGCCCGGCTTTACGCCTTTTATCCACACCGACTTTATCCTTTGCTCCGTGTTGATATTTTGCAAACTATCGGGCTCAGCTTAATCCTGATTGGATCGGTCCATCAACTTCGATCTTCGATTACCCTCAGTCTTGGTATCGCCTCGCTTCTTTTACTGATCGCGCCTTTTTCGAACAATGTATTGCCTGGTTTCCTCCCCGAACCGATCGCTGCTTATCTGGGACACTGGTCGGAGCAAAATCAGCATGCAAGTCTTGCTATGTTTCCGATATCGCCTTGGTTTGCCTACGTCTTACTTGGACTGGTTCTAGGTAACTGGTGGCGCAACCCTAAAACCAAAGCCATGAGCCTTGCGTGTATAGCTGGTCTATTTCTTGCCTATGTTATCTCGGAAGATCGACGCTTTATTTACAACCTTCTACAGGTCGCTCCGAACCTGATCGAAGTGATTCGAGCACTGCATCGTCTTGCATGGGCTCTTGCTCTTGGCGGCTTTTTGTATTTAGCCGACCTTTTCCTACCTAAGACTACCTTTGTACTTCGTCGTTTTGGGAAAAGCTCATTGCTCGTGTATTGGCTTCATCTGAGTTTTGCCTTTGGTAAGGGCGCAAGGCTCTTTAAGCCTGTCCTTAGCTATCAAGATTGGCTTGAAAAGGCGTTATTATTGACACTAATCCTGCTTGCGCTGGCCATCGCAAAACAGGAACTTAGTCGCCATTTTGCCCGAGCTCGCCGCAAAACATCAAAGGCATCGTAAATTACCCTACACAAAGCGTGGAAATGATCCTCGTAGTAGGTTATTGTATCAAGTATGCTTCCAAGGGTCCTTCTGGCGACCGATCGTTCTTCCTTTGAACAAGCGTGGCGTGCAGCAGGGGCGGAATGCTCCTTTGAGATCGAGACTTGCAAACCAGCACAACTTGCTGAGCATTTAGCGGATGCCGACGGCCTCGTCATTGATGGTGATAGCTCATTTTATGATGAGGACGAACTGCTCGTCGCTGTCGGGCTTGCTAAAAGTAAAGGGCTACTCGTTGCCGTCATGGTAAGCCTTAACCAGAAACTGGGCGGTGAACCGGATCTACTCAACGAAATGTGTGAAGGGCTAGTGGTTAACTACACGCATCCAGTAAGCGAGATGGCATTTCGCGTTGAACGACGTATCGATAAAGACAGGGAACGGCGGTTTGAGTACCTAACCGTTTGTCCCAACGGAAAAGATCTACTCGCTATTGACGGGCAAGCACGTGCATGGGTTCTGAGCCGTCCGCTGTCTGCCGAAGACGATGAAAGCGAAGTGCAAGCCATCACCCTAAGTGACGATGCACGATTTGCCGTGTTAAGTTTCAATAACGGGAAAACCCTTGAACTCATTGCTGAGCATATTTTCAAAAGCAAAAATGCACAGAGCACGCCTCAATCGATAGATGACGATCCAAGCTTCGCATTGAATAACGCAGAACTAGGACCACGTCTTAAGGCTCTTCGCCTGCAAAAAGGGCTGACCCAAGCAGAAGTCGCAAGACGTAGCGGTATTCATCGCCCAAACATTGCACGTGTTGAAGCTGGAAGACATACACCGTCACTTGAAACGCTAAGGCGCCTGGCGGATGCGATCGGCGTGAGCACCGCCGAAATTCTCGCCCAGGTCAACAGCTGACTCGCTACGCATGGGTACAAAATAGCGTTTTTGATTGATCTCATTGAATCCGACATAAACTTCGCAGTCAAACGTGTCCCTGATCCTACGATAAGTCATCACTTCTTCAACGGCGCCTTGTGCGACTTGCTTTCCTCGACGCAGCAACAAAAGTCGGTCGCAATACTGTGCAGCTAGATTTAAATCATGCAAAACAACCAACGCAGCAAGTTTCTTTTGTTCAATACGGCGGCGCAGTAGATCCAGTAAGGCAATCTGATGATGAACATCCAAGAATGCCGTTGGCTCATCAAGCAAGAGCACCTGCGTTTGCTGCGTTAAGGCTCTCGCAATTGAGACGCGCTTCTGCTCGCCAGCGCTTAGTGTGCTTACCGCCCTGTCTTGAAGATGCAGCAAATCGCACTCTTGCATAGCTTGATGGACCACAGCTCTGTCGCTCGGTCTCTCCAAAGAAAGTAGGCCCAAATGCGGCGCGCGGCCCATGGCCACGACCTCAATGACACGAAAACCAAAGGCAATGCTCTCTTTGGCCTCCACGACGGCCACTGAGCGCGCAAGTTCAATGCGAGAAAACTCGGTGCTTAATTTTGAGCCAATCCGGATGTTTCCAGACGCAACCTTGAGTTGCCCCGAGCACAACCCAAGCAGCGTACTTTTTCCGGAACCATTAGGACCCAGCACGCCAAGCAACTCACCAGCTCGAAGCCTTAGACTGATATCCGATAACGCAAGCTCAGCTGCATTGGAATACCGAAAACTAACGGCTTCCAACACAACCTCCGCCTGCGATGTCTGTGAATCGGACAATTTAAGCGCTGATGTGATCAGTCACAAAAAATGCTTTGAATATCTGATTCGACTTTGGCTTCCGAGCAACGACGTGCAATGGCTAGCTCACGTACGAGCAAGCCCTTGGCCTGATCCAAAATACGACGCTCACCAAAAGAAAGCTCTTTGCTTGTTTTGATGCGCAAGATATCACGAAGCACACAAGCCACCTTGAAGGGGGATCCACTTGTGAGCATTTCCATATATTCACGATGCCTACGGTTCCATGGCTGTGCTTCCACAGCAATGTCGTCGGACTTCAAAACGTCAAGCACCTTGCCGGCATCTTTGCGCGAAATAATCGCACGCAGTCCAGCACGCTGAGCACCATCGGTCGGCACCATGACTTTCATGCCATTTTCGAAGATTTTCATGATATAGAAATTCTTCTTGTGACCTGCAATCTCACGAATCTCGATGCTCGTGACCTCACCCACACCATGTGCGGGATGGACTGCTTTGTCACCAACCTTAAAACTTGAGTTTCTTGCCGCTGTACCCATTGATGCACCTAGCTTCTACATTGTGAGCGCGTGTGTGCGCTCGCGTTGGATGATTATACCTTAAAAGTAAGACTTCGCACGATTAAGAATTGCGAGTCGTTGTAATTACTGATTTTTTTATTAGTTAGTCGCTCGTGGACGGGCCGCTTTGCTCTTGGATGCATTGGTTTGAGCAGGGGCTTTAGCGTCGCTAGCTCGTCCAGCTTCTGCATCGTCGGCTTTCTTTACAGCTCGTTTTAGGCCACGTTTTTCAAGCAACTGACTCTCAATTGCCACCAAGATCTTCGGGTTTTCCTCAAGGAAGTTTTTCACATTGTCTCGTCCCTGACCAATGCGATCGCCGTTGTAGCTGTACCAAGCGCCTGACTTATCCACGATGCGATCTTCGACAGCCAGATCGAGCACATCACCGCTGCGGCTAATGCCTTTGCCAAACATGATGTCAAACTCACAGACCTGAAAGGGTGGCGCCACTTTGTTTTTCACGACTTTGACGCGTGTACGGTTGCCTATGGCCTGCTCGCCTGCCTTTATCGTGCCAATACGGCGCACGTCCAAACGTACCGAAGCATAAAACTTGAGCGCATTGCCACCCGAGGTTGTCTCAGGTGAGCCAAACATCACGCCAATTTTCATGCGGATCTGGTTGGTGAAAAATAGAGTTGTATTCGAACGGTGCACTGTCGCAGTGAGTTTGCGCAAGGCTTGTGACATCAGACGCGCTTGCAACCCAACGTGCGTGTCACCCATTTCGCCTTCGATTTCAGCTTTGGGAACCAACGCAGCAACCGAATCGACGACGATCAAATCAACGGCACCGGAACGCACAAGTAGATCGGCGATTTCCAAAGCCTGTTCACCAAAATCTGGCTGTGAGACGAGTAGAGCCTCAGTATCCACACCAAGCTTCTTTGCATAGCCCACATCAAGGGCATGCTCGGCATCAATAAAGGCTGCAACGCCGCCGTTCTTTTGGCATTCAGCAATCGCGTGCAAGGTTAATGTGGTCTTACCACTTGATTCAGGCCCGTAAATTTCAATTATTCGACCTTGCGGATAGCCACCCACGCCGAGCCCGAGGTCAAGCGAGATAGATCCCGTCGAGATTACCGGTAAATCCACCACAGCGTCGCCATCGCCAAGCCGCATGATGGCACCTTTGCCATACTGCTTTTCAATGGTACCCAGCGCGAGTTCTAGCGCCTTGCTTTTGCTGCTATCATTGCTTGCGTTACCGGCCATCGTTTCCCCCTAACAAACCTGAGTGTTGGACAAGAAATACAAGTCTAGCTTGTTTTTGGCCTTTTTTGCGGCGTTAGACCTTCTTGAATTACCCAAGAGGGTAGTTCTGCGTCGGTCTGCCTTGCAAAAAAGACCATATCCTGCGCTATATTTGCATTTCTTGTCCAAAACTCGGGTTACTCCAAAATTGCTTCATTAGTTAGTGCGTTTTTACCCAGCACTCAACAACTGAACACACGTCTAGCATAATTAGCTGTGACTTGGCAACAAGTGCGCTATAGGAGCACAGCTGACCCCAGCCGGGAAAATTTCCCCCACTTGCTAAGCCAAATTAGCTAATAAATTTGAGGGATGTCACGAAAAACAAAGCGGTACGGATATTGCTTACATATAGGCAAAACCAGGACATCAGACCATGCATTTCAGCAGTCAGTTAAAAGAAAACTCTCCATATTTAACTTGGACCTTATGCACGCTTCTCTCTGCGTGCACTGTGGATACCGCCAGTGTTGACGGCCAAAATCAAGCCTACGAGCCCTCGATTCCTGGCATTGGCTTTTGCGATCCGGACGTGCAGGACATTGTTAAAGAAGAACTTCTATCCTTCAACCCTTACTGGTATGGCGCACTCAGTGATCGTCTCGAAGAGCAGCACTTAGTTAATCACGGCGAACACTCTAACCCTTATTATAACACGACAGAATATTACAGCTTGAAGGACGATTCTGGCCTATTCGCTAGAGGCCATTTTAAAACCTTGGATATCTATTTAGACACACCCCGAGGCCTCCCAATGCCTTCAATTGTAGCATATGGATTTGTAAGATTTACGTACGAGACTATTGAAGGAAACGACCTTGCGCTTCGCTATGTTGAAGTTTTCAAGAATCCTCAAGACTCCGCACCTTATCGCTGTGGTAATACCTGCGATGCTCTTGAGGCCGAAGTTTCAACCATCAAAGAAGTACAAGGACCTTATCCTGGAGTCGGCAAAACCTCATCTTTTAGCATCCTGAACGGCGCCAACGATACTGATGTCTTGCGGGTCTCCTTTTCAAACGGTGTTTCTGAAGTTTATGGTGGCAAAAAGCTGCGTGTTCAACTCAAGGGAATCGATGCTGCTCAGGTTGAAAAGCTAGAGCTTTCAAACTTTAGCTGCGAGTCCGGAAACCCCTCAAGGACAACATGCAAAGGCTCAAGCGAAAGCACTGAAGACGGTGGATGCCAAGTGCTGCCCAGCCCCGAAAACGACTCTCTTTTAATTGAAGCACGCTTGGCCTGTAAAGAAGACCTATTCAAAACCGATGGCCAGATCACACTTTCGGTCACGAGCAGCAGCGAACTCGATGAGTGCATCAACTACGGCATTCTCATCGACTAAGTAAGCTTACCCTGTCCTTCTCAATCTTCATGCTAATTGCATTCGCAATCGATGCTCCCCGGATAACCTGGACAAGCATTGCGACATAGGTTCGTAAAGTTTGCTTCTGCGGGCGGTAGCGGATTTGACGTGTTGCAATAATAGGACTTGCCACCATTGGAAAGTGATTCATTGAGCTCAACGACCAGGCAACTAAAATCAGGATCGATAGTAGCCCCGCCAATCCTGCATTTTCCACCACCAGTACAAGTCCAACTATTGTGGAAACTGATCGAATTGCTGCTGCAACCGCAATCGCCTGCATCACATCGATCCGTAGAGCCTTTGTCAACTCGTGTGCTGCCACTACACACTGTGCCGCAAGCGTTAGTTTTGCCGCAACGCACACCTACGCAAGTGTCAGCGGTGTTGGCGCAGGTGCCTCCGCAACCATTGCTTTGGCCGCATAATGGAGCGTTACAGGTTGGCGTACAAACCGGAGTACAACCGCTTCCTGTTTCGCATATACCGGTGCCGCAACTGTTTTGCTGGCCACACGTCACACCTGTACACGTGGGCTGACAGCTCCCGGTGCAACCACTACCTTCTTGGCAAGAACCACCAGGACAACCATCGGAAGCACCACACGTTTTACCCTCACAGTCAGGAACGCAAGAACTTGCATCCGCCACTGCACCGTCGCCCTGGGTTGTACCATCCAGTCCCGTATCTGAACCATCAGAGCCCGCATCATCAGAGCTTCCGCCTTCAATGCTGCCGCCACAGGAAGCAAGGAAAAAACCAGCAACAAACACGGAAAAAACTAAGGATGTCGACCAACGCATAAGCCCAACTTTCTTAGTGTATATTATTGTCCAAGTTCACCGAACTGGCAAATGCAATGAAGATTTAACCCTTTTTCAAAAAGGTTTCTTTTTCGCCTAAAATCGCCAAAAAACATCTAGTTCGGGAATGATGCTTTTGGTTGGCAACACAAAATTGAATAGGGGTACATTGTAGTTTCCGTACCCTAGCCCCACGCGAAGGTTAAAACTGCTCCAGGAAAACAGCATGCTGGGTACGAGCGAGTAGGCTTTGAAATCCAAGGCATCTGTTTTAACCGCGGCATGCACCCGTGCAGTAGTAAAGTCATCCAGGCTTACCGTGGATGAAACATTGGCCGCAGCCCCTTGAAAAACAAGCCAGCGCGCATGAAGCATCAAAGCAAACACACGACTGAATCGCCACTGTAAAACAGCGACCCATTGCAGATTGCTTACCGCCGCTAGGCCCTCGAACTCATCTGCCTCGTAATCGCCTTTCAGCACCGTGTATGTATAGCTTGGCATCACAGACAGCTCGAAGCGGCGATTGAATCGATAACTGACAGCCGCTTGAAATGGCAAGCTGGTAATGCGTGCATTTGAATTTTTATCAAAGCTTTTAAAATTTCCTAAGTTCACCCAGGCAAAGCCCGTACTCAATGCAATGGTCCAGTCTTTATCTTGATACAGGTTTAGCTTTGCCTGAAGATTCGGTACACGCAGAAGCCAAAGGAAGTGATAAGTGCCTAGCTGCAGCCAAGGCGCAAAACCGTAGTCATAGCGCCAAATGCCTAAACGAGATTCATGGCGATCGAGTTGATGCGCTGTATCAGTGACCACAGATTGTTTTTCATCATGATAGGCACTGGATGGTGTAGCACGGAGGCTGCATAGAGCGATGCCTGCCACCACGACAATGCTGCGCACTACCACCTGAGCTCACCGTCAGTTTCACTCACACAACTATTTTGTTGAAAGTCACATGCCCACTCACCGTTTTCTGCACGAATGCCCACTGCACCGGCTCGCGTAAAATAAAGCAGGCTGCTGCCATCTGATAGTGGAATACGAACCACCAACTCGCAGCGGCTTGTGCTTGATTCAAAATCAACTTCAAGTGTTCTCGTTTCGCCATCCATCGTGGAGCGACCTGAATACACCACGATGGCATCGTCGCTATTCAAATCAGCAAAGGCTAATATCTCAGGAAAGATCAAACTTAAGTCTGCATCAAACTCTCGAACGACTCCGTCGCGATTGGACATGCACTGATCGAATACGCCCCACAGCGTTGGATCGATGCCCAGTTCACTGAAGGTAAAAGTAAGCTCGGCTGCACCATTGCTATCCAATGGATGGGCTTCTTCACCTGGACCTCCGCAGATTTTCGTGACCTGAGCATAGCCATCGCCCTCGATATACTGGCTAAGATTATCCGCCTTATCGCCGGAACTTTCGATTTGCCCGTCATTTGCAAGCAGATCCAACAACTCCGCAAGCACATCAAGGCCAGTACATACAGAAAGCGAGGAGACGTGGATATCGCAGTTGGGTGTTTGGATAGCTTCACCACAAAGAAAAGCTAGGGCACCAAGACGCTCCTCTATACCGTCTTCAACGGCCTGAGCATTATCAGCTGTCAAAGGAGCATCTGGCATTCGATAAGCGTTAACGACTGCTTTGCGATTCGGTGCTTTAGGTTTATCAAGCCCATCTGTACATGCCGCTAAGCACAACGCTAGTAGCACAGGCAAAATGCACCAACGTATCGTGTGCTTGTGTGCAGAGTTTCGCATGGTTTTGCTGTTATTTTGCTGCTTTGCTTCGTAGTCTATCTGCGATCATAAAAAGCGCATAATACGATGCAAGAGTCCGTATCCGATCGCGCGATCCACTGAAATACTTTGTGTCGCTGTAAACCGTACCATTCCGATCAGCTAAACCGAAACAGACCATGCCGACAGGTTTCTCTTCGCTGCCTCCGCCTGGTCCTGCAATACCCGTTGTGGATACAGCCATATCTGCGCCAGCTACTCGCATTGCGCCTTCGGCCATCGCCCGGGCAACTTGCGTGCTCACAGCACCGTGCTTGCTCAGTAAATCTTCGCTTACCCCTAACACTTGGGCCTTGGCAGCATTGGAATAAGTTACGCCTCCAAACAAAAAGTATTCTGAGCTACCCGCAACGTCAGTGAGCATCGACGCTATCATGCCGCCCGTGCAGGATTCGGCCACAGCCAGCCGCCGTTTCTCTTGACGCAAAAGCTGACCAACATAGGCCGCATAGCTTTCCCCCCGCTCGGAAAACACAAGAGAGCCTAGCTTTGCTTTGACTTTTTCAGCAGCCACCGTGGCTAACTCTTTTGCCTCTGCTGCAGTTTGTGCTTTGGCAAGCAACTTAACTTCGACCACCGGTATATGCGCCCGGTAACCAAAAGTGATCTGCTTTTCACTTTGTTCAAGCTCTTGCAACATCATGGCTAGCTCAGCTTCGGGCCTGCCATAGGTGTTGAAACGAAGCTGATACAAACCGCTATGAATCAATTCAGCCAGACCGGGCCGAAGGTAGCTATCAAACATAGCCTTCATCTCGCGCGGAACCCCAGGCAAGCAACATACTTTAGAAGAAGCAAGCGATACACAAAAGCCAGGGGCCGTGCCCTCGTCGTTTTGCAAGACTTCACAACCCCGGGGCAAGTAAGCCTGCTTTTTTTGAATTTCCAAAAGCTCACGCCCTCTGGATTTCAAGCGTGCATCAATGCGCTCCAATGAGGGTTGGTGCAGCTCAAGAATTAAACCTGCAGCTTCGGCTACTGCTTGCGCACTTAGATCATCGCTGGTGGGGCCCAAACCACCTGTGCACACTACCAGATCGCAGTAACTTGCCAGTCGCCGCACAGCACCAATGATCTGCGCCGGGTCATCTTCAACCGAAACATGTTCAACAACGCTAAAGCCCATCTCGCACAACGCCTCAGAAAGCCAGGCCGAGTTGGTATTGAGCAACTCGCCACGCGTGACTTCTGTACCAATCGTTAAAACTGCCGCAGGCATAGTGATATGTTTAGCGCAAAGCGATCAAACAAACCAGGAGTCTTTAGGTGACGATCCTATGTGCGCAGCCTTAGTTTACCACGCTAAAAGAGATAGCCGATCATGATTTACCACAGCTCCATAGAGCAAATAGCTACAACAAAAAATCGCTTTTCCCGTGATTCGCCACTGATTACAGCAATGTATCAAAAACCAGCATAACTTTGCCTGCTCCTACATCTTGGCCAGGGGGCGCTCATCGTGGTATCGACGTGGTGATTCTTACACTAAAGGATGTGGCATGAACGCTTTTCGTATCGTTGTTATCATTTCACTGCTTGTATTCTCGAGCAGCTTTTCAGCCCAAGCCAAAGAAACAAGCAGTCCCGAGGACAAACCATCGGCCCTATCGCAGATCTCCATCGTCCGCCATACACTTAAAAATGGCTTGCGCTTGGTGCTTATTCCCGACGAGACCGTACCGACGGTTGGAATTGTCGTTTATTACGATGTCGGATCGCGCAACGAAGAAAAGGGGCGCACAGGCTTCGCGCACCTTTTTGAACACATGATGTTTCAAGGATCAGCCAACGTTGGCAAAGGCGAGCACATTCAATGGGTAGAGCACCGCGGCGGGAAAATGAACGGCACGACCAATTCCGATCGAACGAACTACTTTGAAACCTTGCCCAGCAATGAACTTGCTTTTGGTTTGTGGCTCGAAGCAGACCGTATGCGTTCGCTGGCCATCACCAAAGAAAATTTTGAAAACCAACGGCAAACGGTCATGGAAGAAAGACGGCAATCCGTCGACAACCAACCCTATGGCCCATCGATGCTGCGCATCAACGAGCTTGCGTATGGAGAGTACTTTCCCTACGCACACTCCACCATCGGGGATATGACCGATTTGCAAAAAGCACCGCTAAGCGCTGTTCAAGATTTCTTTAACACTTACTATGCGCCAAACAATGCCGTGCTCGCCATCTCGGGTAAGTTTGAACCCAAAGAAGCCATTGCACTTGCGGATAAGTATTTCGGAAGCATTCCTTCTCGCAGCACAAAAGCTTTTTCCAACCCGCCTCCGCCCAAACAAGATCAACCGCGTCATGAAACGATCTACGATGCAAACGCTGAGCTTGCAGCCTTTCATATCGCCTATCACATTCCGCCATCGCAACAAAAAGATCACTACGCGCTTGATCTTCTAGCGATGGTCCTTGGTGACGGCGCTTCATCGCGTATGTATCAAGAGCTCGTCAAAAAACAGGAGCTTCTGCAAGAAATTTCGATTTCCACCGACAAGCGTCGTGGTCCTGATTTGTTTTCAGCATGGGGCATCGTCCAAACAGGCAAAAAGGCCGAGGATGCACGCAAAGTCATCTATCAAACCATCGACAAAATCGCGAAAACTGGCATCAGCGCACGTGAGCTTGAAAAAGTGAAAAACCGCATTCGTGCAAACTTTGTCTTTGCATTGCAAAGTAATCTTTCACGCGCCATGCGGTTTGGTCGATATGAAATGTACTACGGCGATGCCAACGGGCTCAAAAAGGAACTCGATCGCTATCTTGAAGTAAGCCTTGATGACATCAAGCAAGTTGCAGGCAAGTACTTCAGCGAAAACAACCGCACCGTTCTTGATGTGTTGCCAAAAGGCAAAGGAGCTAACTAACCATGAAAACTTTTCTTATTCACATTGCCCTTCTTGCTGCCTTGCTAATCGCGTGTTCATCCACTGCACCACGCAGATCCAATCATGCTACAAAGTCATTAGCGACGACTGACTACAAAACAAACAAAGCTAAAGAAGCTCCGCCCAAGTCGGATGCCCCCGATGAACTTAAGTTTCCAGCGATAGAGCGACAAAAGCTCGACAATGGCTTGGAGCTTAACGTGGTTGAAATGCACGATTTGCCCATGGTTCATCTGCAACTGGTAATCCGGGAAGGTGAAGCCGCCGATCCAAAAGATAAACCGGGCGTAGCAAGCCTTACCGCATCGATGCTTGAAGAGGGAACGCGCCGTCTTAGTAGCAGCGCCCTTGCCGAGACCATTGAGTTTCTCGGAGCCGAACTTCACGTCGGAAGCAATGCAGATCAGCTTTACGTTGGTATCTCGGCGCTAAGCAAGGACCTGGAAAAGGTCTTGTCTCTGCTTGGAGAAATCATCAGCCAACCCGGCTTTCGCGCAAACGAATTTACAAAACTTAAAAAGCGCGAACATGCACGACTTGAACTTAGCCGCAACGATCCCTATTTCCTAGCAAGCCGCGAGTTTTATAAAGCGCTCTATGGCGATCATCCCTACGCGCATATCGATACCAACGAGCAAGCTCTTGAGACAATTTCCCGTGAGGACTTGATTCGTTGGCACCGCGAGCATGTGCTTCCCAACAACGCTTTCCTCGTTGCCGTAGGCGATCTTGATCAAGAGAGCTTTTCCAAGTTGGCAAGCTCCAGCTTTAAGAACTGGAAAAAACGCGACTTGCCAAAAATGGCAACTTTTGACCCGAAAAGAAGACAAAACAGGCAGGTTTTCGTTGTAGATCGGCCAGAATCTGTTCAGTCCGTAATTTACTGGGGCAACTTGAGTATTGAGCGCAGCAACCAAGATTACATTCCGCTCCTTGTCGCTAACCAAGTGTTGGGTGGCTCGGCTGCCGCGCGTTTGTTTATGGACTTGCGGGAAAAACGCTCGCTCACTTACGGCGCATACAGCCGCTTTGATGAACGTGCAGGGCTTGCTCCCTTTAAAGTTAGCGCCGCAGTCCGCACAGAAGTCACCGGCCAAGCCATGGACGCCTTTGCCGAGCATCTGCACCGTATAACAACGGAGCCTGTACCCGATGATGAACTGCAAAATGCAGAACGCTTGCTTAGCGATTCCTTCCCTCTTCAGCTCGAGACCTATGGAAGTATCGCAGACTTGGTTTCAGAACTTCGTTTGTTTGGACTGCCCGATCACTATTGGGATAGCTATCGCGGGAAAATCCGCGACGTTAGCGTTGAGCAAGCGCAACAAGCCGCACAGCACTATATTACCCCAGACCGCGGTGTCATCGTCGTAGTTGGCAAAGCAGCGGATATCGCACAGGATCTACGTCGCTTCGGTAAAGTTACCGTCTTAGATAGCTCCGGCAAAGAGATTGCAAGCTTTGCTGCTGCTGGAAAGTAAGGACTTCTTATGTGCGGAATTGTTGCTTACGTTGGGACTAAACCTTGCGCCTCGATTCTCATCGATGGACTGAAGCGCTTGGAATACCGTGGCTATGACTCGGCAGGCCTGGCGTTGCTCAACGGCGAGCAGATTCATTTGCGACGCGCGGTAGGTAAGTTAAGTAATCTAGAGCAGTTGCTTTCTGAATCACCGATTCAAGGAAGCACAGGTATCGGACATACGCGATGGGCCACGCATGGCCGGCCGTCTGAAGTAAATGCTCATCCGCACGTGGTCGATGACGTCGCTGTCGTTCACAACGGTATCTTTGAAAATCACTTGGAGTTGCGAGGTAGCCTTGAGCAGCAAGGCATTAAGATGAGCAGCGATACCGACACTGAAATCGTGGCT
Source organism: Myxococcales bacterium (assembly GCA_016699535.1). Lineage (NCBI taxonomy): Bacteria > Pseudomonadati > Myxococcota > Myxococcia > Myxococcales > Myxococcales bacterium. Next base: position 147,399 of record CP064980.1, read on the forward strand.
CACTTAATAGCCTTGGCGCGCAAAAGAACGAACAGTCTGAAAGATGCCGTCAAGCAAGCTCTCTCTCAAGTGCGTGGATCCTACGCTTTGGCTGTAATCTGCCTGAAAGAGCCGCAGACGATTGTGGTTGCTAAAAACGCCTCTCCGCTTGTGGTAGGGAAAGGCGAAAACGGCGAGATGTTGTGCGCTTCGGACATTCCTGCTTTGCTGCCCTACACACGCGATGTGTTGCCGCTTGAAGACGGAGATCTTGCGGTGCTCGAGCCCGGCAAACTCCACATTGAGGATAGCCAAGGCAAAAGCATTGAACGTGAAACGCACCACATTCAATGGTCTGCGGTCATGGCTGAAAAGGACGGTTTCAAGCATTTTATGCTTAAAGAGATCCACGAGCAGCCACGTGCAGTTGAAGACACTCTGCGAGGCCGTTTGCACCGTAGCGAAGGACGCATCGAAGGCAAGGAGATCGGACTTGATGCCGACGCGGTAGCGCAGATCAAACGAGTCTATCTACTGGCTTGCGGCACGAGCTACCATGCGGCGCTGCTGGGTCGCGACTACATCGAACGCTTTGCCAAGATTCCGACAACCATTGAGCTTGCAAGTGAGTTTCGTGGACGTGATGCTGTCATTTGCCCCGGTGATTTGGTGATAGCGATCAGTCAATCTGGAGAAACACTTGATACCTTGATGGCTGCTAAGCAAGCCAAGGCAAAAGGCGCGAAGGTGCTTAGCGTGTGCAACGTGCTCGGCAGCGCTTTGCCCCGCATGAGTGATGCAGCATTTTATACGCACGCCGGCCCGGAAATCGGCGTGGCCTCGACCAAATGCTTTACCACACAGGTCACAGCCATGCTGCTCTTGAGTATCTACTTCGGCGGCATCAAAGGCACGTTAAGTAAAGAGCAAAGCACCGCGCTCATCGAAGACCTCGTTCGCGTACCACAGCTGATGCGCGATACCTTGGCAAACATCGAAAAGCCTTTATCCGAGCTTGCAAAAAGCTATAGCCATGCACGCGATGTGCTCTTCTTGGGCCGAGGTTTGAGTTTTCCCATTGCTCTTGAAGGAGCACTCAAGCTGAAAGAAATTTCCTACATTCATGCTGAAGGTTATTCCGCAGGCGAGATGAAACACGGCCCCATCGCGCTTATCGATGATGCGATGCCTGTCGTCGTGGTTCTTCCTAAAGATGAACATTACGAAAAAACCTTGGCCAACTTGCAAGAAGCACGCGCACGCGACGGCAAAGTCATCGCCATAACCTTCGATGATACACCCGAAGTTGATACGATAGCCGACGAGGTGATTCGCGTCACAACTGTACAAAGTGCCCTAAGCCCCTTATTTACCGTGCTGCCTCTTCAACTGTTTTCCTATTTCGTAGCCGATGCCAAAGGCACAGACGTCGATCAGCCTCGTAATCTCGCCAAAACAGTCACCGTCGAGTAGAACTTGTCCGCGCATATCGGCTGAGTCATACTGCATAACGAACGATGTTTCTTAGTCGATATGTTTGCCTTCTTATGCTCTGCCTGTGGCAGTGTTCCAGTTTTGATGGCTCACTATTGCTGATCGATGACGCCGGTAGCTGCGATGGAGATAGCTGCGATGCTACTGTCACCGACTCCGATGGTGATGGGTTTGCATCATCAGTCGATTGTGATGACAACGATGAAAGCATTGGCTCAGATGCACAGCGCGCTTGTCAGGGAAGCTGCGCTCCAGGCTTAGAGCGTTGTGTATCGGGCACCTGGCAAGCCTGTGATGCGCCCGAGGATTGCAGTTGCACTATAGGGCAGAGTCGCAATCTTGATTGCGCAATGTGCGGTACGCAAGCTCAAATCTGTCCCGAGGGAAGTTGGCAGAACAACGGTACATGTCTCGATCAAGGCAGCTGCAGTCCCGGAAGTCTTGAAACCAGCAGCGCGTGCGGCAACTGTGGCGTGCTTCAACGTCTATGTAACGAGGACTGCAGCTGGGGACAAGATTCATGTGTCAATGAAGGCGTATGCACCGCAGGACAGGTTTTTGCAGAAGAGCAAGCCTGCGGAACAAACGGTACACGATCACGCACATGCAGCTGCAGCAACAGCTGCACAGTCAGCAACTGCAGTGCTTGGTCGAGTTGCACCGAGTGCACCGAAACCTGTCCCGCGGAAAACGATCTTCCTGTCACCTGCAACGGATTGACGGCGACAAGCCAGCAAGGATGCGCCCCAATGCAAAGCAAAACCTGTACTTGCATTGTTCGCGCCACGGGATCCCTATGGCTATGCGCTTGGTGCCAATAGCTTCATTTCTCGGACTCGCCTAACGCAGATTCAACTACGCTGGCTGCGTCGAATAAAATGGATTCATTTCCTGGTGCTGTTGCAAGCATGATGCCTGGCACTAGACCGGTAGCTTCATCGCGAAATTTGGGTGCGGGCACGGTGATCGCAGGAAGGTTCATGGCGTTGCAAAAGGCAACCGAAGTCATGTCTTTGTTTACACCCGGTTTAAGAGAAGCTCGGTTCATCTTACCATGCTCGGGAGCAAGCAGTCCTAAGGTTGGAAACACTAAAATGGCATCATCTTTGAGCAGCTGAGCATAACGCCTCCGGCCATTTTCAAAATCAGCCACAATACGTTCTATTTTCTCGGGGCGTTTTGTTCGTACGATTGGACAAGCAAGAAGGAGTTGGAACAGACCACTATAAATCGTGGGTTTCCCCAAAATCTGAAGAACAGCTTCCTTTACAATCGAAAAATCCTTACCTTTTTCCGTTTTAAGCTGTTTGCGAATATCACTTTCGAAATCATGTGCAAGCAGAGGTTGCAGATTGGTAAAAAACCGCTCGACGTCATCAAAATGATAGTCTTCGCCTTGCATCCCGGAATCAAGCAAAGCGGCTATTGATTCGCTGAGTGCTGCTGCTATGCAAGAAACCTTTGTGTTGATCGGAAAATGCGTTGGCAAAATGAGGCGCAATGCCTTTACCGACTGAAGCGGAGCTGTGGGCTTATCGGCAATCACATTGTAGAGCAAGCGGGCATCGCGCACGGAACGCGTAATTGGTCCGAGTGAAAGCCAGCTGTCCATGTAGCCGTCTATCACCGGCCAAGTTCCCCATTTATCAACTGCGTTGGACGCTGGTTTAAAAGCAACGACACCACAAAAACAACCAGGGATGCGCAAGGAACCTAGGACATCTGAGCCAAGACCTACTGCGCTACTCCCGGAAGCGACCAATACGCCTTCTCCGCCAGAAGATCCGCCGCAGGTCCGTGATGTATTGAGCGGGTTATTGCTTCTGCCAAAACGCGGGTTATCTGTTTCTCCGGCCATGGCAAATTCGGGAATATTGCTTCGCGCAATGATAATTGCTCCAGCATTTTTTACGCGCTTAACAATTTCACTGTCTTCATCGCAGACAATCGGCGGCATCCGAAGTGAACCTGCAGTGATCTGCTCGCCTTTCATGCCAAAGGTTTCTTTAACGCTAAATGGCAAACCTGAAAGAGGACCCGACTTTGGTGATTTGGCTCGCTCAAGTGCTTCGCTGCGGAAAATCTGCACTGCACCGTTGAGCGTCTCTTGCTGAGCTTCCAGACGATCAAGATAGCTTGCTACGAGCTCAACTGCCCGCAAGCTACCCGATGCCATCGCTTCTAAGGACGCCGTCGCGTCAGTGATTTCTTCAGCCATGCCTAGTGTTCGTGTGAATAAGTGGTGACTCGGTTGACTTGTCTTTGCTTCCGCGAGCTGCGTTATTTTTCCTCAAAATATCACCAATATTCCTCGTCAAAAAGCCTTGCTCGCGAAAGCGAATCCGGCGCCAATAGGCTCAACACTTATTCACACGAACACTATTATCTAGCGGCGTTGCGGAATGGGCACAAATTGCCGTTCTTCTTCGCCAAGGTAAATTTGCCTTGGACGCGCAATGCGTTGTTCTTCATCTTCAATCATCTCTTGCCATTGTGCAAGCCAGCCGCTCATACGGGGTATGGCAAACATGACCGGGAACATGTCCATGGGAAGATTCATGGCCTGGTAGATCAAGCCCGAGTAAAAATCGACGTTTGGATAAAGCTTACGCGATACAAAATACTCGTCTTGAAGAGCAATGCGCTCAAGCTCTACTGCAATATCCACCAAGGGGTTTTTCCCAACGGCATCAAACACTTCGTAAGCAAGCTCCTTAATAACTTTGGCACGCGGGTCGTAGTTTTTGTACACGCGGTGACCAAAACCCATGAGTTTTGCTTCTCCAGATTTCACGCGCTTGATGTGATCTGGAATTTTATCGATCGAGCCAATGCTTTTGAGCATGTGAACAACGGCTTCATTGGCGCCGCCGTGCAAAGGTCCGTACAAAGCAGCAGTCGCCGCTGCAGTCGCCGAAAAAGGGTCCACGCGTGAAGAACCCACGGCGCGCATCGCACTTGCTGAACAATTTTGTTCATGGTCCGCATGCAAAATAAACAGCACGTCTAGTGCCCGTTCGATTACGGGATTTGGCCGATAGGTTGGCTCGGTCATTTTGAACAACATAGCCAGGAAATTACCGGTGTAACTTAGATTATTGTCGGGATAAACGTACGGCAGACCACGTCGATGTCGGTATGCATAAGCCGCTAAGGTTGTAATCTTTGCGATGAGACGATGGATCTGGATGCGGCGCGACTCCGGATCTTTAACGTTTTTGGCATCAGGATAAAAAGTTGATAGCGCGCCAATAGCGCTAACCAGCACGCCCATAGGATGCGCATCATAACGAAAGCCTTCAATAAACTTACGAATGTTTTCATGCACCATGGTGTGCTGAGTGATGTTTCTTCCGAAGGCATCAAGTTTAGTGCGGGTGGGCAGCTCACCTTTGATAATCAAGTAGGCGACTTCCAAATAGGTGGCACGCTCAGCAAGCTGATCTATCGGGTAACCACGGTAACGCAATATACCTTTCGCCCCATCAATAAAAGTAATGCTGCTTTTGCAAGATGCTGTGTTCAGATAAGCTGGATCATAGGACATGATGCCAAAATCATCGTCACTGGTTTTAATCTTGCGTAAATCCATCGCATGAATCGTGCCATGCTCGATTGGAACCTCGTAACTCTGGCCCGTACGATTGTCAGTAATAGTAAGTGTATTCTTGCTCATATTCTCCCTCGACGCACTGCATTATAAACCATATCCACGAACATCATGAAGTCCTTTGCAACAAAAGTAGGACGCCCTGAATTATTAGCTAAAATAAGCCGGATTAATCCCAATTCTCAGTTACTCAACCAGAGCTTCTTGCCCTTGGGCGACAATAACACGGCCTTTACCTGCTTGCTTTGCCCGATACATTGTTGCATCCGCTTGCCGAAAGAGTTCACTCACAGTGCTTGGCGGCGTGTTAAAGGATACAACACCTAGACTTATACCTAGATCAGCATCTCCATAGTCTCGCAGTTTACTCTGCATCACCGTATGAAGCCTACCGGCGACCTGCTCTGCGGCCGCAAGATCTGTCATCGGTAGTAGCATCGCAAATTCATCGCCTCCCAGACGAGCACTCACATCGGAAGGGCGAAGCATCGAAACAAGCGCAGACGCAACTTCACACAAGCAGGCATCGCCCCATTCGTGACCTTTGCTATCATTTATTCTCTTAAAGTTGTCGATATCAAGGTATCCGACCGAAAGTGGCGCGCTTTGTCTCATGCAACGCGCAATCTCACGTTCGACCTGCTCTTGAAATCCACGACGATTCAGCAGTCCAGTTAGCACATCCGTTCGCGCATTGGATGATTCCCGCGCAATCGCTCCTTTAAGAACGATGTTGAGCCGCTCCAAACGTTGCTGATCGCGGCGAATACGCGCCACAAGAAAGGCAAAGGCAATGAATATGATGGAACGCATGCCAGCATTGATGCCTTCAACAAACCATTCATGGGGTTGCCGCCATGGAACAATCGCCGCAAACCACCCCAAAGTCGCAAGCGATGCCATGGCGATTCCCCAATACAATCCTGCCCACCACGTCACGAAGGAAATGACTGCAATATAGAATGGCGATAAGCCAACTTTTCCACCGGTCGTGTAGTCTACTATCGTAACGACGCAAATGCCTGCCATTGCTATCAACGCGGCACCAAGCGTTGAAAATTTGATGCGTTTGGCGTCTGGCTCTGTAAATCGCTGTTCCTCTGATTTGCTTCGATTCATACGGGAGATACTCAATCCTTCGGTATGAAGAGTCGCAACGCCAGCTGACAACGTTCCATATGCTATTTCAAGATGCGCCTGCAGTATCGCCATCTTGAAGAGACAGAGGATAACGCCACGCTAGTATGGAACTGGATTTATGCCAATATTCTTCACTTTGCCGTCACTGGTTTTGATGGCAATGAAGTCGAAGCTCCTGTTCGGTATGAGCAGCGGCCAATGCGCCGAGAAGTAGCTGAGATTTCGAGTTAGCTGTTGAGCAAACCGGGAACCGTGCCCTGAAAGCGCGAATCGCTTGCGAGCACCGGATCCCCGAAGAAGTTCACATCAAGGCCCATCACCTGACAGATCGAGGTGAGCACGCGGTTGTGAGGGAAGTGCTTGTCCTTGTCATCGCCCCAAATGCAGTTTGCGGTGCCGGGATCTTCCGCAGGCCAGTTGCACTCGCGAGTCCGCGTCGCAAGATAGCGTCCGGTACGAACTTTTCCGCCGCCGCCGCCCGCAACAATCGTTGGAATACTCCAGGAACGATGCCCCGCGGGATCACCGAGCTCGTTGGTCCAATAGATGATGGTGTTATCGAGGATCGTGCCCTCGCCCAAAGGATCCGGCACGTTAAGTTTCTCGAGCAGGTAGGCAAACATTTCAGCAAACCAACGCTGCGTGATCATTTCATTGACTAAACTCTTCTCATCATCTGCGTTGACGGCGTGTGCAACGCCGTTGTGGATGTCGATATCAAATTCACTTCCAAGCCATGGCATGGCTGGGCCATGACCCGCACCAAAAAGCAAAAGACTGCTGATGCGGGTGGTGTCGCACAAGAATGCCTGAGTGATCATATCCATCTGAAGTTTGGTCACTGCGGGGACCTGGTGTTTGTCCTGGGGATCGACCAGGCTTGGCGGAGCCATGTCTCCGCAAGCGATTCCGCCGGCAAGGCGCTGCTCGACGCCTCGAAGACCATCCAAATGAGCTTCAAGGCCCGGGCGTGCCTGCGCGGGAACTTGGCTTTGCAAGCGCTCGAGTTCCTTGAGATTCTTGTCGAGCACGGATCGTTGGCGCAACAGAAGGCGTTGGCGTTCGGATTCGCTCAGATCATGGTTGGGGAACAGAGTTAAGTAGACCTGGTAGGGATCGAGCTCGGCTGGCACAGGACTCGGAACTCCATTAGCCCAACGAAAGCTCATGTTTTCGTAGATTCCCGACCCACCTCGATCGTAGACCGAAAGCTCAAGTGAATTGAGAGGCGTGCCGGGTTGTAGCTGATCCACCAAATATTGATCGACCGAGATATTGGTGGGTGTCCAACCATCGGATGCGGATTCCTTTCCGCCAGTTAACATGGCGAGCATCCCTGCTTCATGCCCGCCCCCGTCGAATTTTGTGACCGACGCGTAGTCAACACCGTCCAATACAACAAGCTTGTCTTTCCATGGCTCAAGTGGTGATAAAATCGATTTTTCAGCGGGCGCGAGCGGCGAGGGAGCAAAGTCGAAAGTAAAATCGCTTTCCGTTGGAAATCCACCGGCACTGCTTCGCGGGCGCCAGTAAGGTAGCCACGTTCCGTGAGCATTACTTACCGCAATGAAACGGATTGGCGCGCCGGTTTGAGCGGAAACAGCATGGCGCCGCAACATCGAAGCAAAGGGCAGCGCAGCTCCAGCAACGCCCATGGCGGTTAAAAACCGTCTCCTGTTTAAGGTATTGGCCCATTTTTTTGTCATGATCCCCCTAACGCGGCCCGTTCAACAAACTTCGATGAGCGCACCATTGCGACCCATGATTCAAGCACACTAGTCTCTGATTGAACGAACTGCGCTTTGACGTTTTGACCTATTTCCGTGTCATCCGGACTTCCTAAATCCGCACCTAAGCTTCGCTGGATTAGCCGTCGAAGGAAACAATTCTGCGCTCGGGCATCGTTTACAACGACCTGGCTGAGCTCCACCCCGCCAGTAAAGTTACCGGAATCCGCCGCAGGATTGGCCGTGCTGTCATTGGGACTTGCTGAGGCACTCGCTTCTGGCACATAGCCCGAAGCATCCACCGGAACACCGTTCTCTTCTTCACGGTAGCGACCGATTCCATCGTAGTTTTCCAAACCGAAACCAATCGGATCAATAATCGTATGACAACCTGCACAAGCTGGATCCGCGGAATGCGCTGCGAAATGCTCCCGTGTCGTCCCTTCGGTCACCGGCTCAGCGGGCACAATCGGTACGCCCGGAGGTGGATCGGGAAGATCTTGGCAAAGCACCGCGCGCCAAAGAAACACGCCACGTTTTACCGGAGAGCCAGCTTCTGCACGGGCGTGCTTGGCCAACACAGAGCCTTGGGTAAGGATGCCGGCACGCTGCGCCGGATCCAGATCGACTCGCACAACTCCTTCGCCGGGATGCGGCACTCCGTAGAACGAAGCCAACTCGGCTCCGATCCAACTGTAGTTCGCGGTCATGAGGTCACGGAAACCCCCTTGCTGTGAGACAAGGACCTCGGCTGCGAAGGTGCGTGTTTCCTGCAACATCGCCTCCGCCATCGAAGCGTCGAAATCCGGGTATACCGCGCTACTTTTCTGAAGTCCGGAAAGGTCCGAGATAAGGAGCCATTCGGTGACAAAATTCGAAACGGTCTCGGAGCTTTCGCTGAATAGGCGTCGCAGCTGCGCTTCGCGCGTGTCCGGGTTTTGCAGTGTTCCTTCGCTTGCCGCTTTTAAGAGTTCAGCGTCCGGAGGCGATTCAGTTAACATATAGGACAGCAAGGTAGCAATTTCGAAATCGTTTAAAACAGCCACCTGTGAATCTTTGTTTTGGCCAATCTCTGGTCGAAAGAGAAAGTTCGGCGAAGAGAGAAAGGCTTGAATCGCTAGCACGATGCCGTCCTCAAAAGCTGGATCGCTGCCGGATTGGAAGAGCGCCATGTATTCCTGAATTTCTTCATCGCTCAAAGGGCGCCGAAAGGCACGCAAACCAAAGTCCTTGATGAAACTCTCTGCGCAGCTGTCGCCCTCGCTTGCATTGCAAGGCAGAAGATCGCCAAGAACGGCTCTGGACTTTTCCGCGAAATACCCCGCGGCGTCGAACATTTGCCGGGTATAGAGCCTGGAACTTATCAGAGCGGATGCTTGGTTCTTAAAACCATTGACCATGCTATCGGGGCTTAGCTCCGGCAGGGTTGGATCGTTTTTATCAACGACAGCCTCTCCAAGAAGCGCTGCAATCGACTGGTAGTACTCTGTGCGACTCAATCGCCAGACCCGTTGGGTGAGTCGACCATTGATAACTTCGCTTACCGCGGTGTTTTGCTGGTTCGCGTTTCCATCCGGGCTAGAGATGATACCCGAGCAACCAGACACAACAAGACAGAGCCAAACAAGACCTTTGCACCGCATAAACGGTATACTGAGCAACAACTATACCAAGTTTTTTTGTCATATTTCCTAACAATCCCAATGCATCTAAAAAGCGATTTGGAACAAATAGAGCATCTCTAGTTCCAAAAGCTCTGCCAATTGGCGCTCGACTATGCCGAGGCGTCGTTATCTAAATGCCCACGGAGCAACTTCAAATTTCGTCGATTCGTCTTGAACAGCAGATCAAAATAATCACCGATCAACGGCAGCATTCCTAAAACCGCATCGAAGATAATATTCGCAAGCATTCTAGCAACAATGCGCCATGGCAACTTTTTCTTGATAGCTACCCCCACGAGCACCAATGAAACAAGCGCTCCAAGCCAGTCACCGACGACGGGCAGTAAAAAGCCAAGCAAACTATCCCAACCAAAATAGATCTTGGTACCTGGAATACGATAGCCATCATCCAAAAGCGCCACGAGCCGCGAAAGCCAATCCTCTTTCATGACACCTTCATACACCACCTACGCTGCCTTGTGACCGCCTGGCAGATTGTCGCGGCGAAAAGGTAACCGGTCAGTCGGAGACATTTGTCTGCAGCTATCAAACATGTCATCGAGCATGAGAGCCAGGCTAGAAGTGATAGCTTTTTTCGAGGTTTTCTTAGCTTCGAGCAGGTCTAGGGCCCCCAGAGCTCGCTTTTTGTTCAAAGGCCGCTCGCAGCGCTTTGAACGCGCCCAATCGGACGGAGCTCTGCCCCAGACACTCTCCCACAGGGGCGAGGACGATTATACTTTGTATTTGAGGAGGAGTCCCGAGGAGGTAAGCCGAAGATAAGGAAACCTCGAAACAAGTGCTTGCAGTCACCACTGACTGACCAGTTACGCGAAAAGCGATGACACAACCCGAGCCCCGTGGGTTGTTTTATCCCCAATACCTAGCCAAAGCTCTCAACACGGAGTCCGGTAGCAGTAAAAAAACCAATGTTTTCGTATTGAGCTTTCGGCATGTTTTTTGCTTCGGTTTAAAGACACATGAGATTACCGAACTACATCCAGGCCTTTATGAATACATTCAAACACATCCATCCCAAGCGTTTTTTTGCGCGGGCGCTTAGTGCCTCGCTAGGTGCAATCTTGCTTTTCAACGCTGCCGGCTGCTCCAACGCTGAATCGGTTGAAAGCTCAACCGATGCTTCGAAATCAAAAAACAAAGCAGCGAAATACCTTCTGATCGAGGGACTCTGTGAGCTTGGATACTTTTCCGTGTTCGATAACTACAGTTCATGCCCCCACGCTGCAAGCACGCTGAGTCTAGAAGACTTCTTTTCACTTGGAGGCAGCCCACTTAGTGTCATCAAACTCTATACACATGATGGCCGACTCGACGTCACAGAATGGTTGATTCGCAATCTAAACGACGAGCACCAATTTGAAGACGTCAAAACCTTGGCTAACTCTTACGGCAGTACCTTAAGCTGGCGCGACATCGCCGAGCAAGTGCATCCTTCGCTGGGCGATATTCAAAATCAGCTACCCGCTTTGCTTTCTTTGCTCCCTGACAATGAAGTTGCAAACCGTGTACGCTCGATGTTGCTAGCCGCCTTTGATAAGCCTAGCGGCACACAAAAAACTCAAGCCATCGTGATTCCCGGAGATGAGCTCGTTATTCTAGCTGCTTTACTGTTAATTGTGATTGTTTTAGCCATCTACCCCGTGATCAATCCCAACGCTGATTATTCCGGATTGATTAGCTGGTTTGATTCGCTGGTACATCGAGTTACAGCGCCTTCGGTTGTTTTAACCACATCGATCACCATCCCTCACGAACAAGGTGATATTGTCATTGAAAGTCCCGAGCAGTTTAAAGAGCTAATGGAGGCGCTCTATCGGGAGATTCAAGGGCTATCCATAAAGCTTGCAAAAGGCGAAGCGACTCCTGAAGAAGAAGGTCGGTACAACGCACTAAAAACTATGATCAACGCTTTGTTTGATACCATTCGCGAATTGTTAAAGAGCGGAGAACTTTCGGACGACGAACGCGCCTTGCTATGTGACGCTTTGGCAGCCTTTATCGATGTAGCGATGTCCCTTAGTGAGTCTATCATTGAAGTTCCACTCGCTGAGGACGTCGAGCCTTTGGAATACAATCACTATGCGCGAAGCGCTACGGCCAGTTTGTTCGATCTGGCGGAGGAAGCCTACGGCTTTTGCCCGTAGTATCCTACGATAGTATACCAAGAATGGCATAAAAACAGACATTTAATGCCAAGTTTGGCATCTAAAAAGCGTATTTAACGCCAATTCTGTCATATCGATTTAATTTAGATCCTTTCTGACCTTCGTCCGTGTGTATGGGCATCGGAGGTTGTTATGTCAGGAATACACAGGTTTTTTATGATGATGGTGGCTGCGGCGGGCTTGTTTTGTACAAGGCCAGCCCATGCAGCGGAGCTGCTTCAAAGCAAGCAGGGACCTTACTCTTTTGAGGTCTTAAACAACGGCCAGAGGGTATCCACCTTCTATCACAAGGGACAGAGTTATGTGCTCGGTCAGAACGGTCAACGCTATACGATTCGGGTTCACAACAATTCATCCCGTCGGGTTGAAGCGGTGGTATCCGTGGATGGCCTGGATGTACTTGATGGAAAAAAAGCAAACTTTGGCAAACGCGGCTACCTAATTTCCGCGTGGAGTTATGTCGACATTGACGGTTGGCGCACCTCCGATGCCACTGTTTCAGCCTTTCGTTTCTCAAGCGTGGCAAACTCGTATGCTGCTCGAACTAGTGGCGATCGTAATGTTGGCGTAATCGGCGTAGCGATTTTCCAGAATACCAAACGCCAAGGCCAGTAGTGGTGCCCCCGCCAGGCTATCCATTGCCTGAAACGCAATACGACTATGAAGAGCGCAGCAGCGCTGGCTCCGCAGCAGACGAAGGCATGGCTCAACCAAGCGCGCCTTCGATGTCACAAAGTTATCGCGGTGGCGCTAGCTCGAAAAGCTCAAGCGCCGCGCCGGCTCGAAAAAGAAGTTCACGCAATGAACGTCCTGGGCTCGGGACGAAGTTCGCTGAGACACATTACTCATCGGTTGAGCATGTCACTTTCTCTCGAGCTAGCTGGTCGCATCCTGCTTACATTCTAGGCGCACGCTATAATAATCGGACCGGTCTTGTTGCCCTAGGTATCGATGTCGATCGCTTCAACCGTCAGGCCCACGATCTTAGGCTTCGTCAAAGCGCTAGCCCCTTCAGCAATGGCTATGCCACACCCCCACCGAATTGGGAATATCGCTAAAGGCCGGTTAATTCGGTGTCTGTTTGGTGTGATAGCGCAAGGGATACAACAAACCCGCGAGAAAAACGCTTCCACATCGAACAGACACCGTATTATGTTGCCGCAAGGGAGTTCGAAACTTTGCCGCAACTCAATCCTGATAGCAGCGATGAAGCATTAATGCAGGCATACCGCCAGGGTAATCCAGAAGGCTTTGACATGTTGCTCTCACGTTACCAGAAAGCCATTTTTGCGTTTATCTATCGTTTTACACAGAACGCTGCGCACTCCGAAGAACTGCTGCAAGAGGTGTTTATGAAAGTCATAGCTGCAGCACCCACTTACAAAGCCAAGGCAAGCTTCAAGACTTGGCTCTACACTATCGCCCGTCGCAGCTGCATTGATCATGCACGCAAAGCCAAACACCGGCGCACACAAGCCTTTGTTGAAACAGTCCATGAAGACCCGCAGGCGAGCCCAGACACTGGCCTCCGACAAAAGAATTTACAGCAAGGTATTGCCGATGCCTTAGCCAAACTGAGCACTGAGCAACGCGAAGTCTTTTTGTTGCGTGAGTATTCGGGTTTATCTTTCAAAGAAATCGCTACCACGATCGGCTGCTCCGAAGGCACGGTCAAAAGCCGCATGCGTTATGCCCTGCTGAGCTTAAGGCAAAGCCTGTTAAATTTCAGACAAAGCAGTTATCCACCGAAGGAGCTCGCATGAGCAACTGCGATCACATCCAAGATTTGCTCGTAAGCTACATCTTTGACGAGCTTTCCGAGTCCGATAAACGCATGGTACAAGAGCACTTAGGCAGCTGTTCGGTGTGCTCTCAGGAATTGCAAAACCTTGAGGATGCTCGTATAGGCATGCAAGCGTTGCAGGTGCCTGAGCCCGCAGGTCATATTGAGATGCGACTGAAACAGGCGGCGCGCTTAGCTCTAGACGAGAAGAAAGTTACTTGGGGCGGGAAGCTAACGAAGCTCTTTGGCCCCACCTTGCTCGGGCCGGTCTTTTCAGCAGCAGCGGTCACTCTCATTGCAGGCGTGACTCTTTACATGCACCGCAATGATCTTGACCCCGGGCCAAACCCAGCGACTGGGGCAGCATACAAAACCGAAGCTGACGGCGCAAAGACAGATCGAGAGCAGGATACGGCAACACCGCCTTCGGTCGAGAGTCAAACAGAAGCAAAAGAGTCGCCATCTGCGATACCCATCTCCCCCGCACAAAAGCGACCTCGATCACAACGACGAAGTAAAAGAGCAACATCGAGCCTTACGCAACAAGGAACAAAGCCCCGAGCAGAAAGTTTCAGCGCTGAGCAAGCTGATCAAGCCATGCCCTTTGCGGAAATGCGGGGAGCCGCAGCTGAACCAGCGGGTGAATCACTTGCTGCAGAAAGAGAAGCGCCCGCAGCGCAAGCGTCGAAGGCTTCAGCCAGAGCACCTGAAGCCAGCTCTGCTGGAGCAGAATCGGCCATGGACACTGCTCAAGAAGATAAAGTAGCCGATGCAGCGCAGGAGTTAGTTGCCGAAGGAAGTCGGCTTGCCAGAGCCCGAAAGTGTCAACAAGCGCTTGGTTATTTTGCAAAAGCACTGCGTAACGCGAGCCCTAAGACAAGAAAGCAAATCCGAGCGGCAATCACTCCTTGCTTGCCGCTTTCAGATGTCCAACGACGCAACTACCCGAGCCTCGCTGCACTGACAGATTGATTTGCTCCAAGTTAAAGATCGATTTGTGTCACGCTACTAGGCTGCAATGCCTTTCCAAAAAAGCGATTCAAGCGTTCTTCGAAATCACCCGGCAAATCGCTTAAATGAATACGCAACGCGCCTTTGTCTGTTTTGGTGTTCTGTAAACCACGCTGACTCATGATTTCAAAGAGGGCTTCTGCGGCAGCAGCCCCGCTGTCAATCACATTTAGATGACGTCCTGCCATCTTAGTAAGCTGCGTTTCGATGCTTTGATGAAGTACGGGATAGTGCGTGCAGCCAAGTAGCAGCGTATCGATGTCCTGTTTTACCAAAGGTTCAAGGTAGCGCCGAATAGCCAGCTCAGGGAGCTCTCCTTCAAGCCAACCTTCTTCAACCAGCGGCACAAGCAATGGGGCTTTTTCGGCAAACACTTCCGCGCGGGAACTGCAAGCAGCTACCGCACGAACGTAGGCTCCCGAAGCAACCGTTCCAGCCGTCGCCAAAATACCAATACGCCCTTGCTTACTTTGCCGAACCGCTTGTTGTGCCCCAGGATGGATGACTCCGAGCACAGGCATGTCCAAACTCAAGGACAGATCGTCCAACGCCACAGCACTTACGGTATTGCACGCTACGACTAAAAGCTTGATTTGCTCCCTCGCGAGGTGCGCAGCGCAGCGCTCGGCATACCTTAATACAGTTCTCGGTGTACGTGTGCCGTAAGGAACCCGAGCAGTATCGCCAAGATAGAGCAAGTCCTCATTGGGAAAGCGCTCCGCGATGGCACGAAGCACGGTAAGCCCACCAAAACCAGAATCAAAGATTCCGATACAGGCATTTTGCCTTTGCTTATTGTTAGGCTGCTCTTCTGACACTGTATTTTTCCGTTTCCTGGTCTACATGACCTGCCTGTGGAATACTAGTCTTAGTGTTAACCCGGATCCTCGTTATAGACCATGATGCCGAAACCCGGCGCTGGCTCGAGCATATCCTGAGCGAAGCCGGTTTCGGGGTACTTTGTACCGAAAACATTGACGAAGCAACCGCTGTTTTGGCTCAACAGCAATTCGGTCTTTTGCTTTTGGAGCAAGCTCCCGAATCCGAAAGCGGACTGCGTTGGTTGAAGGAGCTACGGGCACGCAACGATGACACAGCTCACATGCCTGTGATCATGGTCGCTTCAAAACTTGAACACGCCGACGAAGTGGAAATTATTACAGCCTTTGAAGCTGGTGCCGACGAATTTCTCCGAAAGCCTTTACGCGCTCCGGAACTTTTGGCGCGCATTCATAGTATTGGACACATGCGAAAGGCACAAAAAGAGGCTGCTCAGAAACAAAAAGATGCCGAAATATTACTTGAGCTTACACAACGCCTCTCTTCGTCGCGCTCGCTTCGGGACAACTTACAACTGGTTGTATCGAGAGTGGCGGAAGCTACTAAAGCTGATCGTGTATCCATTGTAGCCGCTCCAGATTCTGAAAGCTCTAATGATGCATTCGTCGTCGCTTCAAGCGGAACCGCATCCATTCGAAACCTTCCGCTGGATCTACGCAACTATCCAGAAATACACCATGTCCTAAAAACCAATACGATTATAACGATTGACGATCCTTTGGAACACGAACTTTTTGAAAGTTGTCGTGAAAAGATGCGCGATACACAAGTCACATCAATTACGGTGCTACCTATTGCTTGGAAAGAACGCCCCCTAGCCGCGCTTATACTGCGTTCCACGAGCGAACCAATTTGTTTTGACGAGCGTGTAAATTTTGTCAAACCGTAGCAAACGCTACCTCCGTAGCGCTGCGTAACGCACGCGTGATGCAATCGTTGCTCGACCGCACCCGCACACTAAGCTACGCACAAATCGAAACAGAAAAGCGCCTCAAATCCCTTAGCATGTACGCCGACCTTTTTGCATCAGCCGCAGACGGCATGGTTGCAACAGACACCAACGGGCAACTTTTATTTGCCAATCCACGTGCGCATGAAATCGTCGGGATGTCGGGCGGTAACCTTTTTAAAAGAAAAGCTCGGACGTTTTATTGATCCGACTGACCTTGAATGGGCCTACAAAATATGGGTTGGTTTCTCAGCAGGACGTTTCCCGCAAAACATTGATCTAAAGCTTTTCCGCAAAGACGGCCAAGCGCTCATCGTTAACGCCTCCTTTGCACCGTTGCAAGACAGCGAAGGGGTTGTGTTGTGTACTTTCCGTGATGTCACTGAAGAACGTCACATAGCTAGCGAGCTAGTTCAGACTAAGGAATTTTTAGAATCGCTGATTCAAGCGTCAACGGATGCCATTATTGCTTGGGACGTAAACAGAAAAGTCATTCTATTTAATCAAGCGGCTTGCCGCGCAACCCGGTACTCTGAAAACGAGGCCCGTGAGGATCTTCTGGTCTCAGACCTGTATACTGAAGGAGAGTTTGAACGTGTTTGTGCGCTCTTGGATTCTGAGGCTCACGGAGGGGTGGGAAGACTTGAAGCAACACGCCTAAAACTCAAGGATAAAAATGGCACCATTATACCCGTGTCTCTTTCTGCAGCAGCCATCAAGGAAAAAGGGGAAGTGACCGCTTTTTTTGGGATCTATCGCGATTTGCGCGAACGCGTACTCATCGAAGAGCGTTTGGCAGAGGCTCAACAACAACTAGAGAAAACCGAAAAGCAGGCTTTGCTCGCTGAACTCGCAGGAACGGCCGCGCATGAACTCAACCAACCACTCATGAGTATCATGGCCCACGGACAATGGCTTCAACGCATGACGCCTGAGAACACCAAAGATCGCAATGCAGCCAATACCATCGTTTCCGGAAGTTGAGCGCATGGCAGACATCGTCAAAAAATTGGAAAGATTACAAACTACGAAACGAAATCTTACGTTGGTCAACAACGCATTCTTGATCTTGATCGCGCCACAAACGAACCCACCGAGCAGGACCCTCACGATGACCGAACGCAAAAGCCACGAAACGCTGACTTCCCTACTGAAAGGCTTTACACCTTTTCGAAAAGACGCCGTTGTGGAAAGCCACCCAGACGAGCTGAGTGATGACAGCACAAACCTTACATCGCCTAGCACGGAGGAAGTACTTGAAGCGGTTTTAGCTTTTGCGAGTGAAACTTCGTCACGCACCGATGAAGATCAGCTCGTACGACGCTTTTTCGATATCTTGAAACATCTTTTTCCTGCACGACGTTTTGCTGTTCGCTTAATTGATTTCGATGAACTGGATCTTTCGCTTATCGTTTCCACTGGCTCGATTTTTCCGGCGGCCAAGGAAAAAATCTACTTAAGCAAAGAGAGTGTCGAATATCACAAGTTGCAAAACATCATGGCCGAATCCGACCACAGCGGCTCGTTGGAACTGACCGACCACTACGTACCTATCTTTGATGAAGACGCTTTCGGCTTTGAAGTGCCTTTGGTCATCAAAGACAGAATTCTTGGAATCCTCAACGTTGAATACTCACCTAAGGTGCCTATCCTCGCGGAGGATCGCGATATCATACGACAGTTTGCAAGGCCTTTTGCAAACCAGCTTCGTAACGCTCGCTATTTGCACGAATCGCTCTACTTGCGTAACTACTTGGCAAAGCTTTTGGAGCACGCGAATGCACCGATTGTTGTAATCGGAAAGCACCGTCGCATCAAAGTAGCAAACAGAGCTTTTTTGAACCTCATAGGGCAAAGCAAAGAATCCGTGCTCAACATGGATTTTGTGGAACTTAGCCCAGAAACAGAACGCGCAAGGCTCTTACCCGTTTTCATCAATGCTCTACGCGGCGTGCCAACAAGCAACTTCGAGCTTCGAATTCATCGACACAACCATAGTTTCGCGAGACTAGCGCTAAACATTGCTTCGGTGCTTAACCCTGAAGGACAAGTTGAAGGCGTCATATGCATCGGTCGTGATGTCACAGAGTTGCGTGAGCTCGAGGAGCAAATGATCCAAGCCGAAAAGCTCGCTACATTGGGGCAACTCGCCGCCGGCGTCGTCCATGAGTTAAACAATCCCCTCACAAGCATATCGGTTTATAGCGACTACCTTCTAAAAAAGGCGAGGAACTCAAAAATTGACCCCAAGGATGTTGATCGTCTTGAACGGATTTCGCAGAGCGCGGAACGTATCTTAAGGTTTACACGCGATCTGGCTATCTACGCACGTCCATCTACTGCGGAACCTAAACTTGTTTCAATTCACGACATACTTGATCAAGCCATTGTCTTTTGTGATCACCTTGTAGCAGATCGTGGTGTCACTATACAGAGAAACTACAGCACTGATGTTTCTGGTGTCTTCGCAATAGCGTCACAGCTGCATCAAGTATTCATCAATCTAATCACAAACGCTTGTCACGCTACTTCCGATGATCAAGGCCTTCTGGTCATACGTACTCGACTCAATGAAAAAAACAATGTTCAGATAGAAATAGAAGACAACGGGATTGGAATCAGCACGGAAAACCTCGGAAGAATCTTCGAGCCTTTCTTTACGACCAAAACGGAGGGCGAAGGGACAGGTCTTGGCCTGAGCATCGCTCGCAACATTGTCGAGCAACACAACGGAAAGATTAACGTGCAGTCTCAAGAAGGAAAAGGCACAACTTTTGTACTTCTACTTCCCGGAGGAGCTACCGGATGAGACATTCCGATTTATCAGGCTCTAGTACCGCAGTTTCTTTGATTCGGTATTGCTCGTCGTTCCCTTGGAGGGGATAATATAGCGATACCCGTCCTTTATACGAAAGGCCGCTCCATCATCGGAATAAATTGTGACGTCCACAGCGCCTTCCTGGTTAATCCTGGGCGAGACGGCAACAATGGTCTTGTCGTTGATAAGGGTTACAGAATCAGACTTTTCCTTACCGAAATACACGGTGTAGCCGGTATCTGAGCTAAAATTGGATCCCATGATTCGAACCGGTTGATCGCCATCCGTCGGTCCGCTGCTAGGGTCGATGCCTTTTACTGTGGCCTCAGCCGCGCCCCCGCAAGCCATAAGTAATAATCCGCACATCATACCGCTCAGCAGTCTCATAAATTCCTCCCCAGATTGCTGCCCCATGGGCCCCTCCGAATTTGGCTCCAGTCGGCAATTGACGACGGCCCCTTGCGACGTACCTTAGCCAGGTCCGGGCATAGTTACAATACCGGAAGTATTTTGAAAATCAGGTATACTTGGAAGCAGTGGAGCATCAACGCATCATTATCGTGGATCCAGACCAGAGCTACGCCGCCCAACTGACGGAAAAACTCCGATCAGCTGGATTCTTGGTTGAGATAAACACCGAGCAGGACGCAGCCCTATCCCGTATTGAACAACGGGCGCCCGATATTGTGGTCTCTGAGGTTGAGCTCGGTCACGGCTCGGGTTTCAACCTTCTGCAACAGCTTCGAAGCGCTGACCGCTATGCATCGCTCCCTTTCGTTTTTCTTACAAAGAACTATTCACCCGCCCAGAAAATGCGTAGCTTGGAGCTTCAAGCAGATGATTTCCTGGATAAATCAAGACCTATAGAGGAAATTGTAAAAACGGTGAAAGAATCCCTGGTTCAAAAAAGACAACATCAACTTCGCAATAAACTACGTGAAGCTTCCGACGCGGTATCGGGTTCCCTCAAAACCAATTCCGTCAATGATTTACTTGTTGCCATAAGTGCGACTCAAAAAACTGGTGTACTCACCCTCAGCAACAAACACGATCGAGGTGTTATTTATTTTAGAGACGGCTCTCTCATCGACGCTGGTATCGCAACGCTCAACAGAGAAAAGGCCATCTACCGAATGATGCTCATGCAAGAGGGAAGCTACCTTGTGCAATTTCGTGAAGTGCAGCGACCGGATGAAATCGCTATCACCACACATGGACTAGTGAAAGAGGGGCAACGTCGAGCTATCGAATGGAATTCTTTTGCTGAACGATTACCAAGTTTTCAAAGTATATTAAAACTAAACGTAACGAAGATCGCTGATCGTTTGGGCGAACTGCCGGACGAGGTGAACGCTGTACTTCGCTTGTTTGACGGAAAACGATCGATTTTACGAGTGATCGACGATTGCGCAGGAGACGACTTAACTGCGTTGGGCATGATCGCGCGTCTGTTTGAAGAGCAATTTTTTGAAATACTGACCGAACCAGAAACCGAATCACTGGCGGTTTTTGACGAAATGACCCCCTGCTTGGATTCCTGGCCCAGAAATGAACAAACTAGGCCTAGACGCGAGCACCGGAAACACGACTCAGGATCTTCCCTATGAGTCCATCAAAATTGTCGAAGGTGCTATCGCTGTTTCCAATGAACATGAAAGCGTAACAACACGTCCTCCGCCTCCACACACAACGCCGCATCGCCCGCCACCACCACCACCAGCTTTGCCACGCGACGAAAATTCGTCACCCAGCATTCAACGGCAACTCACTGCATATGACATCCCGCTTGAGCCATCGGATTCCAGTCCGAAAGATGTTCCTGAAACCGAGCCTTTTTTTCCTCCCCAAGACATCGTCGAGCCGGAAGAGAACACAGTGAGCTATGCGCACTCCGCATCTATCACAAGGCCTTTTGTACCACACAGCGACGAGCCCCAAGTCTTTGTTTCACGGGCACAAGATGAAGATTTTGATCTTCCAGAGGAAAAGAAAAACTCAAAGTTAACCATCGTTTTTAGCATTGTCACAGTATGTTCCGTCATCGCTGCTGTCATGCTTTACTTCTATGCTCCAGCGGATGGCCCCAATCAACCTTCTGTTCAAGCCACTGAAAGTACTACGCCGAATAAGCAAGTCGTTATTGAAGCGTCCAACATCGTCGACAAGAAACTAGAAGAACGCGAAAAAAGAGAAGAGGATTCAAAGTCTGAGCAAATCGTTATCGAGCAAGCGCAAGTAACGAGCAGCGATAGCCCTGAAGCTCAACCACAAGCCTTGGTCGAAAAACAGGATCAAGACTCGACAAGCACGCTTAGTCCCACTGAATTGAGCAAGCTTCTTCGCCAAGCCAACAACCAGCGTTACCGAAACCCTGAACGTGCAATCGAGCTCTATCTAAAGATCATCGAATTCGAGCCGACTGAACAACGAGCCCTCACCCCCTTGGCCCTTGTCTACTACGAGGCAAAAGACTATAAAAAGGCAGTTGAATTTGCAGCCCAAGCGGTTACAGCAGATGCGACAAACTCCAAAGCTTGGCTAACATTGGGAGCGGCTCGACAATCGCTCGGGGATCGCTCAGGAGCCAATGAAGCCTACCGTTTATGTGCCAGTCATGGAAAAGGAAGTTTGGCTAACGAGTGCCGCCGTATGTTAAGGTGAAACCATGAACCAGCCTGTGATTCTTAGTGCGGTACGGACGCCAATTGGCAAATTCCGAGGTGGCCTGACAAACGTCCGACCTGACGACATGGCAGCACTCGTGCTCCGAGCTGCACTGGAGCGCGTCCCGGAAAGTCGCAACGCAATCCAAGAAGTCTGCTTTGGAGCAACCAACCAAGCAGGAGAAGACAACCGCAACGTGGGCCGCATGGCTGCCTTGTTGGCTGATTTACCTTTTGAAGTTACTGGCTCAACCCACAACCGTCTTTGTGGCTCAGGCATGGACGCCATTGTCAGCGTCGCACGCGGCATTCGTTGCGGTGATTTTGATTTAACCGCCGCTGGAGGAATCGAGTCCATGACACGTGCTCCTTTCGTGATGAGCAAAGCATCCGAAGGATTTTCACGCACAGCCCCCGTTGTGTTTGATTCAACCATTGGTTGGCGCTTTTCAAATCCCCAGATGGCGAAACGTATCCCTTTGGAATCGATGGGGCAGACAGCTGAAAATGTTGCCGAACGTTTTACTATTAAGCGCGAGGCCCAAGATAATTTCGCACATCAGAGTCACCTTCGTGCAACACAAGCTTGGGATAAGGGGCTTTTCAAAAATGAAGTTATCCCTGTTCCCATCATTACCGGGAAGAAAAGCAATACTGAAGTTCTTTTTCAAAAAGATGAATGCATTCGTCCAAACAGCACTGTCGAAAAGCTTGCAGCCCTAAAGCCTGTGTTTAGGGAAGGTGGCAGCGTTACCGCCGGAAACTCATCACCACTCAACGATGGAGCAGCTGCTCTTGTCATAGGCTCGGAAAACTGGGCTAAGAAAAACAACATTAAACCTTTGGCTCGTATCGTAGGCTGGGCTGTCGCGGGGGTTGACCCAAGTGTTATGGGCACCGGCCCGATTCCCGCTACACGAAAAGTTCTCGAGCGCACAGGACTATCCGTCAAAGACATCGGGCTCATCGAACTGAACGAAGCTTTTGCTGTGCAAGCCTTGGCTTGTATCACAGAGCTTGGGCTTGATCCCAACAAGGTAAACATCAAAGGTGGCGCCATCGCATTGGGCCATCCTATCGGATGCTCCGGTGCACGCATCGTCGTGACTTTGGCGCATGCCATGCAAGAACACGACATCCGCTACGGCCTTGCCACCCTTTGTGTCGGCGTCGGACAAGGGATGGCCATGATTTTGGAGAAAGCACAATGAGCGATTTTTTGTTCATCAAAGCGCCATTGTCGATCTACACGCTCATATCGGCAAAGGGACAAAGATCTGGCACTTTTCTCATGTCTCAGAAGGCGCTCGGATCGGCGATGGTTGCATCTTGGGACAAAATGTTTTCATTGGTAGAGACGTTCAGATTGGCAATGGCGTCAAAATTCAAAACAACGTTTCCGTCTATTCAGGGGTAGTCATTGAGGACGATGTGTTTTTGGGTCCGAGTTGCGTATTCACAAATGTGCTGTTGCCCCGAAGTTTTGTTGAACAAAAGCAGTCTTTTTCAGAAACTCGTATTCGAGTCGGCGCAACAATCGGCGCTAATGCCACCATCGTTTGCGGCAACAACATTGGGCATTACGCCATGATTGGAGCCGGCTCCGTCGTCACACATTCAGTGCCTGACTTTGCTCTGGTGATGGGCGTGCCAGCAAAACAGCTCGGCTGGGTCGATCGTGAAGGAAAACGACGTGACACGCCGCCCGCAAAAAGCTAAATACCACGAACATGCCTGAGATTATTCCTTTATTTGATTTGAGCGAACAACACCAAAAGCTTGAGCCTTTACTCAAAAAAGCTTTTGATCGCGTACTGCATTCTGGTCAATTTATCTTGGGCGATGAAGTCGCCGCTTTTGAAAAGAACATTGCAAGCTTTATAGGAGTTAATCACGCGATAGGCGTCTCGAGTGGCAGTGACGCTTTGCTTGTTTCCTTAATGGCGCTCGGAATCGGTCAAGGAGACGAAGTCATCACGCCATCCTTCTCTTTTTTCGCGACCGCTGGCTGCATTGCTCGTTTAGGGGCAGTTCCTGTTTTTGTTGATATCGATGAGCACAGCTACAATATTGATCCGAGTTTGATCGAAGCGGCAATTACGAGCCAAACAAAAGCCATCATTGCTGTTCATCTGTACGGACGTCCTTGTGAGATGTCTGCCATCAATGCCGTGGCAAAAAAGCACAAGCTCTTTGTCATTGAGGATGCAGCACAAGCCATCGGAGCCAAACTTGATTCAGAAAGCCCCGTCGGCGCTTTGAGTGATCTTGCATGCTTTTCTTTTTTCCCCACCAAAAACCTTGGAGCTCTTGGTGACGGCGGACTTGTCAGCACAAACAATCCAACCCTTGCAGACAAGGTACGGCTGCTGCGTGCTCATGGGGCATCTCCCAAATACTATCATCTTACCCTTGGCGGAAACTTTCGTCTCGACGCTCTTCAAGCAGCCTTTTTTAGATTGCAAACTCGCCTTCCTTGCGGAATGGATCAATGCTCGAAAAAAAATCGCAAGCAACTATCGCGACCTCTTTGCGAAACATGGGATTAGCACTGAGCAGATTACGCTTCCAGAAGAAACCATAGAAGGCCAGGTCTATCATCAGTTTGTTGTTCGTTCACCTTTGCGTGATCGTATTCAATCGCATCTTAGCAACAAACACATCGGAACCGCTGTTTACTATCCGAAGCCCTTGCACCTTCAGCAGTGTTTTTCTCACCTTGGATACAACGAAAACTCACTTCCAGAAACTGAAAAGCTTGCAAAGAAGTGCTCGCACTACCCATGTTTCCCGAACTTCGTTTTGAACAACAAGAGCTTGTTGTTCAAGCAATCAAAGAGTCGCTTTCTATCACTCAATAAGAGGGGTTATTAAACTTGTGCTCTTTTACAGAGTTGCTAAGGTAGATAACCATGAGCAAACGATATCACGCCTCTTTCCTTCCTGGCGGCGACTCCCCAGTCGATGAAGCCATCTCTCAAAAACTTCTTAGTTTTGCTTTAGAAAAAGGCGGTGACTACGCTGACCTTTATTTCGAATTTTCAGTCAACGGTAGCTACAGCTACGATGAAGGTATTTTAAAAGCAGCTGGACGTTCCTTATCGAGCGGGCTTGGTGTTCGCGTGATGAAGGGCGACGCGACGGGCTATGCCTACGTTGAAGATCTCAGTTTCGAAGCCATGAAACATGCCGCTCAAACAGCAGCTCAAATCGCTGCTGAGGGAGGATATGCTGGCTCCGTTGCACTAAAAGCAAATGCAATCCCTCAACGCTACAAGGTTGAGACACTCAGCCTCGATGTCGATAACCTGAGCAAACGAGATTTGCTCAGGCGTGCAGACGAAGCTGCTCGTGCGGCTGATTCAAAAGTGATTCAAGTTCAAGCCTCTTTGAGTGAAGAGCTTCGGGAAATTCTTATCGCCACAAGCGACGGAAAGTTTGTTCACGACTCTCAACCTTTGCTGCGTTTTTCCGTTAGCGCTATTGTTGAAAAAGGTAAACTTCGTCAAAGCGGATCTTCTGGCGGCGGAGGGCGCGTCGGCTTGGATTATTTCAAAGACAAGTCGCCTGAATGGCATGGCAAAGAAGCCGTACGTTGCGCGCTCGCCATGCTCGAAGCCAAAGAAGCACCCGCAGGCGAATTCCAAGTCGTTCTCGCTCCCGGCGACAGCGGCGTTCTTTTGCATGAAGCCGTAGGGCATGGCCTCGAAGCAGATTTCAATCGTAAGAAAACCAGTAACTACACGGACTCTGTTGGAAAACAAGTCGCAAGCGACCTCTGTACTGTTGTGGATGACGCCACGCTC
The DNA here is from genome assembly GCA_016699535.1 of Myxococcales bacterium. NCBI lineage: Bacteria > Pseudomonadati > Myxococcota > Myxococcia > Myxococcales > Myxococcales bacterium. The sequence continues at coordinate 173,066 of CP064980.1, forward strand.
ATGAATTCACGTGGCAGTATCAACGTCGATGATGAAGGAAACCTGCCTGAGCAGGCCCTTCTGATTGAAAAAGGCGTACTGCGTGGTTACATGCATGATCGACACTCTTCGGCTTTTTTCAAAAGCAAAGCAACGGGTAATGGACGTCGCGAAAGTTTCAAAAGCCATCCGATGCCGCGCATGACCAACACCTTGCTTCTAAACGGACCACATGATCCAGAAGAAATAGTCAGCAGCGTACAATACGGTGTTTACGCAAAGAGGTTTGGTGGCGGACAGGTCGACATCTCCAATGGAGACTTTGTCTTTTCGCTAACAGAGTCTTATTTGATCGAAGACGGTAAAATTACGGCACCGCTTAAAGGCGTAAACCTAATCGGCAATGGTCCTGATGTCATGCGCAAGGTGGTTATGTTGGGAAACGACATGCAGGTATCCGACGGAATCTGGACTTGCGGAAAAGACGGACAATCGGTTCCAGTCGGGGTCGGATGTCCCACCACTAAAATCTCGGCTGTTACAGTCGGCGGAACAGAAGTAGGAGCCCGATCATGAGTGTTGCTTCAAAAGAGGAGCTCGTTGGCCTTGCAGGACAAATGGTCGAGGCAGCAAAAAAAGCAGGCGCGGACATTGCAGAGGCTTACTCTCATCAGAGCTCTCACCTTTCCACGAAAACCCGATTGAAAGCGCCTGAACTTGTCGAAGAGGCTGGCTCTAAAGGTGTTGGATTGCGTGTCATGCTAGGAAAACAAGTTGCACTTGTGCATACCAGCGATCTTAGCAAAGCAGGTCTCAAGCGGACGGTTGAAGATGCCATCGAACTCGCAAAACTAGCGCAAGAAGACCCTTTTGCAGGACCTCCAGATGCGTCTTTGCTTTCGAAAAGCGATCAGCATGTCAATCTGGATCTTTTCGATGAAAGCATGCAGAAGCTTTCGACGGCTGAAGCCATTGAACGCGCCTCCGCTGGCGAAAAAGCTGCTTTTGATTACGACTCGAGAATCACCAACAGCGAAGGGGGCACCTTTGGCCGCATCGCTGGCGCTTCGGCTATTGTGACAAGCGGCGGCTTTCAGGGTTATTCCAAAGGCACTTATGCTTCGCTGGTTGTGAGTCCAGTCGCTGATGAAACCGACGGAAAGAAGCGTACCGGTTATTACTGGAGCGCAAAACGCCATCTTGCTGAACTCAAAGACGCAAAAACGGTGGGCGAGGAAGCAGCGCGACGTACACTTGCAAAGCTCGGAGCTCAAAAAGTCGCAACCCAGCACGCCCCAGTTGTCTTTGACCCCGATGCAGCACGGAGTATTTTGTCTTTGCTGGCAAGCTGTATCAACGGCAGCGCCATATGGCGTAAGAGTAGCTATCTTGCCGAAAAAGAAGGCGAGCGCATCGCAAGTGAACTGGTCAACGTGATTGATGATCCGCTCATACCACGAGCCCCTGGATCAAGACCCTTTGATGGCGAAGGACTGGCTTCTCGTCGTAATACGATTGTCGAAAACGGAGTACTGCGAAGTTATCTTCTGGATAGTTATTCAGCTAGAAAGCTTGGAAAAGAAAGCACTGCCAACGCCTCACGCGGCGCTTCAGGTGGGGTGTCTCCTTCAAGCAGCAACTTCATTCTAAAACCGGGCTCGCAATCGGCAGAAGAACTCCTTGCCTCGACACCTAAAGGTCTTTACGTCACCGACATGATGGGCTTTGGTTTCAATGCGATCACCGGTGACTTTTCTCGAGGGGCATCCGGTTTTTGGATCGAAAACGGTGAGAAAACTTTCCCGGTCTCAGAGGTCACCATCTCGCTCAACATCGATGAGCTCCTCAAAAGCATTGATGCGATCGCCAATGACCTTGAACTGGACACCTCGATAGCTGCCCCAACCTTCCGCGTGCGCTCCATGACCATTGCTGGCCGCGATTAACGATTGCATGCAAAAACAACTTAAACCTCGTCAGCGCGAATGGCGTCTTTTCGGCCAACAATAAGATGCAAAATAGCCAGGATGATCACACCCACGGCAAAAGTGCCTAAAAATGCACTTCCTAATTCAGGGTAACTGTAAGTTGTAAAATTGGCGATCTGTTTACTGCCAATGATGGCAGGCGTAAAAGGCTCAACAGTCACAGGTGCATCGGGCGCTAGATCGTGACCAAAAGAATACAATTTATATACAAAGCGCCCAAACGAAAAAAGACCGATGTACACGGTCATGGCTGATAGATCCAAAAGCGAACGTACCGTTCCCACAACAGCCACCCTCAGCCCCCATAAAATCAGCAAACCAAATGCAAAAGGAAGCCATCCCAAATCGCTAAGAGCTGTGCGATCAATAGGATGCATGCCGATATAATGGTTGAGTGTATTGATCTCCGAAATATGTTGATCGTCATTTCCACCTTTGACAGTGTATGCGTAAATCTCCATCCACAATCCATCCGGATACTGTGGTGCTTCTAAGCGTATCTTCCAGAGTGGAAAAGCAAAACTTGCCAACATAAGCAAGCTTAGAACGATGAGTATCCACCGAGCGTGCAGAATTAATGGTTGATCCAAATACTGATAAAATTTATTTACTGGATGCTTCATATCTATCCTCCATGGGTCGAAGTGGCTACAACACTACAATAGGTCGTCATGGCGTAACGACCAAAAGGAGGTCATCCAAGCAACGCATCCCACTACAACGGGCCATGCCACACCAATGACCAACAACCAGCTTGCACCGAGTCGCGCACCTAAAAAATGGCCAACAGGCCCCAATACTGCCAGATCGGTGTTGATTCCTGCCAACAAAGCCATACGCGCAGCCTGCAAAGGGTTCAAAACAGCCAAAACAAACACGACTTCTGGCTGAAGCTTCCATCGCAACATAAGAGCGATAATACCAAAATCGATAAACGCGGCACTCAGTGCCCAGATCAATAGTAAATAGATCATAGCCCGTGCTTGGTTGCGAACAAAAATCGATACCGTAAGACCAAGAGCAACATAACACCAAAGCAACGCTGCGCTAAGCAGCAACACGCGCAACAAGAAGGACCATTGTATGGTTCCAGATGCAGCCATATGATCGTAAGCAGCCATGCCCACCATCCAAAAAAGAAGAGGCACAAAAATCACCAAGTACCGTACGACGCTCACCGCAGCGAAAAAGCGCCAAGGTGTGATTGGATGAGAAAACAAGAGCTCAAAAGTGCCGTCCTCCCGAGCTTGACTCATGACCTGGCCTGTAGCTGCGAGGGCCAGCAGAGGCAGGATGAGCAAGAGTGTGTGCGAAAAGGAAAGCAGCGCTCTACCCATGCCAGTAAAACCCATGACGGTTGATTCCCGCATGCCTACAAAAATAAAAACAGCCGCTAACAGACAGGTTACGAATGTTGAAAACAGTACCCAACGCGAGCGCAATGCTTCGGCCAAATCCAAATTAAAAGCGGCTCGAAAATCCAGTGCAAGCTTCACGGCGCGTCCTTATCACCAAAATGCATAGGTTGGTGCTGTTTATTAAGAACCATAGCGTTTGCTTCTGAGTAAGGCATTGATCCCGCTGATCCCCTTTTTACTGCTGCTGGGCCATAACCCATCGGAGAACTGTCCACTTTAATAAAAGCAATGCTTGTCTTTGTTAGCCATCGATCCTCTTGATAGGCGCGAAAATAAGTTGCTTGAGCTTCGATGTTCTGTTTAACAAGATGCTCAAACAAACAACCTGGATCGTCAAAATTGAATACCTCGGCATTGTTGCTTTGCACTTGTGCCGCAAAACGCCGATCGCTAATATGCATTCGACAATGTGCACATACATCCCGATCCCATGCGATTGGAACTGGACCTTCGACAGTTCGCTGCACTTGCCAGACAAAAAGAACAAGCGACAAGGCAACGATGATTGTCACTGCAACTGCAATTTTCTTTAACGAATTATTACTCATGTTGTACCTGCTCTTTTGAATTGAGGCCAAGCTCCACCGATTCAATATCCTGAACATAAAGGTGTGCAAGATCACTCCCTAACTCTTTCATCGTCGAGGCTAGAAGGCTTATTTTATCTTTTTGCTTTACTCGCGAAATCCACCATCGTCCCAATGCTGGTTCAAACCCCCGCGCCGCGAGCCATTCATCATGTTTGTGCTGAGGCACATGAAGTTCAACGATGCTAGTAGCGTGATCATCGAGGAAAACACGAGCCGAACCACTGAACACGAGCCTACCCTGTTGCAATAAAGCGACCTCATCAACCAAATGCGTAAGCTCGTCTAGACGATGCGAGGAGAGCAACATGGTGGAGTGTCGTGTGTAGTGAGGTAGAAGTTTAAAAAACGCTTGCCGACTCCCAGAATCCAGACTCGCGGTAGGCTCGTCCATCACTATAAAGGTCGGTTTGGAAAAAAGCGCCAATGCAATCACAAGTTTTTGTTTCATTCCACCCGATAAGCTCCGAAACGACTGAGTGGCAATAGCATCCAGATCAAGACCGAGTTCAGCAGCCAGGATGTGAACGTCATCGACTGGGGCTTCACGTACCATGCAGATGTTTTTGACGATTTCGCCTACCGGTGCTTTGAGTTGCGGTGAAATCTGCGGGACATAGCCAATGTGCCTTGTGAATTCTAGATCTCCGTTTATGAGCTGCTCACCGTTGAAGCATACACTTCCTTTTGAACGCAAAAGTCCAAGCGCGATACGGACAAGGGTGGTTTTCCCAGAACCGTTGGGACCAATGAGGGCAAGTTTGCTGCCCTTGGCGATGCACAGAGAAAGGTCGTTGAGCGCTCTATGCTCAGCAAACGATTTTGAAATATGCTTGAGTTCAATTCGCACCGCAACAGCTACCTTGTTCTAAGAGTTAACCTTGGCTTGGGATCGACCAAGACCAGTTTAGGCTTCAATAACGGCACTGCATGCCCCACAAAGTCAACTATCGATAACGACAGCGTACTGAAGAAAAAGGAAAGCTGCGGGTAGGTGCTTACGAGTTGATTCGAAAGGCTGCGTAGCTCATGGGGATATCGCCAACCCCATCTTCATCCATGTCATAACCCACATAATCATCGAACATATTGCCTCGCCAGGTTGTGTTGAGGGCAGTACCGCCGCCTTCAACGCGCACGGGCGTTTGATAGTCAAAGAATGCATTACCCTTGAAAGTATTTGCTCGCTCGCCGCCATGAAATATCACAGCTACGTCACCAAACTTGAAACGGTTATCGTAAAAATCGTTTTGATCCTCGATCTGAAGTGGAGAAGTATCTAAATACACACCGACCGTGTTGTCTATAAATTCATTGTGTTTGACGCGCAGGTTACCGGATTCTTTGATGCCAAGGCCCATCCCTGCTGCACCCGAGGAATGCCAAAACTCGTTTCTCTGCAATGCGATGTCCCTGGAATACATAATAAAAACTCCCACCACATTATTACGATAACGGTTCCCGATGATCCTGTTTCTGTGGCTGTACATAAAATGCGTGCCGTAGCGACCATGGGTTACTTCATTGTTTTTAAGGACATTGTTTGATGAATACCAAACAACGACATCGCGGCTATGGGCCACTTTGTTGTCTTCAACGCGACTGTGATACACTTCCCACAAGCGAATACCATCGCCTCGTAGACCCAAAGCTGCGCCAGAGTTTCCAAGCACGTGGTTGCCCTTGATCACGGCGTGTTTAACTTTTTCAACCAGTATACCGAAGGTTGCATGTTGCACACGGCAACCTTCAATACGCACATCATTGGCTTTGACGTGTATCGCAGCATCCAAGGTATCAAACCGACCACCACTTCCATCCACTGTCAAACCCAATAAATGAGTACGATCTGCTTGGATTTCCACCGTGGTACCTCGACCAGTGGATTGGATCACGCTTTTAGCATGTCCCCAAAGGACAACAGTTTTTCTCAACACGATTGGACCAGGATAAACCCCTTCTTTTAAACAAAGCACTTGCCCCTTAGGAACCGAATCGAGCACGTGCTGCAAGTCCTGATCGACACGAACCTCCTTGCAAGCCAATGGTTTATCAGGATGTGCATCATGAAAGACGCTGTGTCTTTGAACAGCACGCTCAGATGCACACTGTCCTAGCAAAAGAACAACAAACACCACGATGTTAGACTGAGTTTTCACCTTCGAACTCGAGACGATCCCTGTACCCTAGGGAAAGCTACAAGGATCGTCCCTTTCACTTGTTACAGTTGTCCTTTTGGTTCGACCAGCAAATAACCCGCCATTTCAAGATGCAACGCGGAACAGAACTCCGTGCAGTAGAAAGGAAATACACCAGCCCTTTGTGCAACGAAAGTTACGTTGGAGTGTTTACCAGGCTCGAGACTAAGATGTATGTTGTGCGAATCAATGGTAAAGCCATGCGTGGCATCCTGCGCTTGCTCGACGTTGGTCACGTGCAAATGCACTGTGTCTCCTTGCTTAACGCGGATAATATCAGGGGTGAAATGACTACGCACGGCGGTCATGTAAACGTGCACACCATCTTCTTTACGCTCGATTCCTTCTTTGCCTCCTTCAACAGCAAATTTGTCTTTCCTACCGGATAAAACATCGGTCCCTACGGGTTTGTACACATCCACTGCTTTAATTTTATCGGCTTTTATCATTTGTGCGTAATGCGGTTCCCCGAGGGGGATGGGCAAGTCGTAAAGCAGCTGCATGTTTTCAGTACTTGTGTCGATCAGTTGAAAGTTTTGGGGATGCAAAGGCCCCACTTTGGCAAAACGATCGATGGCCCATTTGTTCATAGCAACCAAGTACTTCCCATCGGGACTGACCGTATCTCCTTCAGCGGTCGCCAAATGGCCTATGTTGTAATGCACTGGTATTTTCTCAACGACTTTGAGATCTTTAAGAGACCATTTGGCCACTTTGGACTCGATAAAAACCGAAGTGTACGCATAGCCCTCATTGTCAAACTGAGTGTGCAGCGGACCAAGACCGATTTCACATTGTCCGCGAATGGCTTTCTTGAAGGGCAAAATAGGCACACCATAAGAATCTTTGCCTTCAAAACTTTTTGACTCAATGAGTTTGATCATCTGTGCCCAATTGTACACTGTGGCATGGGTATCGAGTTTCCCTCCAACAACCATCTCTTTGCCATCCGGCGTCACATCGATGCCATGAGGGCTCTTGGGCTCGCCCACAAAATAAAGCAAACCTTCTTGGATGGCCGTTTCAAGCGAAATCACCGGCATCTTGGCTATGGTTTTGGTCTTCCCACTCTTGGCTACTTGTTCAGCTTTTTTCCAATTGAAAATATGCAGGTAGTCCATGTCATTTTGCGAAGCTCCGGACTCCATGGGCGGTTTGCCTTCCATGTTTCCACCGTACGAGCGCTCCACGTTAAAGGAGTTAAAAAATACCCAACCCTCGCTAGCAAGTTTCCCGGCATCGGATAGATCCTGACCGTAGGGAGGGAGCTCAACCGCCCAACTTTTCTCTGGGATGATCCGTCCTTTTTCGCGATCAAACTTCCAAAATATGGCAGCACCACGGTATTTTTCGTTGAACTCATCCAGCGATGCATAGCCGCCCCCAAGCGGCGCAGGATATTGCGCTGCTTCGATCACGTACTCGGTATTGGGCGTCACGAAAGTGGCGCCATGCTCGGATTGAATTAATTCACTGGCAACAATCTGTTTTGTAACAAAATCATGCAAATCGATGACTGCAACACGCGGATTGGCTTTGTCATTAACAAAAATGTACTGCCCGTCGTATTCCCCCTTGGTCTCGCTCAACGCCGGATGATGCATATCTCCCCAGGTCAGCATCTTTCCATTACGCGAGCCTTGTTTGAGTAACTCGTTGGTATTGTCACCATAACCATAGCCTTGCCAAGGCTCTGGAGTGAACACGCCCACGTACTTCAAGATGCGCATGCTGGGTACGCCAATTACAATAAGGTTTCCTCCATGACCCCCGGAAGCGAAAAGATAGTAATCATCCTTTGTGCCTGTGGGCATGTAGGTTTTTAGAGCCGCGGTCACATCCGCTTCGCTTAGATTGCGTGCTTCCATGATTTCAGCCACCGTTGCTCCAGAAGCGCTTTTCTTGTCGCTCCCGCAATTCCAACCCAAAGACAGCAGAACCAGCGCTGCAATGCCTATTGCAGATACAACTATTTTTTTCTTCTTTGTCATGGCGATTCCTCTCACTTTCCGCTCAGATCGCGAATTTTGTTGCGTAATGCAATGACCACTTCTGCTTTGCTATTCAAGTCTGGATTCGGTGGCATTGCAGCGCTCTTACCCACCGCCGCGCCTCCGTACTGTATAATTTTTTCTAGATGCTCATCCGTGACAGATTTTTGCCACTCCGGATCAGTCAAATCACGCGGCGGCGGCGTTAGACCTTTAGAGGCCGGACCATCACCCTTTCCCATGGTTCCATGGCAAGGCGTGCAACGCGTTGCGAAAATTTCCTCCGCTTGAGCAAGAGCTTCCGGTGAAACGCTTACACTACTCTTTGTTTGAGTTTGTTCAGATGCTTGCGTCTGATTGTTTCTAGAACAGCCGCTTGCCAACAACCCACCGGCGGCAAATCCAATCAATAGACACCACCCGCGCAGTTCTCTTGCATGCATATGCGTCTATCCTCCTTGTTGAAATCGAAAGTAATTGTTTTTCTCACCATTAAAGTTATCTGACAAGGCGTGACTGCAAAGAATCACTTATCGTTCGGACTATTTTTGTTTCGCATGCACAAACCGAGAGTAAAGTGCTGCCGAAAAAAAGTGGACACTGTCTACTTACGCAATCTCCATTGATTCAGCCGGCTAGCGCCCGAGGGAAGAGAATGTTGTTTTCCAAATGGATATGGTCCATCAGCTCAATCTCGAATTCTGCAAGCGCACGGTATAGCTCGTGCCAGCTCGTGCAAGCTTTCTCTGGAACGTTCAGATCATGGGTGAGCTCGCGGATACGCTGCAAAGTCTGTCCATGATCATCGTGCTCCTGCATCATCACCTGGACCGGCATGTGAGCCATGGCACCGCGGCCCGTCACGATGAGCGGAAATAAAATTTGCTCCTCCTTTGTTAAATGCATCTCGATAGAAGCCCTCGCCTCCATTAGCAACGCAGCAAGTCCTTGTGGACAGTGCGCATGCTGGGCATGAACGCGCTCAACTTTTGTTGCAAGCTCAAGCAGCCTGGGTAGCTCACTGCGCAAAGGAGTATGGTAGCGATCAAGGATGTGCTGGATAAGTTCATCCATCGGACGCTCATCCCAAAAAGTTTCATCCTCAGGCTCGAATACGGCAGCTTCAATGTCGCGAAGCACCACTTCAGCATCAATCTTTTTTTGGGCGCACGCTTCGCTCAGCGACCGCTGTCCACCGCAGCAGTAATTGAGGTGATAACCATGTAAGATCCTAGCCGCTCTAGGGTGGGCCATGACGAGTTCAGCCAGCGTCTGCTCAGTATCCTTCATAGGACTCTCCAATGTGTGTCAACTTGCGATCTTTGGCCTGCACAAAGCAAGAGATATGCCAAACTTAAAAGTTCGCTAAAATAGTGCGTTGTCAGACATGTTGTATTTTTGACAACGCCATCTGCCGTTGTGATTTTCACAACATGGTTGTATATATCGCAACATGAGCCAGCTTAATGTTCTTGTCTCCATTGCTTCAGATTTAACTGCGGCGCTGTCCTCCGAGGAACGTTATCATCGTCTACTTAGAGCACTGCGCAGGGTGATTCCATATGATGCCGCTGCTCTTTTGAAATTTGAAGGCGGTGCTCTGTTTCCATGGCCTCTGAAGGACTATCGGCCGACACAATGGGAAGGCGTTTTGCGCTAAAAGAGCATCCTCGACTTGAGATCATCTGCCGCTCTAAGCAGCCTGTTATTTTTACGAGCGACAGTCCGCTTCCGGATCCTTACGATGGTTTGCTTGCTGATGATCATGGGGAGTTCACACGCATCCATGCGTGTCTTGGCTGTCCGCTTCGCGTTGGCGATGAGTTGATTGGCGCTCTGACAGCCGATGCTGCACAGCCACACGCTTTTGATGACATCGACTCCAGTTTTCTTGCCACAGTGGGAGCTCTGGCTGCTGCGGAACTAAGAACTACACATCTTATCGAAGCGCTTGAACACAACGCCAAGCGACAAGGGCTCATTGCTCGTGACCTGATGCGTGATATGGACCTGCGGCAAGGCAACGACATGATTGGAACCGCGGCAGTGATGCAACGCTTGCGTAAGGACATCGATCTTGTGGCACGCTCTGATTTTACTGTTCTCATTACTGGCGAAACAGGAGTTGGTAAAGAACTTGTTGCCCGCGCGGTGCACAATGCCTCGTTGCGTCACGCTGAAGCCATGCTCTATGTCAACTGCGCGGCATTGCCGGAGACTTTGGCCGACAGCGAATTGTTCGGTCATGTTAAAGGAGCTTTCACCGGGGCATCGGCCGACCGAGCGGGAAAGTTCGAGGTAGCCCAGGCTGGGACACTTTTCCTTGATGAAATTGGAGAACTCCCTCTTTCTGTGCAGCCCAAATTATTGCGCGCTATTCAGGAAGGAGAGATCCAGCGCATCGGTTCAGACAAACTCATCAAAGCCGATGTGCGTCTCATCACTGCAACCAATCGCGACTTGGAACGCGAGGTAGCAAGCAATAAATTCCGGGCCGACTTGTTCCATCGTCTGAATGTTTATCCTCTTCGGGTTCCTCCGCTTCGCGAGCGCAGCAGCGACATACCACTCTTAGCGGGATACTTTTGCGACGTGATGAGGCGGCGTTTGGGCTTCGGACCTGTCCGACTCGATCCGGAAGCCGTAGTAGCCCTCAAACACTATCCCTGGCCCGGTAATGTTCGCGAGCTGCAAAATCTCCTTTCGCGAGCCACACTCAAAGCAGCAGCTAACATCCGACGCGGGGAGCCGGTGATCATCCGCTGCTCGCATCTCGGACCTGACTTCAACACTTCATTTCAATCGACCGAGGAGATCATCGCCGCCAAGGCCGAACTAACTCCGATAAGCTTGAACCTCAAGGAAGCAACACGTGAATTTCAGCGAACAGTGATCGAACGTACTCTTGCTCAAAGCGAAGACAACTGGTCGGCCGCGGCACGTGCGCTTGGCATGCATCGAAGCAACCTGCACCACCTAGCCGTGCGCCTGGCAATTAAGTCACAGTCTTAAGGAATAGGGGTGCCGGGGCTGGGACTGCGTCAATTTACCGCATCCAAAACGACTTAGCTTGTGATACACGACCGATCAGTATGACAAAGAGAACTATTTATATCGCACTGATGTTTTTCGTCCTTGGCCCCATGGCCATCACGGCATGCTCGGATGAAGACGACTCGGAAGCTGGAGACTTTATCATCAGCGCAAGTATCGATCCTGATCCTCCTATCGTCGGTCGACACACGATGACTCTTTCCGTCACGGATCTTTCGAGTACGCCAGTGCTCGAAGCAAGTATTGAAGTCGATCCTCAGATGCCTGCACACGGTCATGGTTCCAATGAAACACCACTCGTTACCGAAATAGGTGAAGGGACATACGAGGCTTACCCTGTAACATTCACCATGCCGGGAACATGGGAGGTTACAGTGCATGCTACAGCTGGCGAAAAGCACGGTATGCAGCATTTTAACTACGAAGCCCAGTGAGTTTGTATCGATGGCTAGGCCTCACCGGGATGCTCTTGATGGTAGTAGTTTTTTCGGTGAGCAAAGCAAGCGCCGCAGCGTGTTGCATGTCAGCCACGACCCAGGGCGTAGGCCGTCTTCTCATCTGGGAAGAATTCGCAGTCGGCATCAATACCTCTGTTGCCGTGAGTTTAGGATATTGGGACGCGGAGGGTCAGTGGCGACGCTATGGCAATAGTTACAGCGAGCAGGAGTGGCGTACCGAACTTTGGGGACTATTTGCTTTGCATCGCCGCCTATCGAGCTATTTGCAAATTCCTTTTGTGGTGGGTCACCGCGAAAGTCCGCAGTTAGAAGGATTGGGCGTTGGAGCGGGTGATATTCAAGCCGGCGTTCGCTACGAACTGCTTGAGGTGGGGGAGTACGACGAATTACCCGCGGTGGCCCTCATTGCAGGGGTTTCGGCTCCCGTCGGCACGCCCGTTCAATCGGCCGATGAGTCCCTGGGAGCGGATACCACGGGCCGCGGAGCCTGGGTACTCACGTTGGGCACCAGTCTTGAGAAAACAGTTCTTCCGTGGTTTGCCAGGTTAAACATAGGAGCCTCGCTCCCTCTGCCTTTCAAACGCGATGATCTCGAAGTCTACCAATGGTTTGGTCCTGGAGTACAGTGTGGCGCTATGGGTGGAGTTGAAGTGACACAGGGTGTAGTCGTTAGTCTATTTGCACGCATGTCATGGGAAGCCGACTATCAACTCGACGGACAAACGATTGCCAATTCAGCACGCACTGATGTCAGTGCGGGAACAACGCTGTCCTGGCGCTTAAGTCCACACTGGACACTTCAATCATCGGTGAGTACAGGTTTTTTTGTAGACGGTCTGGGCGATAATCAACCTGGCCGAGTGGTTACTAATCTTGGCATGCGTTATGGGTATTTCTAAACTCACAGGGTTATTATTGTATCTCACGATGAGCGGCTGTGCTTCTGCTGCAGGGATCAGCCATGTTGCACTGTCGCCACCGCCGCCTGAGGTGGTTGCGTTAAGAAATCTTGATGGAGGAGCAGCTAAGCTGGGCGATATTATAAAAAATCATGAAGCCACCGTGTTAATATGGTGGGCCACTCAATGTCCTTGCGTGGCGCGTTATGAGGAGCGCATGACTGCCTTACGCAGATCCTATCCAGAGAATCGCATTGCCATTTTGGCCGTTGCAAGCAACGCTGACGACGATTCTCTTTCCATAAAGAAAACGCTCAAGGAACGCGGTTTTCATCTGCCTCTTATCATCGATTCACACGCAAAGCTTGCAACTTTACTCGGCGTTCGCAGCACACCGACTGTGGTTATACTTGAGCGTTCCGGAAAAGTTCGATTTATAGGCTGGATGGATAATGAACGAAGCCCCGGTGAAACGGACCGCATACCCTACGTCCAGCTCACGCTTGATGCCATGCTTGGAGAGGCCAAGGAAAGCACGCAGAACCGCACTCCTGTCTACGGCTGCATCATCACCCGTTCATTACTCGAAAAAAACACTTGTCATTCTGTGAAAAAGAAATGCACTTATGGACATGAACCAAACCAATAGAAACTTCCTCTATTCGGTGTTGCTCAATCTCGTTGCGATAGCAGCTGTCGGACAGGCAAAAGCTAGCGTGCACAATCGCACAGAATACGTCTTTCAAGTTAGAAAGACGGCAATAGTACGGGCGAAGAAAACTTCTGCTTTTGAAATTCAGATCACACCACGAAAACCCTATCATCTCACCGAAGATTATCCCGTACGGATAGAAATCCGCTGCATGCTTAGACTGCAGCCCTACCCTACAGAACATCCATCCTGGCAAAACTTTACGCACTAGCGAAAACAGGCTTTGGGCATCGTTTGCGGTCACACCTCAAGAACGCGGGCCTAGCAGACTACGGATTGAAGTTCACCTCAGTGTTTGCACCAAACAGGCCTGTATACAAAAAAATCACCAACATACGATGACCGTAAACGCGCAGTAGTGCAAAGATGTTGCTTGGAATTTGGACCATCTACAGCCCCAATCCGAATTAACTGAACTAATAAAACTCGTCCTGCTAAGAACCCCATTGTTCATTTAGCATTGCCGTCGTATTTTAAACCTCTTATTAACCGCGTTTTTATAAAAAAGAATCGACTAATGCAGCTTCCATCATTTTATGCGCTTACTCTTTGGATCCACATCTTGGCGGCTTGTTTGTGGGTGGGAGGACTATGGTTCTTTGTCCTGGCCTTGCTACCGGCCCTTCGTCGGGAAGTCTCGATCACCGAACGCATGCATTTGATCAAAGTGGTAGGTCATCGCTTTCGTGTTGTGGGTTGGATTAGTTTGTTTACGCTTTTGTTGAGTGGCTCCGTAATTCTGTGGTTTCGAGGTATCGAATGGGCTCATTTGTTCTCCTCCTCGTTTTGGCACGGCACCTTTGGCAAGGTGCTAGCGTTGAAGCTGTTCATGTATGTTTTAGTCGTTGCCTTCAGCGGTCTGCACGATTTCGTTCTTGGTCCACAGGCCACTACAGCACTTCGATCGCAACCGGATTCTACCAACGCACAGCGGCTTAGACGTTGGACAGGCCTTGTGGGACGTGCAAATGGGCTGCTGTCCCTCCTCATAATTTTTTTGGCCATCATGTTGGTGCGTGGCTGGTCGTGGTAAACCATGAGTACAATCTTGCCACACGATAGAAACAGTGAAAAAACCATCGCTCAGTCACCAGCTTGGCTCGCTATGGGATTTCGACCCTTTTTTCTGTGCGCTGCCCTTTTCGCATGTGTGACCATCTTGATGTGGCTGCACGCGCTAAGCTCAGGAACTGCTCCGAGTGCAGGCTACATGCCTTTTACACTATGGCATGCACACGAAATGATCTTCGGTTTTACGATGGCCGTTATCGCAGGTTTTTTGCTCACCGCCGCTCGCAACTGGACGCAGTTAAACACCATGCACGGTTATTCTCTTCTTATGCTCGTTTTACTTTGGCTGTTTGGACGAATCGCTATGGCGGGACTGTTTCCTCTGCCCGGAAAATTGATTGCTTTGAGCGTTGTGGGCTTTCAACTGTGGCTAGCCCTTGCGGTGGGACATGTCATCGTGCGAGCTGGAAGTAGACGCAACTTCGGTATTGTTGTCGTGCTGGTACTATTTACAGTCGCCTCGGCATGCGCCCATCTTGATGCACTGGGTTTTATCAACAATGCCGCCACACCAGCCATTCACGGAGCATTGCATCTTATTATTGTACTCAACGTAGTGATCGGCGGTCGAATCGTGCCACTTTTCACTCGTAATCGCACGGGACAACAAAGTATACACAATGTGATTAACGTAGACCATGCCGCGATCATCGCTGCAGTGTTAGTCGCAGCAATAGCGACGCTAGCCACTGTGTTTCAAAACAAAACGCTTGTTTGGACGCTTAGTTCCGTGGCTTGTGTCTCGGGTGTCTTGCAATTGTTACGTATGCGCACTTGGGGAAGCAGAGCAGCGATGCGTATTCCGATGCTTGCCGTGCTTCATGCAGGCTATGCTTGGATCGGCGTGGGACATCTGACGATGGCAGCAGCCTTCTTCATACCAACGCTCAGTCACACCCTCGCACTGCATGCCCTCAGTATTGGTGTTATCGGCACCATGACGCTCGGCATGATGGCACGGGTAACCCAGGGGCACACGGGACGGGCGATTCAAGCCTCACGGCTTTTGGTCGCAGGATTTGTTGCGATAAACGCGGCTGCAGCTGCTCGATTAGCGGCAGCCCTACTTCCGGCTAACCACTTAGCCACAACTTGGATGGTATCGGGCACACTATTTTGTGTTGCTTATGCTGCGTATTTCTTTTCGGCACTCAAGCCACTTACGAGCCGACGCATCGACAATCGAGCCGGATAAGAGCACTAGTTGCTGGCTACTTTTTCGCTATTTCGGTGCTGTTTTACAAAGTCGACTAACTGCATCACATAGTCACGAAACGAGGGACAGTGCATTCCGCTAGCTTCGAGCAAGCTATCGGCGCGACGCGAATCGTATTTAACCTCGGTCAAAGCTTGCTGCAAAAACGAACGCGGCACCGGTGCAAGTCTTTGCATGCCGGGAAACTTCAACAGGGCTCCCAGTAAATCACCGGCAAAACTCTCTGTTGCGATTCGGTGGCCTGTCGCCTCCGAGAGCAAAGCAAACACTTCCGTTGCAGGAAGCGCATTTGGGTCACAAAGATGAAATGCTTTACCAATAGCCATATCCTGTTTGGCAATGAAGCATCCAGCCTTCGCCGCATAATCAACGGGGACCAAATCCAAGGTTGTATCGCCCAACGCTGGGAGCGGTATTCGAAACTCCGCAGGTGCATTGAGCAGCAAACGCACTAAAAGAAGGAAGCCCTGGTTAAGGTCCATTTCCCCTGTCGTTGAATCACAGGTCAGGATGGTCGGTCGCAACACCACGATAGGAAGCTCGTGCATCGCGTTGTGCATCAAGCGCTCAGCGCGAAAATGCATTTCCTCGATCGGGTTCCGAAAACCCGCATCGTCTTCAAGTTCATCTTCGCGAATCACACCGAGTCTTTGACCTGAAACGAGAGCTGTTGACCAATAGACACAACGCATTAATTGCGGAGCAGCTTCGGCAAATTCCAGCATCTCACGGGCAGCCGTTAAGGTACCCAACTTTGCATCCCGTCGGGAGGCACCCAGGTATGAGCAATTCGCGCAATGGTGCAACACTCGTGTTCGCCTCGCGAGACTCAGGTAAGCTGCGCCGGAAAGAGAAAAATCCATAGCGACAGGATCTCCAAGGATAATTTCCACACGATCAGCTCCGGTACCTATCTTGGAAAGATCGGATTTTGCCTGCTCTAAAAATCTTTCCTCGACCAAACACGCTACCCTCTGTTGCTCATCAAGAAGCAACTGCCGCAATACTTTACGTGCGAGCAAGTGCTCCGGATAGCCTGTCACAAAAGTGACGGAATCATCGTTATCATTTTTCATAGGGCAGAGTCCTTGGCGAAACGAGAAACAAGATTGTCATGCACTTTGAGGGTCTGCTCTTTCGTCGACTGTAAATCACCATCGTTGTCGATGATGAAGTCCGCAAAAGAAAGTTTTTTCTCATTTGGCATTTGAGCATCGAGACGTAAGATTATTTCGTTTTCAGAAAGATTATCACGAGATTTAATGCGCTCAATTTGCCTCAACCGGCTTGCGCTTACGATAACCAACGCATCAAATTGATTTTGAAGGTTGTTTTCGATTAAAAGTGCAGCATTGTAAATCACATAAGCAGGATTACTCTTCCTTAACATCGCAATTTTTTCCTGACTACGTTTGGCGATTCGAGGATGGGTAATCGAATTGAGAAGGTTGCGATGCTTCGGCGATGAAAAAACGAAATCCCCGAGTTTTTTTCGATCAAGGCTACCGTCTTTCAACAGAAAAGCATCACCAAAAACTTCAACAATTTCTCCAAGCGTTTGGCTTCCTGGCATTACAATTTCTCTGGCAATTTGATCGGCATCGACACTCGGCACGCCCAGCTCATTGAAAAAACCAGCCACCACGGATTTTCCCGTTGCAATTCCTCCTGTAAGTCCAACAACTCGTTCTGCTGCCATTGCCTCTCGCTTCGAGCTAAGTTACGCATGCATGATCCCAAAGGGCTCAATACCATGACACCGCGTTTTACCATACGTGCAGGGCTTCCTGAAGACTACAACGAATTGCTAAAACTCAGTCAGTTCTTGGATTCTGCAAACCTTCCGAACGATCCGAAACCCATCAAAAAGCTTTTGGATCTATCATTGGACTCTTTTTCTGGAAAGATTAAGGATCCAACGGCTCGCAAATATGTGTTCGCTATCCACGATGAAGAAGAACAAAGCATTGTGGGCACTTCCATGATTATTGCTCAACTTGGCCGCAGAGAAGCGCCCTATGTGTACTTCGATATTCATCGCGAAGAGCGCTACAGCGATACCTTAGACAAACACTTTGTGCACCAAGTATTGACTGTCCGTTATTCGTACAATGGTCCAACAGAAATTGGTGGACTCGTCGTACACCCGGATTACCGAAAGAGTGAGCACAAGGTTGGGATGTTGATTTCCTATGTTCGCTTTCTTTGGATAGCCATGAATCGTGCACTTGTTCAGGATCAGATCTTAGCAGAGCTCATGCCGCCTCTTAAGGAAGACGGCTCGAGTTACCTTTGGGAAGCTGTAGGCCGGCGCTTTACGAACATGACTTACCGTGAGGCCGATAGACTTTCAAAAGGAAACAAAGAATTTATTCGAAGCTTATTTCCTCGGCAAAGCATCTACACCACACTTCTTTCTCAAGAGGCCCAGGACGTCATTGGACAGGTAAGCCCCAACACACGAGGTGTCGAAACATTGTTGCGCAGTATTGGGTTTGAATATGCTAACCGAGTCGATCCTTTTGACGGCGGCCCGGACTTCATCGCCTCAACCAAAGACATTTTGCTCGTTAAAAGAAGCCTTGAGTGGCAAGCATGCTTAGGCAAAAAGAAACATGATACGCATGTACTTCTTGCCCATCAAAGCAGTCAAGCACCGTTTTTTGTTTGTATTCCAGCGTGGTGCAGTTTTGATGAACGACACAACAAATGCTTCGTTGATGATTCGATTCTTGAACGCCTAGCGCTCACCGAAGGAGACCGTCTTTGGGCCTTGCCGCTAAGCCTGTCTTAGCGCCTGGAGCATATTTCATTTCGTTTTTCCCCAGCCTTTTGGCAGTGGTTTGATTCGAAAATCGCTTTGTTCAAACTTCTTACGATAAGGTTTATGGCAACCTTTGCAACTTTGTCTTGCTTCGGAAAATTTCCCTGCGCGAGCAGCCTCTGCTCCCTTTTTAGCAATCGCAGACCAGCCATTGGCTCCCTCGTCCCATTCTTTTGGAAAAGCATACAAATCAGGAAGCTTGGCAATCTCATCGAGAAGCACCGCAAGTCGTTTTAGATCTTCAGCTTCCACAGCGGATTTAACATTTTTATCCATCCAAGCTTCTAACGGACAATCCTTGTTTTTTCCGCAGTCACGTTTTTTATTTGAAAGCGTGGTTTTATCCTGAGCCCTTGCATGCTCTATTCCCATTGGATTGCTAGGACTCATGGGCATTACTAGCCCTAAAGTGATGCCCGCCAAGCCAAGGTATGCCCATCGATGCCATTTCCTCATAAAGTCTCCTGTCGTCAGCATAAAAATACAGTTACACTAACAAATTACGTCATGCTTGTGACGAAAATTGACTGCTAATTATTCAAATTTTTGTATCTAAAGTCAAAAAACTCAGTCATTGCGAAGCAAGAGTATTGGCACGTTTTTTGGATACTAAATAGCCTGGGAAGCGGGTTTGGAAAACTATGGGTAATGGATTGAATGCTTAGTAAGTGTAAAAACAAAGACGGCTTTACGTTGATCGAGCTTATGATTGTCGTCGCCATTCTAGGCGTTCTTGCGGGCTTAGCAATCCCCGCATTTATCGGCTATGTGCGGCAGTCCAAAACATCCGAAGCCACCAGTAACCTCGATATGCTCTACAAGGGAGCGACTTCGTATTACAGCCAGGAGCGTACGGAAAGCGGTATTACGGCAACAACCAATGGCGGGTGCACGGTGGCGAGCGCTGCTTTGCTACCCTCCAATCCTGGCACCGACAAGCAGTTCGTTGATTTTCAAGCAGCCGGTGAAGAGTGGGCTGCGGTGAATTTTTCGGTAAGTGATGCGATCTACTTCGGCTACCGCATTATTTCTGCCGGAGGAGGCTGCGCAAACACAGCCGATAATACAAACATCTACACCTTCCAAGCCCAGGGCGATCTCGACGGCGACGATGTCAACAGTATTTTTGAGCTTGCCGTTGGCAGCGACGCCCGCAACGAGGCTCTATCATGCGCAAGGTTTTTACACTCAAAACCAAGAGGAATAACCTTTGCGCACTTACGACTTGACAGCCACCCAAAGACCATGATGGTCTTCGCCCTCGCTGGCCTAAATGGCCCGTGCCCAGGTAGCTCAGTCGGTAGAGCAGAGGATTGAAAATCCTCGTGTCGGCAGTTCGATTCTGTCCCTGGGCACAAAGATTTTCATCGACTTAGCCGCATCGCTGCGTTGCCCCTTTCTAGCTTTCCAATCATCGTATCGCGGATACAAAATATGCCTCGGTCACGGACCCAGCCACTGACACCGTCATAGCTCCCTCTTCGACTTCGAAAGCGCGCTACTCGCCCGCGTCGATCCAAAGCGCCGCAAGTTCAAGTTCGATGGCATCAAAGGGCTCAGCGCGCACCACCGCGTTGCCCTCATGGCTGCCGATGACAACCCACTGCTGATCACGCAAACCGTAGACCTCGAGAGTGCGCTGCAAAGGATCGAGAAGCCACGCAAAAGCGACGCCCTGCCGCGCATAGATGGGCATCTTTCGTATGCGATCAATGCGAGCCGTCGAAGGTGAAACCACTTCGCAGATCCAGTCCGGCGCAAGCTCAAACCAGGCTTGGTTTGGCACCTGTGGCATGCGCTCTTTGCGCCAGCCCGCCAAATCCGGCACGAGCACATCGTCTGCAAAATGAAGCTCGGGTTCATCGATGATCCACCAGCCACCGGGCCCGCCGCGCCCGCGCTGAAAAGGAGCGCCGATGTCCATGCCCAACACGGAAGTTGCGGTGGCATGCGGCGCAGTAGGCCGCGGACTTGTGATGAGCTCACCTTCCAGGATTTCGCCAATCAGATGCTCCGGTAACGCCACAAGCTCCGCGTAAGTGGCTTTTTTAGGTGGAACAGACGACATTGATTTTAGCATAGTGCAGCTCCTTGCGCTTGGCCAGCAGGCGGTTGTCCTTGAACTGCCCGACCGCCCTTATCGACCGACCGCCCCAAGAGTTGCTAAAGCCCCACGACTTTCCAAAGATGCACTAAACAAAAATGTCGTTGGCACCTTGAGGGAGGTTAGAAAAATAGCGATGAGCATTTTTGCGTCGCTGTATCGCGCAAGGTGTTTGTACGCATGAAAGAGAACTTCACGAGCCTGCTCTGAACTTGCTTAGAACTACGCAAAGCAATCTATCACGTGACCAACGTACAACCTTCGGTCTTTTTAGCGCGGCTAAACTCAAGCAAAGCACTGTATTTTTTTATCCAAACACACTTGGCTTTTATCTTTCGAGATGGTTACAAACAATCAAGTATTTGATTTGTGATTCGGGCCAAAGCAAGCATGAAAGCAACCCCATGGGACATACACTTTTGCCGGCGTCACGAAGTGGATGATTCAAAGCAGTCGCTGTTGCGCCTCCGCCCATGTTCGGCGGCGGGGGAAAATGGGAGGCAATGCATGACGAAATGCAAGGTTTCTATGAAATCCGGGCAGACGGCCCTGGACGTAGGCACTACCGCCTTTTTTGCATTCTGGAACGCGGCCAAGCCAACAACGGTCTTGACCGTCCAGGCATTATCGTCATCGATGGCCGTAGCAAAGCTTTTCGCACAACGATTAAACCAAAAGAGTATTCAGAAATCAGGAAGCTTGGCGAGGAGTTTCGCTTACATCGAAAATATCGCGTTCGATTTGGTGAAGGTTAAGGAATCGTCGTGCTCTGCGGCAGCTTCCATGCCGCATCGATTTCTTTGAAGAACGCGTGGATCCTATTCATGTGTTGCCCGCAACGCTTCGGTAAAGTCTTGAACTTGCAGTTTGGTGATAATGCCCCAACGTTTCGAGATAGCTGAGCTCGCTTCTTTCACACGCTGGAGTGTTTTCTGTGAACGGATTTCAGAATCAAGGATGTCAGGCACAAGTTGTTCATCTATGCACAACCTGTTTTTTGCGACATCAAGGTATGAGCCCAAGACCAATTGAGCTCTTTGGTAACGTTGCGTCACAGGGCGAGATGGCAGACGGGCCAGCTCACATTCGATGCCGGCGAGGATGTTTTCTACCAACCAAGGGAAACGCCTTTGTAGTCCAAGCTCTGCAAGCTCGGCCTCCGGCTTTTGAAGGTGAAGTTTATCGAGATTATGAATCAACACAGGAGCAAGAGCTGTGATGTACCTGGGATTGCCGCTGAGCAGTGCATCTCGAATGAGCTCACTAAGATCAGCATATTCTGCCGGTAGGACCGCTTGGCTTTCCTGCAAATGAGTTGCGCCGAAACGGGCTAGCGCATTTTGTAGCTTCAATGAAGGATCCGCCTGCGGCTCGATCCCAAAATCACGGAGGGAAAGATTGAAGAGCCTAAGAATCGTCAAAAACTGCTCAGCTGAAAACGAACCATCCCCCCGTTCTATCTGGCTCAAGCGCGACTGCGACAAATCAAGCCGCGAAGCAAGTTCAGCTTGCGTCCAACCCCGCGCACTGCGCAAGCGACGAACGCTGACTGCAATATGGTCGGTGATGTGTTCCATATCCTAAGCATAGCCCGTTTTATTGGTTTTTCAATACATTTATATATTTTTCAATATTACATACAAATTATACAATAAATACAATATATTTAGACCAATCCACACGCCTCTTCCCTTGAACCTGGGTTCGACTCCCAGCGCATCCACCATTGCTTGTGATTCCGCGACGGTCACAGTAACAGTTTCCGTACCTGTTTCTGTTTCAGGAACAGTGCCCGAAACCGTAACCGTAACAGTTCCTTGTTTAACTTCGAAAGGGCACTACCCTGACCACCTTATCGGTCAACCCTATTTGACATTAAAATATTGAAATCACGATTTCGCCCTGTCGAAGTTACTAATAAACAACGACCTAGCACGCTCACAAGTTGGGCCGTTCCCTCACGACGGCCTGTTTTTGAACGCGGTCGAGCAATTTCTCACATGTTAAATCCCCCAACAGGGCAAGCTCGATAATTTCTATGTTTTCGTTATCGATTTTCTTTACTCGGGAGAGGTTGATAAACGCAGCAATGCTCCTTCGAACAAGCTCGGAAAACTCGCGCAATTGGGCGCGGACGTCAGCTCCGTGATCCACGTCCTCATGAACTTTTTCATTCCTCAATTTATACAATTGGCGAAATTGCCCTTCGACTGATTTAGCTTTTTCACCACGGTCCAAAAGACGGCTCGCGCGACGCTTCACCTTGGCACTGCCCTGCTCATTCTTTTCCAAAAAGAGCGTGTCTAGCGCTGTACAAAGATCAGAAAGCCAATCCCCAGCATCTTTTCGAGAACAGGCAGTCTGAAGGCGTTTCACAGCTCTTTGAAGCTGCGTGCTTTCATGCTTTTGGTAGGACGAAAACAAATCACTGGCTGGACGTAGATACTCATTAGTGGTCAAAAAACTTTTCGACCTATCTGACGATCCAAAGATTTGCATCCTTCCACTCGAGATATCGATTCCGCCCATTGCACAGGCCGTCCAACTTAGCCCTACCACCTCAGTTACGGGCCCGACAAAAACCGTATTGGCGCCGAACAACACACGAAGCATTGGAATAGTCTGATCCGTATCCCGGTGTACACCTGCAACTGCCATGTTGGTGGACTTAAGGTAAAGATCTTTCTGAAACCATAGCAACGACTGCCAGGCGGTACTTTGATAATTATCAAATGGAGATTCCTGCGTAAATGCATTTGCAATCTGCACTCTTTGGCTTTCGGTCGGCCGAATTAGCCTCCATGGCCCAAGTCTGCCTCGTAGTTTCTCTTGGTGCATCTCTACACCCCGAACCGGAATGTACAAACGATGCGTTTCTTGCCCGTCTATAAAGAAACTTCGGAACGCCTCGGTTAACTTACCAATTTCGATCTCACTTCCATCAGCGTGCAGACGAATACAAGCATAAGCCAGCGCTCTCTTTACATGATCCTCATCGGCCGACTTTATTTCATTTCTTACCGAAGAGTTGCGCCTCATCTGAACCACAAAATCATCGAGATCTTTTTTCCAGCACGGGTCAGCCTCCAACAAGGAATCATACGCCCAACGCCAACGGGCAGGCCGTTTTTGTTGGTGGTAGCGTAACCCTTGTTTTTCGGATTCGAAAACTGTGTACGGGCTAAGCGGCACTTGGTCGTTTTTGAGATCACTAGCAAAACAAACACGAATCCTCCGAATAACCTTTCTAAGAATTCGCTTTAGCTCCTCTTCGCTATTTTCTGATATTAGATTCGACCGTTTCTTCATCGTCCCACACCCCGCTGGCAATAGTAACGATTGAAAACGCCTTTTCAGCAATTTTCAGCTAAATTTTTATTTGCTCTTGTCCTGTCAACATGATTTCCGCAGCCGTCCGCTTGTCATATCTTCCATCGGCGGACCATTCTTCTTGCCAATAGTTAGTTAGGTTGACGAGTAACGCTTCTGCGTCTTCATCCAGAGGTAGTTCCTGTGCGCCATGACGATCCTTCCAAAGGCCTATCGTTCGTGATGGTGCTTTGCCATCTGGTCGGCTACGCAGAGCCATTCCCAATGACGTAAGCGTCAGCACAGACGAGCCGGGATCTTCCGCTAGTACGGTTGCGTAGCGTGCGGACCAACGATGTTTTAGCTGAGGACCGTCCTGAAGGAGCGCGATTACTAGGCTCGGACCCACACCTCGAATGACGCGAGCTACCGGATCAGTGCGAGCCAAGTCTTCACAAATCAAAGGACAGATAGTCAGCCATTCATTGGCAACCACAAACTGAAGAGTGCGATGCTTTATTTCGATGTCTTCCCACCAGTATTTCCTAGGGTCTAGTGCAAAACCTAAATCATATTGTTTGATTTGTGCTTCATCCATGCGCCAGCGGTGATGTTTACATTGTTCAAAAGTTTTCCCGTCGCGGCCAGTCTCTGCCAAACGCACACAATTTACTTTCTTGTTCCGCATTCCGGCAATCACAACGGGAACATCGGCTTGCTTTGCAGTTTCCTTTAGAGCATTAAATCCATCCTCGGTCACCGCGAGTTCTGGCAACACGACTGCGTGCACTTCGGCATGCATTTGTGCCTTTTTAATGATTGCGCTGAGTTGTTTCTTGTCAAAACTTTCTGTTGGCTCAAATTTGAAGGTTCCGAAACGTTGGGCATCGAGATTGCCGAGATTACACTTTGTAATCCTGAAGTCATTGGGACTCACCTTTAAAGGCCATGGTACAAGCAGTAAATTTAGCTGTTCTTTGACCGGCAATTCGCGGTCAAACCAGGTAAAGTCTTCTATGATGTTCCATGAGGGCGTGAGCTCGCTGCGATCAACATGTAGGTGTTGCGATAACGAACGAATCGTAATCCCACTTTGCGGTGTTCGTATCTTTGGCAGAACGCGTAATAACTCTGCAGGGAATCTGCTCAGTGACTGCTGCTCCCCTAGCATTATTCTATCATCGCGCCTAACTCGCCGGTCTTCGTCCTCAAGCACGCCAAATCCTACGCAGCATGCATCCGCGGCTGCATGAATCGTAAACAGCGCTACAAATTTGTCCCAATGTTGTGCCAGCCTCTCTCCTCTAAGCTCAGATTCTGGAAGTGTAAATAGTTCTCGCACCGCTTGCCAATGCTTTAGAAGTTCTCGTTTAGCCTCTGGCCATTTCTTCCAAACTGGATTTTCGCGATTTTTCTTATCTTTGAAGCATTCGCGCCATGGATCCGACAACGTCTCTTTGACTTTTTTATTCCAACTTCCGCTCTTGTCCCACTTCTTACCCTTGGGCGGGGAGATTATGAGTCGATAGTAACCTGTGTCCTCGAGGAAGATTGATGTGATTGCAAAAACATCTGGAGGCCACTCTAGGTATTTTTCCCATTTATCCGTGTCAAATTCGAAATGGCGCAAGAACGCTGAACAGTTTTTGACTTGTTCTTCGGTTTCAGAACCTTCCACAAATAGAATGTAAAGGCACAATAAGCACCATGTAAAAAAAGCAGATCATTCGTATTCTGTTGTGAAAAGTCGCATGCAGGAACCCACAGCTCGCACATCCTCTTTGGTTATCGGTCATTGGTAGCGGAAGTTGCGTGGAGAAAATTATTTTTCTTGGGAGCAAGCGCGTGCTGGCGCAGCGCGAGCATTTCAATAAAAAAACCCAGAAAAACCCTCGTCTGGGCTTGGTTCTTAGGATGCTTTGGGTATACTGATCGCATGCACAGTTCCGCGACAAAAATGGTTGAAGATATTGATGAAATTGGCGAGGAGATTGGGCTTTTGGCAGCCCAGATTTCGCTTGCGACGCATCGGCTGCTCTTGCTGATTCGGGCTTTTGATGAGGGCGGTGGGCCGCGCAGACAAGGGGCTTTAAGTTGTGCGCATTGGCTGAGTTGGCGCATCGGCATGAGTTTGGGTGCGGCGCGTGAGCATGTGCGAGTGGCGCATGCGCTGGCAGAGCTCCCAAGGGTTGATGCGCAGATGCGTGAGGGCAAGCTGAGCTACTCCAAGGTAAGAGCGATTACGCGGGTGGCAACTCCTGCAAACGAAGCGCGGCTTGTGGCGCTTGCGCTTGATAGCAGCGCATCGCAGCTTGAGAAGATTTGCCGGCAGTATCGCAAATTACAAAACCTTGAAGAGGCCACAGAGCAAGGCAAGATGGAGCGTTACCTGCGACATTGGGAAACCGAAGAGGGCATGGTGCGTTTTGAGGTGCAGCTACCTAAAGACGAAACGCTGGTGCTGCTCAAGGCGCTGCAAGCAGCGCAAAGTGAGGCGAAAGAAACCGGAAGTGACGTTTCCGCGGGAAGGTCTGAAGAGCGCTCGCAAGAAATCTCCGCGGAGACGCCCTCTCCGGCCCCCTCTACTGATAAAAGCGATGCGCTGCTTATGATTGCCGAGAGTTTTCTGACGCACGGGGCTGCTGCACGGCCTGCGGCCGAGCAAACGCAGCTTTATGTGCACTTGAAACAGGATGTGCTGGCCGAGGACAATGGTTGGAATGCCCAACTTGAGGATGGTTCACGGCTTGCTCCAGAGACCTTTCGGCGTTTGTGTTGCGATAGCTCATTGGTAGCGGTCAAAGAAGATGAGCGCGGCCATGTGCTTGATATTGGGCGAAAGACCCGAACGATTCCCCCGGCCATCTCTCGGGCGCTAAGGTTGCGCGACCAAGGCTGCCGTTTTCCTGGATGCACGCACACCAAGTTTTTGCATGCGCATCACATCAAACATTGGGCGCATGGGGGCGAGACCAAGCTTGATAACTTGATATTGCTTTGCACGAAACATCATCGCGCTGTGCATGAAGACGGCTTTAGCCTGCGCAAACACCAAAGCGGCTGGAGTTTTTATGCGCCTGAAGGCAAGGCTCTTTTAGCGACACTCGTGTTCCCGCGGGAACGCCTCACGCTGGTAAAAGCACAAGCAGTGCCTGAACATGCTGAAAGCCTGGTTCCCGAAAATTATCAACATCGTCCCGATTATTGTGCTGCAGCGCAGAGTGTTTGAGACCAATTTTGATAAAGACCAGGAAGTAACGGAACCGAACGCCAACTTTAGACACTCATCATCAAGCCATTGACCATGTACTCGCACAAGGTCCGTTCTATGGCATACTGTTTGTATTGTTCTGAAAGGGGAGATGATAAATGAGAAAATTCAATTGGGTGTTGTTTGCGTTACTGTTGATGATTTCCAGCACGGCATTTGCGGAAAACACGCTCACCAATCAAGATGAAAAAGTGTATCGTTACACGATTACCTGTGGCGAAAACAGTGCCAGCGAACGCATCAAGCCGAGGATGAAAACCACCATCTATAGTGGCGATACCTGCACACTCAAGGTGGTTGGGGTTGGCAGCCACACGATCACCAACAATCAAGAATGCTTAATCAAGGGCAAGTCGCTTACATGCAAAAGCAAAGTTAAGTAGAGCTCCGGAGCAGGGGACGACTATACGCTTAAGGTAAAGGGCGCGGGATCTTGGAAGTTCATGCGGCGGCCGGTTTTGGGGTGTTCGAACTCGAGTTCGTAGGCGTGGAGCATTACGCGTGAAGCTGGGATAAGCTCACCGACGTAGTCGCGGATGTAAAACGCGCTCACCAACAAGAGGATGGCCACGTTCACTTAGATGAATTAAATTTGGTGCTGTCTACCAGTCTCAAGCCGTATACGCACAAGCGATACTGGACCATGCGGTGTAGCTTCTTCAACGATAGTAAGCGCTCGGCGCGCGCCTTCAGGAGGCCCTCCGCGGGCGCGCCTAAAGTGTCCGTGCGATCCACGCAGACCATCACCTCGGTTTGGCAAAATCCAAGATTCAATGCGTTCTTTCTTTGGCGTACCTTGCACCCATGCGTAGTAACGCCGCACCACGCTATGCACCCTAAACTGTTGCTGCAAATGTCGCTTTGCACTAAGCGTGCGCGCAAAAACCAAAATCCCACTGGTCTCTTTGTCAAGACGTTGCACCACACCGAGCATGGGATCGTAGCCCCGCTCTTGTTTGGATGAAAGCTTGCGCAGCGCAACGCGCGTCTGATCCACCAAGGTATCCCGATCTGTTTTCTCATAAGGGACGGTCAGAACATGAGGCGCTTTGTGCACTACGACAACATCACGATCCACATAGAGAATAGACTCTTTGGCGAGAGTGCCGCGCCGAGGTATTCTGGCAGAAGCGTGCACAACGATGCTTTGATCTGCACTCAAACGATAGTCTGGATTGGTGCATAAACGTCCGTCCACCTCAACGCGTCCTCGTTCAACGCATTCACGCGCTTGCTTCCAAGTCTGCACAATTTTCTGCGAACGAAGCCACGCCGCCAGCGTACCACCGGCGTCTTCAGCGCTTGTTACGATCGCTTCATTCTTAGTTTTCGTATTCATACAAATGCCACTTTAGCACTCTACACCACTTTGCTTCGTGTTGGATGTGTTCTGATCAGCGAGCAAGCCTTTACAAATGCAGCTGTTTTTTGCACGGTGTTTCTTTCCATGACTGAAAAAAAATCAAAAAGCTCCAAAGCAAAGGTACGCCGTTGGGAATTACAGGACATTCCGGCGATTTTAGAAGTCCATCGCGCAGCCTACCGTGACTTTCCTGAGCATCAGCTCGAAAACGAGCGTTTGTTCCGGCTCAAAATGGAAGCCTTTCCAGAAGGGCAGTTGCTCATCGAATACGAAGGAAAGATCGTTGCCTATTCGACCTCGCTGATTGTGCAACTCGATCAAAGTTACACCTACCGCTACAGTGAAATCACAGGAGCGCTTACCTTCAGCACGCACGACCCCTCAGGCGATAGTCTCTACGGGGCAGACATTGCCGTGCATCCAGACTACCGAGGCAAGCGTC
The DNA here is from genome assembly GCA_016699535.1 of Myxococcales bacterium. Classification (NCBI taxonomy): domain Bacteria; kingdom Pseudomonadati; phylum Myxococcota; class Myxococcia; order Myxococcales; species Myxococcales bacterium. The sequence goes on from CP064980.1 coordinate 201,950, forward strand.
TTTCCAAGTTGCTTTACACAGGCAGACGCAAACTGCTGAAACGCTACAACCTCAAACGCCTCGTCGCCTACGGGCGTATCCCGGGCTACCATCAATACGCTGGCAAAATGAGTGCCGAGCAATATGTCGAGGGCGTGCAAAAAGCAGAGATCAGTGATCCGGCTTTAAACATGCACTTGCGTGCCGGCTATGAAGTCAAGCGCGTGCTTTTTAATTTTTCAAGGACCCCTCCAGCATGGATTGGTCCACTTTGCTTGAACTTGAAAACAACGATTTCGATCCAAAGCGCAGGAAAATCGCAGCAGCAGCACTGGAGCGACCTGTACGACGCATCCGCATTTGCGCTGTGCAATATTTCTTAGGTCGCATTCGTAGCTGGGAAGAGTTCGAAGAGAACTTGGATTTTTGGGGCGAAGTCGTTGATGAATACCATGCACACGTCTTGGTATTCCCTGAGTTTGTCACCTTTCACTATCTTTGCACGCTACCCAGCAACGATCATCACAAAGCCATCAAAGAGATCGTGAGCAAAGCCGAGCGCTTTCGAAACAAGCTTGCTAGCATGGCCAAAGAAAAAGGCATTTACATTGTGGGCGGTTCAACCCCTGTTGAACGCGATGGTAAAATTTACAACGTCTGCCATCTTTGCACACCATCCGGCAAGGTATTCACCCAAGACAAGCTTCACATTACGCCTTCTGAAACAGAGAGCTGGGAAATCCAGGCGGGTGAAGGCCTCAACGTTTTTGAAGCATCCTGGGGACGCTTTGCCATTCAAGTGTGCTACGATATCGAGTTCCCGGAACTTTCGCGCATCTACACACTGGCAGGTGCAGAAACTATTTTTGTGCCCTACAGCACCGACGATCGCAAAGCCTATTTACGGGTGCGTTATGCGGCCCAGGCACGCGCTGTCGAGAACTATGTTTACGTCGTGCTTGCTGGCAACGTCGGCAACTTACCGAGCCGTAACTACCTTTTGAACTATGGACAGGCCGCTATTTTGTCACCCAGCGATGTTGGCTTTCCCATGGACGGAACGATTGCCGAGGTTCAGCCCAACATCGAATCGGCAGCCATTGGTGAAGTGGATTTCGAGGTGCTTTCCCAACAACGTCACCTGGGCAGCGTCCGACCTTTACGCGACCGGCGCCCCGATCTTTACAACCTCGCGCCCAACTACCCCGTTAAAATCATCCCGGTTGATTGAGGCTTGGCCCAAATGTAATTTCCTTTCCAAGGAAGCTTGCTAACATTCGCCCGGCAAGCACCCAGTATGCACTAGGCACGCTTTGCAGCTTTCAGCGTAGCCGTCCGGCCGAGAAAGAAAAGTCGCACCAAGATCAATCCACTCGGCTCCCCAGGTATCCGGAGAATGCCCCTCATTGTAGCAATAGAAGTGATCGGTCCAGCCAACGCTTGCATCGCTCCAATGAGGGCCCGCCTCTTCAAACAAAAGATCACCGCAGGCTACCGGTAGGGGCAAAGCACCATGATCATCCGATAGCGACGCTAGGCTTGGCCGATTCGCATCGTTCTTAGCAAACATTGCATCGTTAAAACGATTGTCTACCGTTTCAACATCCGTACTGCCTTGCTTGTACTGGCGCGAGTTAAGCCCACACCAATGCCCTTCGCTACAATAGCGCATCGCGTAGATCCAACGAAAAGCATGATCAAAGCGCGTATAAAAGCTGCCAGCGGAAGCCATCAATACTTGCTCTTGTTCATCGTAGCTCGGTTGATAGCCCCAGGAAAAGAGTCCATACAATACTGTCTGGCCTTGTGGGTCTTGGCGATAGAGCGCCGCGCCATAGTCCTCGGAATGATTCCATCCTCCACTACCTGCCTCCTCCTCATGAGCTAGGGTTTTATAGAACCATCGATCCGAGGCATTCAGTAAGACTTCTTTGGAAACAAGCGTATCGAGCAAGCTCAATTCTTCACCCCAAAAGCCATCCACAAGCTGAGCCCGGCTCGCAACCTTTACAGGCGGCGCAATCGATGCCGGTTGATTGATCACGTAAAGGTCAGGATTAAACGGAAGCTCGATATTCGAAGGCAGTTGAATCACGGCTAGATCAAAGATTGCTTGATAGTTTCCGCTCTTAGAGCGTGGAACGATGAGTTCTGAATTCCATTCATCAAAGGTAAAGTGACGGTAAATCTTTAGGTCACGTACCGCAACTTGGGCCAAAGTCTCTGCCTCTGCATGCGTGGAACCTTCGGCGCTGGGACGTTGCGTCCCACGAAAAAAACGAACCAGTTTATCGGAATCAATACTTAATGGATCTTCTTGATCGGTCCAACGGCTTAGGCCACGCGCTGAACTTAAGATGGTGTGCGGACCGATGACTATGCCAAGAAGCTTTCGTTGATTGGGCCCAAAGATGTCACCCCAATCACGATCCAATGGCCAGTCAATGAGCACAACATGTCTAAGATCTGAAGCGGCGGACTGCTCGATCGCATTAGGCTGCGTATCAAGTTCATTGAGCTCGGAGCCACATGCCATCGAAACCAACAAAAAGCTGATGTGCGCGGCAATCCGACTCTGTTTTTTCCAAGAAAGACTTAAAAACATCGTGAACTATGTCATGGGAAAGCGATGGTCGCAAAGAAGACAGACATGTCATTAAAAAAGCATAAAACATGACAAACCTGTCATTTTTTTTACAAAAAACCTGCCAACCATGACCTTCGCACACGGACGCCTTAGGAGGTTTTTTCCGATTGCAATATCTTCAATGCCGCCTCGAATTCCACCGGAGGCTCTGAACGAAAACTGAGTTTTTCTTTCGTTGTTGGGTGCACAAAGGACAGATGTCTTGCATGAAGCGCCTGATGCGCCACGGCATCGTAGGCTTGTACAAGACGCGGATCTTTTGGTTTTTTTGCATAGAGGATGTCGCCAAGAACCGGGAAACCCTGATCGGCGCAGTGCACCCTGATTTGATGAGTGCGGCCTGTTTCAAGCTGACATTGGATAAGCGCTGCACCACTAAAACGCTCTAGAGTTTCAATCGTCGTTACCGCTCGGCGGCCTTGTTCGACTTTGGAACTAAAACGTTTGCGGTCTACTGGATGCCTTCCATGCAAACTTTCAATGCGTCGATTTAAAGGATGATTGCCAACGACAATCGCCAGATACTCACGGCCAATGTCGTGCTTTGAAAACAACTCGACCAAAGCTTCATGTACTTTTACTGATTTGGCCACGACCATCACACCACTGGTGTCTTTATCAAGACGGTGCACAATGCCAGGTCGAATACCTTGCATACCGCGATCATGCTGCCAATGATAAAGAAGAGCGTTTACCAATGTACCATCGGGATGTCCGGGCGCCGGATGCACCACCAAACCTGCAGGCTTGTTGAGCACAAGCAAGGCATCGTCTTCGTAAAGAATCTCTAGCGGGATGTCTTGTGGCTCTAAGTTTGTTTTGGGCGGTGGAGCAGGAACAATCTCAACACTTTGACCAGTGAGCACCTTGCGCTTGGCAGCAACAACATCACCATCAACACGTACTCGCCCTTCTTCAATCCAACGCTTGAGCACCGAACGCGAAAAGCCGAGATCGCGAGCCGCAAGCACTTTGTCGATGCGCTCTTTTTCTTCGCTTTCAAGAATACTGAGCTCGATAAGCTCGTCGTTCTCTTGTGTCACCACATGGGGGATTTGACGTGACCCTTGGCGCGTACCAACACATCAATCAGGGCACGATTGTAGAAATTACGCTCGTAGAGTTCTTGTGTCACGCGGCTTTTGAAAAGCGCCCGACCCTCTTCGATTTCTTCTTGGAGCACATCAAAGAGGTTGTCGTTTTGAACCCCTTCGACCACTTTGTCTTCATTGTACAAAGATAAGTCACTGGCAATGGCTCGTGCCAGCCGTCGTGCTGCTTCTTCTGTTTCGATTAGCGCCATGCTTTCACCTTATGATTCATAAATCGTCTTCATCCCACTCTTCAGCAAGATACCCTAAAATCACCTCATCGAGCGACTTTTCTCCGAGGCGAGCCTTGTCATGAAACATAGAGGATATCGATCGTGGCCGCTCTGGCATCGATGATTGACGGACCGAACGGCTACCTTGATAGCGGCCAATGAGTTTTTCGGCAAAAGCTCCAGTATCCTCGTGCCATTCGCCCTTTTCAGGGAGAGGCTGAGCAGGACGCTTTTCGACTGCCTTTGAAGCCGATCGCGGGGTAAGCGAGGCACTGGCCGCAGGCGCTAGGCCCAACTGCTCATCGTACTGTCCGTCGCGCAACGAAACAAACATCGCCTTATGCTGCTCTTGCATGAGTTTTTTAACAACGTCCCGATAGCCTTCGGTGCCCACGTGTTCGGCGTAACTGGTTTTGACGGACGCTATAATACGGCCACCGTCGGCGAAAAGATGGGTGATCACATGCGGCCGCTTGACCCCTGAATCTTCGGTTTGGATATGATAGACTTTGCCCCGATGCCGAGCATTGGTATTGTAGCCTAATAATGGTGAGACATTCGCGCTCATGGACACTTTAGCTGCTGGTTTTTGCACGGCTGAACCTAACAAAAGTCTTTACCTTCTCATGATAGCATGAAAATTGCGCTCAATCTGCAAAACTGCACTCTAAGGAGAGTCGTGTGGGGAAGCTGGCTACTTTGCACTACAGCAATTCTTGTGATTGCTCGCATGCTTCATCCTTCGCCATTGGGTTACGGCTCTCATCTTCAACTCGGACTTCCTCCTTGTGGATTCTTGATTTGGAGCGGTATGCCTTGCCCCAGCTGCGGCCTAACCACGAGTTTTGCTCACCTGCTTCACTTACAATGGATCGAGGCCTGGCATGCCAATCCATGGGGATTCTTCCTCTTGGCAACGCTCGTTTTAAGTGTGCCGGTTGCCGCAGTCGGGTTGCTTCGAGCTCTACCCATCCTGGCAACGCTTGAGAAGCTGCATACCAATAAACTCATTCTGACTTTGCTCGGGATCGGCCTTTTAAGCTGGGGCCTGCGATTGCAGTGAGCAACCACTGCGTTCTGAATGTTTGAGCAGTCATGCGGCGACAGCAGCGCTCACAACAAGCTTTCTTATTGAGTGGGAACAATGCTTGAGCGCGCTTTGCCGTAGGCATCTTCCGAAGCTGCCATGAGCAACAAGGAGGGTCGTTTTGTGCGAGCGTTTGGATGGGATGCCACGCCGATCTTTAGGTCAGGGACCGGATTGAGCGCACTCTTGCAAAACCCGTCGCCAGCTACCAACGATTCGAGGCGGTCTCGAACGATAGCAGCCCCACGGCGATCTGTTTCGGGGAGCAGAACGGTAAACTCATCGATGTCCGAGCGATACAATTGATCCACATCACGAATCGCACCACGCAATGCTTCGGCAACCGCTACCATCGCTTCATCGGCTGCTTGCACGCCATTTTTCTCGACAATTTGCGCTAAATTGCTAAGACCAACCACCATGCAGGTCAATGGGTGACCATAACGCATGGCTCGCGTGTACTCGTAGTTCACGCTAATACGGAGTTGCTGTATCGTACCGGTCTTCGTGAGCTCATCTGCTATGGTCGTGTGGACTGCTGGAGGAAAGATCGCGTTGCCTGTGCGGTGCCGTCGCAGCACATTTTGAACACGCTGCTGAATCTCAAATACACGGTACGGTTTAATAATGTAATCGACTGCGCCAAGCTTCATTCCCTCTTCGCAGAGGGCCGCGCTTTCAGCGCTCGTTACAAGAATTACCGGAAATTGCTCCAGCCTGTGATCTTCACGCAGCACACGCAGTACATCAAGTCCACGAATAGGCACACCAACATCAAGCATCAGCAGATCAGGTTGTTGCCTGGCTAACATGTCGAGCACTTGCTCAGCTCGCATGGCACTCAGCACTTCTTGTCCAAGACCTTCGCAGGCCTCCTGTAAAACGCGTAAATCGAAGGGGTCTCCCTCAGCGACAAGAACGGTAGAACGCACTCAAAAAGGCTATCATAACCATGGCTTATTGTCGCTTTTAAGAGATCAAAGGCGTTGCGATCTGTATGCTTTTGACGCACAAGCACGTACGCTCAAGACTGTCCGCCCCTTCTTCTTTCTCGCGTAGCCCGGAAAGATTGCCACTGAGGGAGCGCCTCGAACGTGGTAATTTTTCCCGGTTAGGTGCAAAAATCAAAAGCCATGGCAAATTTTCCGTACATGACACTGCAGTATGAGCTTTCTTTATGACACAGAAGGCTCTTCACAGTTCTCGAAGCATCGCAACCCATATCCTCGATCGTACGGCCAAAGGTGCCTACGTCGCGCCTTTGCTCAATGCTGAACTTAGGCGCAATGCGTTATCCAAAGCCGATGCGGCCTTTTGCACTGAACTTTGTTACGGCAGCTTACGCGTCTTGCCTATTCTTGATACTGCAATCAAAAAGCATGTTAAGAATCTTGATTCACTGGACAGCTTTACCAAGGCTGCGCTTCAAATAGCGATTTTTCAAATCTACTATCTTGATCGTGTACCTTTGCACGCTGTGGTTAATGAAACGGTCGCGCTGGTCACGCGCAAGCGTGGAAAAGGCCTTGCGGGCCTCGTGAACGCGGTGCTGCGCAAAATCGGTAAAGAACACGAAGCGCACCCCACAGAGCACAAAAATTTCGTTGTACCCGATTGGTTCGATCGCTCCATGACAAAAGCATTGGGCAAGACGCGAAGCGCTATTTTTCTAAATGAACGCCCTTTGCCGCCGGCATTGTGCCTCCGTATCCTCGAATCAGACGCGCAAACGAAGTGGATTCAGGCCATACAAGAAGCTCAACCAAAAGCAGAAGTTAAGGCTGGAGCTGTCTGTCCTCAAGCGATTTTGCTTCGTCGAGCCGGTGATCCACGTAACTTGCCAGGCTTTGATCAAGCTGCGTTTGTCGTCCAAGAAGAAGGAGCCCAGGCTCTGGCGCTCTTGCTTGGCGCAAAACAAGGCGAGTGCGTTCTTGATGCCTGTGCTGGTCACGGAGGAAAAACAGCTATCCTCGCTAAGCAGGTAGGCCGCAGCGGAAAAGTGACTGCTGTCGATAAGCATCCCAAAAAACTAATGGAGGCAAAGTCGTATTTGCAAAAGCTGCAGCTTGAATGGGTTGAGACTAAAGCGATCGATTTGAGTCGGGGCAAAGGCAAACTTGAGACGGGTTTTGATCGTATTTTGATCGACGCACCCTGCACCGCGCTCGGTACCATCCACCGCAGACCCGAACTATTACGCCGCTGCAATCAAAACGATGCGACGCGACTTGCCGAGCTGCAGCTAGCTATTAGTATTCAGCTGATTCCATTGGCTAAGCTGGGTGCAACGATTGTGTTTGGAACCTGCTCACCGAGTTACGAGGAGGGTGCCCAAGTCGTCGCAGCCATCGAAAAGCACTTTCCTGGCCTAGAACGGGAGCTCACAAGCCCTGATGAAGTGAAGCTGAGGGCCGACGACGATGGTCTGTTCCGGATTGGGCCTTGGCTTAGCCCCGACTACGATGGCCCCGATCTCTATCAGGCCGTTCGCTGGAAAGTAAAAAGCACTCCATAAAAACAGGGTTATTTACTACGCCACAGGGAGCCATCAAGATGGATGGACGCCCAAGCGGTAGCAATGTCAACGCAATGTTATGGGCATTCTGGCTGGAATTCGTGGTGGTTGAAAAAAGCCTTTGTTACTGATACTTTCCAGCCAGGCTAAACATAATACTACAATTTGATAGGTCACACGGGGCGTAGCGCAGCCTGGTAGCGCGCACGGTTCGGGATCGTGAAGTCGGAGGTTCAAATCCTCTCGCCCCGACCGAGCGTTACAAAAAAGGAAAATCACATGTCAAAACCAGCTTCACCAGTTCGAATCCTTGTTGTCGATGACGACAAAGCTATCTGCGAGTACATGGAAACTTTCCTTGCTCAAGATGGCTACGATGTGAAAACCATGTCGAATCCGACCAAAGCCCCAGAAGAAGTTCGGGAGGGTGGTTATCATTTGGTCGTATTGGATTTAATGATGCCTGGCATGGATGGCGTTGAGGTCCTGCGTCAGATTCGAAAAAACGATAGTGACGTCGCTGTCATTATTTTTACGGGCTACCCTTCCCTCGAGACAGCCGTCGAATCCATGAAGCTCGATGCGGTGGATTATCTTGAAAAACCTTTCAAACCGGAAACCTTCCGTGAAGTGCTTGATCGCATCATGCGGAAAAAGGGTTTAACACGGAGCCCCGAAGAGAGCCTGCACCGTGTGATTGGCGAGACGATTCGAAAGCTGCGTAAAGACCGTGATCTTACGCTCAAACAGCTTGCTAGGCGCACAGGCCTTTCTGTATCGCTGCTTTCTCAAATCGAGCGTGCTGAATCAAGCGCTTCCATCGGTTCGCTCTACAAGATCTCAGCTGCACTTGATGCACGCGTGCAAGACTTATTTGGTGATTTTTAAATCATTCATCAAGCGAAGGTGTTTCTTCAGGCAATAAACGCGTAAAGCGTTTGGACAGCGCATGAGGGAAGTCCATCGTTTTGCTCTGCTCGTACAGTTTGAAGAAGGCTTGCTGCTGCTCAGCCATCTGCAGGAATTCCAAAAGACGTAAACGCACTGCGTAATCTTCCGGTGCCTGCTCTAAGCGAACACTCAACAAAGCAATCGCCTGGGCCTGAAGCTCGCGGTTCCAAAGCTGCTCGGCACGGCTTCGATAGCTGTAACGAGGAGGCAACTCCTTTAGTTGAGCTTCCGTCGCCGAGAGAAAAATCTGCAAAGCGTCATCAAATGCTCCAGCGTATTCCAACAAAAATGCACGATGTATGCGATGCAACAGATCGGGAGGCTGCTCGAACAATGCCAGCGCCTCTTGAAAACGTGAATCCTCGGCGTACATGGAAGCGAGCAAGACACGAAGGTCGAAGGCTTTTTCTGGATTTTGCTCGATGGCCTCAAAGAGAAGCAATAGAGCCTGTTCTTTCATGCCTTTGCGCTCCAAGATTGTTGCTAGCTCAATCCGCGCTGAGGCAAACGAAGTCGAACCTGGCGCAACTTGTGCAAACTGAAAAGCACTTTGTCCTTCTTGACCAAGCATTATAAGACAGCGTCCTTTAAGCCAATGGGCCTCGCTTACGTTCTTCTCCGAAGCCACGGCCACATCTGCTAGTTCAATGCAACGCGCAGGCTTTTCAAGCTCGAGGAATAGTCGTGCCATCGGAATCTCTCCGCCCATTCGGTCAGGCGATGAGGTGCTTAGGATTGCAAGTGCACGTTTCATATTGCCTGCGCCTATTAAGGCCTCAATTCGAAGCACTTCGTCTGCAGCGTCACGACTAACTTGTTCTAGAAGCGCAACGGCGATGGCGAAATGTTTTTTTTCAAAAGCTTGATGGGCGACCTCACGAACTTCGTCAGCGCGCGCAGGTGCAACATCAAGCATACGCTCCGACGCAGCAGAGGCCTCCTGAACATCGCCAAGCTCAACAGCGCCTTCCAGCAATAAGCGAAGTTCCCCCAAATTCACTGTAGTCTCGGACCTCACATGCTCCTCTAAAACGGCATCGGCCCGCTGCCGCAAGCCATGGTCTCGAAGCGTTCTGGAAAGCGCTAGCGCGACCGCAGAATCACCTTGCGCTGAACGCTGCGCCTGAATGTAGGAAGCAACCGCGCGATAAAACTCTCCTTTTTTTTCCGAAAAACGTGCACTTACAATCCAAAGAGCTTCGGAGTTTGGAAAATCTTCTAAACTGTCTTCGACGAGATCCTCAGCCTCATCCTGTTCTTTATTTTCATACAAGACCTCGGCGAGACGAGACAAAACGTAGGGGTCGCGTGCTCCTTCGCGTAAGCATTTCCGGAACGATTCGATGGAGCGCTCGTAGTATCCTTTGGAGAAGAAAATTTCTCCCTGCAAATAGGCAGCATATGCCGTCTCGCTAACAAGTGGCCCGGCTCGACGTTCTCCGCCTACGTGTCGATAGATTGAACTTTGCTGTGGCTTGGCACACGAGATAACAAAAATCGTACACAGGGCCAATTTAAAAAGCATTGACCTAGTGCTGTGATTTAAAAATAGCGAGATGATAAACAATGGGTCCAGATTATACGCATTTTGTTCAAAAACAAGTATGATACCACACAAAGGACGGTGGGCAGATGAATCCAGCAGCCATGACCTTGCTTCTTGTCTTATCTCTTGGGTTGTTTGCCTATTCGGCAGCAAGACGCTTCTCTCTTTTGCAACGAGCGCAGCCAGAGCCTCGGTTTTCTGTTGCGTCATTGGATGAACTCTTGGAACGTGCGACCAAGACGATGATCTATGCCTTTGGGCAAAAGAAAATGCCCAACTACCGTTGGGCTGGTATCGCGCATATTCTGATTTTTTCAGGCTTCATGGTGTTGCTTCTTCGCAGTCTTATGCTTTGGGGGCGAGGCTTTGATCCCGGTTTCGATTTTTGGGGTCTGCTTTCACATGAACATCCATTGGGCATCGCCTACAGCTTCATTAAAGATCTATTTGCAGTCTTGGTCGTGTTGGGTGCATCGGTTTTTGTCTACTACCGAGTGCTCTCACCGCAAAAGCGCATGACCCTAAGCCTTGAAGGCTTATTTATTCTTTTTATCATCATCACCATGATGCTTGCGGACATCCTATACGACGGAGCGCGTATCGCACTGAGCGACTCCGCCGAAGCAAGTTTGCCAATGTTAAATCTAATTGAGCCAGCCGGATCTCTTACTGCTATTGCTCTTGTATCGGCACAGCTCTCAACCCCCCAACTCCATTTCCTGATGGAACTCGGATTTTGGTGGCATTCAGCCTTTGTACTTATCTTCCTAAACCTTTTGCCTTATTCAAAACATTTTCACATCATCACAGCAATTCCCAATGTCTTTTCGGAAAGCAATCTGGCCAAAGGAGCTTTGCCTAAAGTCGAAGACCTTGAAGGTAAGGTGGAACGAGAGGAAGCTCTAGGGTTTCGTGAAATCAGTAATCTCAGTTGGAAAGATGTGCTTGATTTGTACACCTGCACCGAATGCGGCCGCTGCAGCGATAACTGTCCCGCTTATACAACCGATAAAAAGCTTTCACCGAAACATCTAACGGTGGCGCTTCGAGATCATCTTTATGATAGCGAACAAGCATTGTTGGGTGAGAACCCTATCGCCAAGCTTAGCAGCATGGTGAGCGCGAGAGCTGAGACGGCAAACGATAAAACGATTCACGGGGATCCACCGAAAGATGCCTACTTTCGTTCGGCCACACCGCTTGGCCTCGTGCCGGGAATTTTAGCGCCTGAAGTGATTTGGGCCTGCACCACATGCCGTGCTTGCGAAGAGCAGTGCCCTGTAAACATTTCTTACGTCGATAAAATCGTAAAACTGAGGCGAGAAAAAGTCATGATCGACGCCGAGTTTCCCACGGAACTACAAAAACCTTTTAACGGCATCGAAAGCAACGGCAACCCTTGGAACCTCTCTGCCATGGACCGCCCCGCCTGGGCGGAAGGCCTCGATGTGCCTCTGATTGAGCAAAACCCAAATGCCAGTGTGCTTTACTGGGTGGGTTGTGCTGCGAGCTACGATGACCGCGCAAAAAAAATCGCAAGAGCAACTGTAAGACTTTTGAACAAAGCGCATGTTGATTTTGCCATTCTTGGCAAGCTCGAAAAATGCACGGGTGATCCAGCACGACGCGCAGGCAATGAGTACCTATTTCAAGTGATTGCCGAACAGAACGTATCGATCCTAAAGAAACATGGAGTCGATAAAAAAACCGTGCTTACCACCTGCCCACATTGTTTCAATACACTGCTCAATGAATACCCTCAGTTTGATGGTCACTTTAAAGTTGTGCACCACAGTGATTATTTAGCTGATTTACTTGCGAGCAAACGCTTGGTACCTGAAAAGACCGTCAATGCACGAATGACTTACCATGACAGTTGTTATCTTGGGCGCTACAACGATATCTATGAATCGCCCCGTGCGATCCTGGAAGCCATTCCTGGGATCGAGCTTGTGGAAGTAGAGCATTGGAATCGATCCAAGGGTCTTTGCTGTGGTGCCGGCGGCGGTCAAATGTTCATGGAAGAGCAAAATGATAATCGCGTAAATAACAAACGAACCCTGCAATTGCTGCAAACCCAAGCCGATACCATCGCCAGCGCTTGTCCGTTTTGCATGACGATGGTTTCAGATGGTCTTAAAGCACACGAAAAGGAAGAGCAGATTCAGAGCCTCGATATCGCGGAAGTTCTTGAACGTTCGGTCTTATAGAGGTAGTCCTAGGGGGTGCTTCTGCTCCTTTTGACAAGACTCGCTACAGACCAGCAGGCGGACAAGACTATACAAACAAGTTATGGCCTTATGCTTTTGCAAAGCCTACTTGCGCTCGCTGCGATTTGTCTTTTGGCCTGGCTTGTGCTGCGTTGGATCTCCTCAAGCTTTCAGCAACGCAGCTCTGGGGCAAAACACCTCCGTGTTATTGATAGCATCGCTCTAGGCCCGCGCAGCCGAATCTATATCGTCCAGTCAGCTCAACGTGCCTGGCTGATGGGAAGCGGCGTAGAAGGCCAGGTGCAAATGCTCTGCGAACTCGATCCAGCAGACATCCCCCAACAGGAGCAGGCTCCTTCAAGTCACTTTGCTCATGCGCTTATACAGGCGAAAGCCAAGCTCTCGCCCAAGAAAGACGGCCAAAGTTAGATGTCCAACATCACCCTTGCCACAGTACTCACATTATTGCTGCTCTCGCTGCTGCCCCTGCTGTTTATGGCAGCAACAAGCTTTGTAAAAATATCCGTAGTGCTCTCTATTCTCAGAAATGCGATCGGTACCAATCAGGTCCCGTCAGGCGCGGTTGTCACCGCCTTAGCGTCAATCCTCACCCTCTACGTGATGGCCCCTGTCGGAATGCAAATGATGCAAAGCGCTGAACCAAAACTTTCAGCCGTAAGTTGGGAAGCCCCCTTGGCCGGTCAAAACGGGAAGCGCTTTTTGGAAGCAGCCATGACAGCGTTGCTTCCGCTAAACCGTTTCCTTGAAAAACACTCCGGAAAGCGAGAAAAGAAACTCTTTTTTGATCTTGCAAAAAAATCAGCTCAAAACGGACCACCCATCGCTAGCTCCGAAAAAGACCTCGCGGTGGTTTTTCCGGCTTTTCTCATCACCGAACTTGCTGAAGCTTTTCTAATTGGCTTTCTTCTTTTTATCCCCTTTTTGATCATCGATCTTGTTGTTGCCAATATTGTGCTGTCTTTAGGCATGCACATGCTCTCTCCAACCACCATTTCGCTGCCCTTTAAGCTTCTACTCTTTGTAGCCGTCGACGGCTGGTACCTCGTCTCTGAAGCCCTGGTCTCAGGCTATCTATAAATTAGTTAAATACGAATTGGCGCTCTGAGCAGGTGGGTCTGTTGAAACAGACCCACCTGCTCAGACGCTTAAATTCCCTGCTATCGTATTGGATCTACGATTACATCACTTCTTCCGGGACATCTAATCGAGGACAAAGCTTCTTCGTATTGCTCATGTCATGAAGTTAGTCTGGAGATCCAATGCGAATTCAGATTATTTAAGCGTCGAAGGCAATAGATTGAGCGCACGCGGATCTATTGCCTTCGAGCGCCTTGGCGTCGTTGATCAGGTTTTGAGCGCACTATATCCGTTCGATAAGAGTGGCGATGCCCATACCGCCGCCGATACAGAGCGTCACCATGCCGACATTGAGGTCACGCCGTTCAAGTTCATCAAGGACGGTACCAATTAGGATGGCACCCGTCGCGCCGAGGGGATGTCCAAGTGCAATGGCTCCTCCGTTGACATTGACCTTCTCAGGATCGAGTCCAAGGGTACGTATGGTTTGCATGGGTACCACCGCAAAAGCTTCGTTGATCTCCCATAAGTCTACATCACTGACTTGCATACCCGCTTTCTTTAATAATTTTTGGCAAGTGGGTGCAGGTGCCGTAAGCATGATGACCGGCTCATTGCCTAAAGTAGCAGTCATGACGATTCGCGCTCGTGCTTTAAGACCCGTTTTTTGTGCATAGTCTTTGGATGCAAGGAGCAACGCAGCCACTCCATCAACAATGCCACTTGAATTGCCAGCGGTGTGAACGTGGTTGATGCCTTTTGTATCCGGGTAGACCCGTAGCGCAAAGTCATCGATCGTCTCTCCTTGAGGGCCTACTTGCATGGCACCTAGTTTTTCAAAAGCAGGCTTGAGTTTTCCCAAGGCTTGAAGATCGGTGCCAGGGCGCGGATATTCATCTTGCGCCAATAACACCTGGCCTGAACTTGGGTCAGTGACTGGGAAAAGGCTCTTTTCGAAATGACCAGCTTCCATCGCCCGAGCAGCTTTGCTCTGCGATTCAACCGCAAAACTATCTAAATCATGCCGAGAAAACCCTTCGCGTGTTGCAATCAGATCCGCACTGATACCTTGCGGCACCTGAACAATCTTCTGACGAAGCACAGGATTGTTGCCATCGACACTGCCTCCGTCTGCTCCGATAGGCACCCGTGACATGCTCTCGACACCGCCTGCAACCACCACGTCTTGTTGAGCGGACATGATTCCCAACGCAGCAAAATTAACTGCCTGAGCTCCTGAGCCACAAAAACGGTTTACCGTGACTCCTGAAATACTCTCGGGCCAGCCTGCACTTAAAAGCGCATGACGAGCCAAACACGCTCCCTGTTCGTTCACTTGGGAGACACAGCCCATCACCACATCATCAACATCATCGAGATTAAACGAATTTCGTTTTGCAATCTGCTGCAAACTTTGTGCGACGAGCTCCTGAGGATGGACGCTCGATAAAGCTCCGGTTTCGGCTTTTCCCTTGCCGCGCGGCGTCCGTACTGCATCAATAATCCAAGCTTCCATCACGCCACCTTCCTTCTGTTATCTCGAGTGTATCTCAAATCGTCAAAAACCCATGATTTTAGAAAGAGCGTACTTCATGACCTCGGTGCTTCCGCCAGCAATGCGCAATAAACGCTGATCACGCCACATACGGGAGACCCAAAGCTCATCCAAGTAGCCCATGCCTCCATGAAACTGAAGGCAGGTGTCGATGATCTCCGAAGTAACATCCCCAACAAAAACTTTACTCATCGAAATAAATTTTGTGGTCTCAAGAGAAACCTCACTTTGGTCGATGTATTTTTCTTGGTTGTAAGAACGAACGGCTTGGTAGCTGAGCGCTCTAGCCGCTTCAAGCTTGGTGTACAAATCGACAAAACGATGCTGCCACACTTCTCGTTTAATCAAAGGTTTTCCAAAAGCTGATCGTTGTCCACCCCACTCAACAGTACGCTCAAGCGCGGTATAGGCTCCAGCCACCGCGCTTATTGACGCTATCAAACGTTCGGTCTGAAAGTTTTGCATGAGGTAGTAGAAGCCCTGGCCTTCTTCACCCAGAAGATAGCGAGCAGGCACTCGACATCCATCGAAAAAAAGTTCGGCCGTGTCACTGGAACAGTTGCCGATCTTTTTTAGCATTTTCGAGACGCCATAACCTTTGACGTCGGTGGGGAGCAACACAATTGAAATGCCCCCATATCCAGCCTCTGGATCTGTTTTAACAAGCAGCGTCACAAAATCAGCACGACTACCATTGGTGATGTAAGTCTTCGAGCCATTGATCACATACTCATCACCCACGCGGCGGGCAGTCGTTGTGATGGCCGCAACGTCCGATCCTGCGTTAGGCTCACTTACTGCAAGCGCAGCAATTTTTTCGCCCTGCAATGCAGGTTTGAGAAACTCTTCTTTTTGCTCTTTGCTACCCAAATCTTGAATGCATGGTGTGGTCATGTCGCCTTGCACCAGTAACGCCATCACCACGCCACCGGACTCACAGCGATGCAACTCTTCGGCTTTGGCTACGCTAAACCAATAATCGCCTCCACCGCCTCCAACATCCTCCGGGTAATGTGCGGCGAAAACGCCAAGCTCGGCGGCTTTTTTAAATACCCACCGTGGAAAAATGCCAGCCTTCTCCCATTCGGAGGAGGCAGGTGCGAGTTCATTTTCCATGAACTGCTTTATTTGCTTTCGAAAAAGCTGATGCTCGTCAGTGAATGGGCTAAGTATTTCGGTCAATGCTCACACCGCCAATCTCGAAAAGTATTCATTGGAAGCGTAGCTTTATTTAAGACAGATGCGAAGAGGTCACGGCTACGCGTCGTCGACCGTAATCTCATATTTCTTCATGAGTTTGCGGAAATATTTACGATCGATACCAGCTTCGCGCGCAGCATGAGAGATATTGTTATCGTTTTGTTTAAGAAGCTGCGCAATAAAGTCTTTTTCAAAAGCAGAGACCCATTGCTCTTTGGCTTCTTTAAAATTACCGCTCAGCGCAGCCAAATCCGCGCTGTCGATAAGCTGCTGATCGTCGTCGTCGCTTCCGGCAGTTGTTGACCGAATTTGACTCTTGATTCGGCGTTCGGGCTTTGCAACGTGATCTGGAAGGTCTTGAACTTCCAGAGAATCGCTCTCTGAAAAACTTACGGCACGCTCTACGATATTGAGTAACTCGCGAATGTTGCCAGGCCAGGCATAGCCATGCAAACACTCCAAGGTCTCCGGGGAAAAAGCAGTTACCTTGTGTGTACCGTCTGCATTGCGATTGAAATGACAGGTATCAAGGAAGTGATGCACCAAGGCCTCGATATCTTCGAGACGATCCCGCAAAGGCGGAAGCGAAATACGCACTACACTCAGGCGATAGAACAAGTCTTCCCGAAAGCGACCCGCACGAACTTCTTCTTCCAGGTCTCGGTTGGTGGCAGCTACCACACGCACGTCAACTTTGATGGGACGAGAACCACCAACACGCTTTACTTCGCGCTGCTCAAGCACACGCAAAAGCTTCGGCTGCAAATCACTAGCAAGCTCACCCAACTCATCCAAAAAGACGGTGCCGCCATTCGCGAGTTCAAACACGCCTTGACGCGTCGAGACAGCTCCAGTGAATGAGCCTTTTTCATGACCAAAGAGCTCACTTTCAATCAAGTTTTCTGGCACAGCGCCACAGTCAAAAACAATGAAAGGCCCTTCTCGGCGAGGCGATTGTTGATGCACGGTGCGTGCCACGACTTCTTTACCGGTACCGGTCTCACCTTCGATTACAACGGTTGCATCGGTCGGGGCGATTTTCTCTAAGATGGCGTAGATTTCACGCAGTTTTGCGTTTTTACCAATCATGTCGCCAAACCGGTCTTTATCCGATGGCACGATTTCAACTTGTTCATCAACCGGCGCAAAGTGCACATCGGTTTTCCCCACACGGATCGTGCAATTGGGCCTTAGAAAAGCTTCGCGAATACGCACACGATTAATAAAGGTGCCGTTCGTGGAGTTAAGATCCTGCAAAATGTAATGATTGCCTTCGCGGAAAATCTTGCAGTGATTACGGCTGACGGTCTCATCATCGACCACAACGTCGTTGTCATCCATGGCCCCAACATTAATCACGTCGCGATCAAAGACGTGCTGTTTTGCTTCTCCATCTTGAACGACAACAAGCTTACAACGACGAAGTGTGATGGTTGTGGGCCTGCCACCAACGTAGGTAATTTTAGTGGGTGAAAAATTCTCCGCACTGGTATCCGGTAGCGATGTACTCATGGCAACGTTAATGGTATCTGCTTGCCCGGGTGGGGTCAAATGTCATCACCACAAAAGGTGTAATTTCACGAAATTACTACATAAATTCTCTGTTGAATTTCAACAGAAATTTTAAAAAACCGACTAAAATTATAACGAAAATAGTCGGTCAGTGATGATGCTTATCACTTTGGCCAGGCTTGATCTCGGCATCACGTAAATCGATGGCCTTGAGTAGCTTTTCATTAACCTGGACAGTGCTGCTCTTCCTCAAACGAGCAAGCAAGGACTCAATCGCTTGCTGTCGTTTTTGGCTAAACATTAGTCCTTGAATCTTGGCTTTGGCCTGAGCAAAGCTTTGCTTTTCAGCGGGGCGCAAACCAGTCAGCTTGACGATGCTCCAGTCTTCACCCACCTGCACCGGCTTAGCGTAAAGCTCGCCGAGTTCCGCAACGGCAAAGGCAGCTTTTCGTAAGGCGGGATCGACTTGTGGATTCTGTGAACTTTTGTCTTCGTCTTTGGGAAAATAAAGCAAGTCTCCACCACGCATACGCGTTTGCATATCGATGCTGTGCTGTTGCGCCAGTTCTCGGAAAGCCCGGACGTCTCCTTTTTGGGCCTCCCTTAAAAGAGCCAAGGCCTTCGTTTTGTCGGCGACCAACATATGACTCGCGCGGCGGTACTCTGCTTTTGAAAAATCGGCGATGTGGCTTGTATAAAAGGACTTGAGTTCAGCTTCAGGAAAAGCAGATGCCCGCAAGGGTTTATCTATTTTATCGAGGAGCAGCTCCCGCACTAAAAATTCTTTTTCTTTTTGAATGACTTCTTCATGAGTCGAGTATTTTTTTGATGTGGCGTATTTCTCCATAAGGGCCAAACGCAAGCGCTCGTCGAAAAGCTCTTTACGATGCTCTGGCGCGCTATAATAGTCACGCAAGGCAGGCGATTGGCTATTAATGAAGTCTTCAAGCTCGCCCACGCTAAGCGATTGTCCACCCTCAATATGGAATAGGAGTTCAGCGCGTCGCGTGAGCTCAGCTGTATCAGCTTGTTGACTATGCGCAAGCTGCGCAAAGACACTGAGAAATACCAGGCTACAACAAAGAAAAGTGGTGATGACAAAAAGACGGCTTAGCATGGTTCGTACTCCAAATAGCTACGCTCTTAGCTCATGACATCACGAAAGGTCACGAGGACCAAAAGCCCAAGCAGAAAAAGCAAGCCCACCGTGTGTACCACAGCTTCGATGCGAGCATCAGGTCTACGTTTGGCAATCATTTCATACATCAAAAAGCTCAACCGTCCACCGTCAAGCGCTGGCAAGGGCAATAGGTTGAACATGCCCAAGGCGACAGAAAGCACGATGAGCATCCAAGCATATTCGATGGGGCCACGTTTTGCCGATTCGGCAACCATTTTTCCCATACGCACTGGACCAGCCAGGCCTTCCAGTGTCTTTTTCTTAAACAGCTCGGCCAAGCCGAGGGCATTTAGTACCGTTACTTCATAAGGGAAGGCCAAGGCCATCGTGGCGGCTTTATCCCAGCCATAAGCTCGATAGTGCTTGGTAAATGTCACCCCTATCACCCCACGTTCTTCTTCAAGGCGTGGAGTAATCATCATCGGCGGCATGCGCTTGCCATCACGCTCCACGACATAAGACGTCGCTTTGCCAGCACGCACGGAAGTGATGCGAATCAAATCCCCAAAATTGTGCACAACCTCGCCATTGGCTTCGACGATGACGTCTCCTCTGTGCACGCCTGCGATAGCAGCCGGGGTGGTGTGATCGACAGGTTTGACCACCGGTCGAGTCAAATGCTCGGGCCAGCCCACGAGCGCAAGCGTGAAGGTAAGAGCAGCCGCGAGCAGATAGTTGGCAAAAGGTCCGGCAAAAATCGTAGCAATTCTCGCAAAAAGCCCCTGATTAGGAAAAAGACCTGGATCGTCGGAATCCACTTCTTCGTGAGGATTCATTCCGGCAATTTGCACATAGGCCAAAAATGGAATAGCGCAGAGTTGAAACACCGTTGGACTGTCTTTGGGCTGGTACCTGAATACCGTGGGGCCAATCCCTATGCTAAAGCGAATGACCCGCATACCGCAGGCCCTAGCCACTAGATAATGACCGCCTTCATGGACAATTACCAATACCGAAATTCCAGCAATCGCCAGAAGAATGAGCCCTGGATTCATTCTGAATTCTTACCCCATTTTCACTAAAAAATCATGCGCATCGCACTGTGTCAGTTTAATCCCACGATTGGCAAGCTCCAAGAGAATCGAAAACGTATTCTCGATTTCTCCCTACAAGCACAAAAAAAGGGCGCTGTTGTGGTGTTTTTTCCCGAACTTGCCCTCAGCGGCTACCCGCCGCGGGATCTTCTCGAAAGGGCTGCATTTCTTAGAGAGCATCAAGCTCAGCTCGAAAAGTTAGCGGCCGAGCTGCCAAAAGACCTCTATGTCATCCTTGGCTGCTTCATCTTGCCGGAGCAGTCGGCTTCCCGGCGCCCCTACAACAGCGCGGCGGTTCTTCACGCTGGTGTTATCGAAAACTTAGTGCACAAACAACTTCTACCAACCTACGACGTGTTTGATGAGCATCGCTACTTTGAAGCAGCCTCGGAGCAATCGTGCATTAGCATTTTAGGAAAACGTTTTGCGATCACGCTATGTGAAGATGCATGGAACGACGTTCGCTCGGAGAGTTCTGGGCATTATTCAAGCAATCCGCTAGCCACTTTGGTGGAACAAAAACCTGATGTGTTGATCAATCTATCGGCTTCGCCTTTCACACTTAAAAAGCCTCAAGAACGCGGCGCGATGTTTTCGACGATTGCGAAAAAATATGCCTTGCCCTTGGTGATGGTCAATCAAGTGGGCGGCAACGATGACCTTATATTTGATGGGCACTCCGCACTGTACGGGCCGCGAGGAGAACTTTGCCTGACCGCTACTGGGTTCAAAGAAGAGCTACTCGTTGGGGACTTGGATCAACTAAGTGAGGTGACCAAGCCCGATTGCAGCGAAGACGGAATGGTGCTTGATGCGCTTATTCTTGGCATCACCGATTACGCACGCAAATGTGGATTCAAACAAGCAGTGCTTGGCCTATCAGGAGGCGTTGATAGCGCTCTTTGTGCAGCTTTGGCCGCAAAGGCACTTGGTCCTAAAAACGTACTCGGCGTTGGCATGTCAACACGCTTTACATCGAAGCAAAGCGTTGAAGATGCCATGGCGCTTGCAAGCAATCTTGGCATCGAATGGAAGCACCTCAATATTGATCCTGTCTTTGAATGCTATCGCGGGATGTTAAAGCCCGTCCTTGAAGAAGATTCTCAGGCGACCGGTGATACAACTTTTGAGAATCTGCAGTCGCGCATTCGCGGCGCATCGCTCATGGCCATCTCAAACCGCTATGGGCACTTGTTGCTCAGCACAGGAAACAAAAGCGAACTCGCTGTCGGATACTGCACGCTGTACGGCGATATGGCGGGTGGGCTGGCAGTCATCAGTGATTTACCGAAAGCCATGGTCTACCGCATTTGTCGAAAACTCAACGAACGCGAAGGTCGAGATGTCATTCCGGAACGCGTGTTGCTCAAAGAACCTTCAGCTGAACTGCGGCCGGATCAGAAAGACAGTGATTCACTGCCACCCTACGAAGTACTCGATCCTATTTTAGAGATGTTTGTCGAGAATGGACTCTCTGCGGATGAAATCGTTGCCAAGGGTTTCGATGCCGTCACCGTAAAACGTATTGTGTCCATGGTAAGGCTCAACGAGTACAAGCGCAGGCAAATGCCCCCAGGGCTCATCGTCACCACAAAAGCCTTCGGACCCGGTCGTCGCTACCCTATCGCACAGGGTTACGATGCTTAAGCAAAGCTAACTCAAAGCCAAAGCTTCTTGAGTGCTACTGCAATCAATCCCTTTGCTGAGCTATAGCCAGTTCAATGGAAACGACGCAAGGACTTCACGTCGAGAAGGTCGCGCCGTTTCACTTTTGTATTAGTGTTAGCTTAAAGAAAGTCCTGAGCCACTGAGGCGCCGGGCTTTGCTCTAATGCCAAGGCGCCATGACGCAGGACTATCCCTTGATAATTCAAGGAATGGCAACGCAAATAGCAGCGCAAAGAACAAGCCGAATAACTCAGGACTTCCTCAAACGAACACTAGTTGCAATAAAATGAGTAGAAGCCGTTAAGCGCAATTGCGCAGAGTTCATCATTGCCGTCGGCCACCGATTCGTCGCAGCCTGGCCTGATATCGGGGTTGGTGATGCTTTGACAACAGGTCTCTGGGGCAGAGCAGTCGCCGGTGGTAGAAATCGTTGTTCCACCACTATCAACTGCAGGAGTACCAGCGTCAGTGTTGTTATCATCAGGGCAAAGGTTCTCGCACTCAGCAGGCGGAGCCGTGAAAACGGTATCGCAATCGGCAGCACTGATCGCACTCATGCAAGAATCAACTTGGCTCTGACTTGGGTTGCAGCTTGAATCTCCTCCGTTATCGCTGTCAGAGTTGCTTATGCACTCGTCCACGCAATCACTTTTGGTGGTACCGAAAAGCAAATCGCATTCGCTCCGTTTTGAGCAAATCGAGTTGCAGTATTCGCTGATATTTGCTGCCGAAGAACTATCGCTGCTGCAGCCAAGCAAAGCGATTAAGGATAGGGCCAATCCCCAATAGTTAAACATGCTTCCTCCAAAATTTGGTTTGTAAAATGAGAAACTACCGATCATACAGCTAAACCGCAACCACCGGGGCCGCCTGGATGCGTCTTTGCAGTTTTCGCAACGCATCATCAGTCGATATTTCCACAGTACCACCGCAAAAAACATCAATAACACGTCGGGTTTTGGAAGAAACAGTTACTTTTTGCCAGTTGTGGCTTTATGGGCTCGCAGATGAGCACGCAAGCGTTTGGCGTAGCCTTCTTTGTTTTGCTGTTTGGCGCGGCCGATGGCAAGCGCGTCTTGCGGCACATCCATGGTTACCGTGGTACCTGTGCCAACATATGCGTCTTTACCAATCGTGATGGGCGCTATGAGTTGTGAATCACTGCCGATGAACGCACCATCTTCTATAATGGTTTGATGTTTCGAGAAGCCATCGTAGTTGCAGCAAATAGTGCCAGCCCCGATATTGACGCCTTCGCCTACTGTGCAGTCACCGATGTAGCTTAGATGATTGGCTTTGGATGCACGACCGAGAATGCTCTTCTTCATCTCTACAAAATTGCCAATACGCGCTTCTGGGCCAAGCTCGCTCTGTGGACGAAGATGAGAAAAAGGTCCGGCTTGGGCGTTTTGCATAAGCACGCTGGCGGAAGCTACCGTATACGGTTTGAGATGCACCCCTTGTGCAATGCTTACATCTTCAAGCACACAACCGGCATCAATAACACTACCCTGCCCAATTTTTGTTTTGCCCTTTAAGACAACGCCAGGACCAAGCGTAACGTCTTCTGCAATTGCACATCGTTTTCAATGTAACAATTCTCTGGATCGATAAAGCTTACCCCATTTAGTGCATGGGCCATATTGATGCGTTTACGTTTTTCCTGCTCACACTGAGCAAGATCCCAACGGGTGTTGACCCCATGAAGATCTGCGATCGGCCACATCACATCGCGCACGCCTTTATCTTGAGCCGCCAGCTTTACGATATCGGTTAACAGTAACTCACCTTGAGCATTGTTGCTTTTAATGTTTGCAAGTGCACCGCTAAAAAACGAAGCAGACGCAAAATAAATTCAGGGTTAATCTCATTGATGGTCGCTTCTTCTGGATTGCAATCACGCTCTTCGCGAACCTCAACAATCGATCCTGCTTTGGAGCGTATCATGCGTCCATAACCAAAGGGCTCGGTGCTAAGGGTGCTTAACAAACTAAGAGAGAACTTACTGCTTTCATCTTCAAGCAGCGCAGCAACTGCTCCGGGCTCAACGAGAGGCATGTCACCGTAGAGCACGACAACAGAGCTGTTTTTGTCGGTGATCGCACCAAGACCACACTGCACCGCATGGCCTGTGCCTTTTTGCTCTTTCTGAATGGCAATCTCAATGCGACCTGGGAAAGCGTCGTTGAGAAAACGAACAACGTCCTCGGCGCCATGACCCACTACGACAACGACACCTTGCGCCCCGTTATCGAGCAAGGCTTTGATGGGATAGTAGAGGATCGGTTTGCCTGCAATTTGATGCAACACTTTAGGCAAATCGCTTTTCATGCGCGTGCCTTTGCCTGCTGCCAACACGATTCCCCAAAATTGATGGTTCATACCTTTCCCTTAATTCTCAAACTTTCAGCAACGCTTCGCCTAATTTAGCCAAACCGGCTAAATCATGCACGTCCTCCTCCATTAATGGAACACGCACCAGCAGAGTTCCTTTAGGCATGGCATGTTTTTTTTCCGAGCTCAATAAAGCTTCGTCGATTTGTGCGCGATGCACTTCGTCATCGTAGGCTTCTTGTAGTTTTCCCTGCAGCACATTGATACCCGCGTGATTCTTTTCCAATTCTCGATACGCAGACTGGAGCTCATCGCTATCATAGGGCGCCGGTGGAAGTTGCACGCGGTTAAATACAGTGGCTTCAGGATGCAGCCCTCGCTCGGTAAGCCTTCGCTGCACTTCTCTTAGCTCAAAGAGAGCCGGTGGGCTTGTGCTTGTTACTGTTAGATATCCAAAATCAGAACGTTGTAGCATGCCCTTGACCATCATCGCTCGATGACGAAATCCTCCAAAAAGAGAATTAAAGTCGAGCAAAAACTCGCCAATCTCCTGCATGAATTTCGCTCCTGTAATTTTAGACAGGGCCGCTAGGAGCACCGCCGCTCCTTTACTAAGCAAACCGAGAGATAGACGACCACTGGTGCTAAGCGCTTGCACCATCCAGCGCGTAGCTTGCGAGTCAATGGCTTCGACAACCCTATCCGGCGCATCAAAGAAACCAAACACGTCAGATGCCGGAGGCGTATCAACAATGACTAAGTCATAGTCTTCCTCTTCAAGCACGGCATGAAGCTTTTCCATGGCCATGTATTCATGTGTGCCAGCAAGCGAGGTCGAGATGTAGCGATAGAGGCGATTGTTTAAAATGCGATCAAGATTCTTTGGATCTTTGGTGTGCCGTTTGAGAAGGTCATCAAACGTTTTTTTCTTATCAAGGACCAAAGCATAGAGCTGGCCAGAACATTCCAGCCCCTGCTCTTGAAAAAATTGCGATGAAATTAATTGGCCTTCGTTTGGGAGGGCATCAAGACCCAGACTGTTTGCCAAGCGCTTGGCAGGATCGATTGTAAGACAGAGCACTTTCTTCCCACTCATGGCTGAAATCACCGCAAGCGCCGCAGAAGTGGAAGTCTTTCCAACACCACCCGCGCCAAGCACGATGATGGTTTTTTTTGAATGAATGAGGTCTTCTACAGTCAGCGGCACGCCATACCAAGCTATCAAGTAATTAAGTCTTTGGCACCCTGCTCGAGCAAGCGCTCCGCAAGCTCAGTGCCCATGCGTCGCGCTTCGTTGTAGCGCTGCTCTTGGGTGGCGACAAGGATGTCTTCTTGGGTAAAGGAAGAAAGAGTGCGATCTCCGTCCGAAGAGGCAACCATGGCTTCGATTTTGAGCTGCTGCCCGTTTGACATCGATCGCGCTAAACCCGCGACCGGGACATGACAGTCAACACCAAGCCCCTTGGCCAAAGCTCGCTCTGCTTCGATTTCAAGCCGTGCTGTTGAATTCTCCAAGCATGAAAGTATTTCAGTCGTTCCCGTGTCATCTGTGCGGCCTTGCAAGGCAAGCGCTCCCTGCCCTATGGCTGGTAAGGATAAATCAAAAGGCAAAACACGAATGCGTTTGTCTTGAATACCAAGCCGGCGCAGGCCTGCTAAGGCAAGTACTATCGCGCTCACTTCCCCGCTATCAAGCTTACGAATGCGCGTGTCGATATTGCCGCGCAAAGGAACAAAAGCAAGATCCGGCCGCTTAGCTCGAAGTTGAACCGTGCGACGTGGAGAGCTCGTGCCAATGCTGCTGCCTGCCGTAAGCGCATCAAACTCTTCGCCTTCAAAACTTACAATCGCATCGGAGGGATCCTCACGAGGCGGAATGCACACGATATCAAGACCGTCGGCAATCTCGGCGGGCAAGTCTTTCATTGAATGTACTGCAAAATCTGCTTCCCCTCGCAGCACCGCTTGCTCAAGTTCACTGACAAACAAAGCTTTGCCGCCAATTTGCCACAGAGGCTTATCTTGTTCTTTATCGCCTCGTGTTACGATGGGAAATTCTTCAACCTCAAGCCCAGCATGGTGGAGTTGCAGTTGTTTGATAACCCATCGCGTCTGGGCAAGTGCAAGCTTACTGGTGCGTGTTGCCACCCGGAGTTTCATTTGCTTTCCTTTTCAGTTCTATCCAATGCAAACAGACGTCTTACTAAAGCTAATATTTGTTGTGAACCACTTTGTTTTGTGGCTTCTTTTAAACCGGTAAGAGGTTGGTGCAATACCTTGTTTACCATGCTTTCAGCGAAACGATGGATATCTTTTTCATCAGGCTTTACAACCAAGTCTAAGCTTTGGACAAAGCGCATCAATTCTTTTTCAATGGTCTGTTGTGTTTGCTCGCGCAAGGCAACAATAGTGGGCGTAAGTTCAAGAGAGTTTCGCCATTGCTCAAAACCTTCGACATATTCATCAAGCATGGCCTCTGCAGCGTGTGCTTCCTTTCGTCTGCTTTTAAGGTTGTCCTCGGAGACCTGCTTGAGATCGTCTAAATCATAGACATAAATACCATCAAGGCGCCCTACCTCGGTCTCAACGTTTCTCGGGACAGCAATGTCAATAAAGAAAAGCGGCCGATGCTTTCTCGCTTTTTGAACTGGCTTCATCTGATCCACTGTCACAATGGCTTGTTGAGCTGCCGTCGAAGTAATTACAACGTCAGCTTCACTCAACTGCTCTGTCATCTGATCAAAGGAAACAAAATGGCCACCAATGGCTTTCGCTAGATTCTGACCGCGTTCGGGGCTTCGGTTCATGACCCAAAGGTCGGCTCCCTCAGCCATGAGTTTCTTGGCTGCCTGCTCACTCATTTTTCCTGCGCCAAGCAAAAGCACACGTCTTGCCGCTAGATCTCCAAAAATCTTTGCGGCTAAATCACAAGCAACGGAACTTACGCTTACGGCTCCGCTTGCTATTTGAGTATCCGCACGCACCTTTTTTGCCACTGATAGTGCCGTCTCAAAACATCGACCCAAGACCGTGCTTAGAGCTCCGTGCTGCTGGCCCTGCAACATAGCCTGCTTGACCTGGCCCAATATCTGAGGCTCTCCCACAACCATCGAATCCAAGCTGGCTGTGACACGAAACACATGGCGAACCCCTTGCCGACCCAGATGTTTGTAAAGGTAAGGCTCCAAGGGCTCATCGCTTCGATCGCTTAGAAGTTGCTGAACGCTCGCTACAACCTGCTCGCTTTGCTCGGATGCCCCATAGATTTCCACTCGGTTACACGTGGAAATCAGCGTTGCCTCGCTCATACCAGGAATACGCAGAAGCTCACCAAGCACTTCTTGTTCATTACTCATCCCGCGGCTGAGTTTTTCGCGAACGCGAAGTGGCGCACTGTGGTGGGATAAGCCCACAACAAAAATCTCCATCATTGAAGCAGTCCCGGGGCTTGGATGGTGTAGCTCGCAAGAGCGATCATCGAAAAAACAAAGCCTACGATGGTTCCCCAAGCGGTGCGTCGTCCACGCCAGCCTGCAAGACCACGAAGCAGGAGCATCCCAAAAAAAACGAACCAAGCCAGAATGGCGAACACCTGACCTTTTCCGAAATCGAACAACACGTGATTGATGCGGTAATTCCAGAGTGCGCCCGTGAAAATACCCAAGGTAAGCAAAGGAAAGCCTAAGGTCACCAGCCATGAATCCAAGCTTTCAAGGACTTGCAGATCTGGAAGCCACTTGAACATCACGCCTAAACGTTTGGTGCGCAGCAAATACTCTTGAATCAAATAGGCCACCGAAACGCTGAATGCCAGAACAAATGCCGCTACACCAATAACACTAATCGCGACATGGAAGGTTCGTAGTGCTGCGCTCAATGCAACGTGTCGCGATCCTTCTGTGCGCACCAGTTGCGCTACAACAAAGAGGGTCAACACAAGCGGTGTGACAATCAACCCTAGTCCTCGCAGGTCTTTTTTCTTTGCAGTGCCCGCAAGATAGGCCAGGCCAATCACCCACGACCCAAACATCATCGCACCGCGAGCATCGAGCGCCATATAACCGAGATCTTTTAGATCGAGGAAAAAGGCTACCGTGTGCAAAGCAAGCGTTATTGTAAGTAGGGTTCGCGCGTGCGCGGCAGCCGGCTCAAAACCGCGCAAGAATGCTGCCAAATAAAGAAGCATGATCGCGCAATAAAGCGAGAGAATAACAATGGATAGAAAATAGATGCCCATAAATAGCGTATGGCTTGTTACTATCGGCTCAGGAAAAAACGCGCAAGCAGATCAAGTTCGGGAACGGAATTATCCGGTCTGCTATGCGTAGGAATCGAGCTTTTGTCTGCGCCTGAAATTGCCTCACCGACAAAGCCTTCGACAACTTCATAGGCATTATCGCCTAGCAGCACCGAGTCAGCGCAATGCTCCGCGCCTAGCATCGCAAGCTGCTCCATATCCTTGACCTTTCCCACAAGGTTAGCCTGATCTTGCTGACCACTAAGTTCACGCAGAAAACGAACGGCAGATTTTATGGCAAATTTCTGTTTACCCTTTGCCAAGGTCATGATCTCGCCCTGGATGTCAATCCGGCGATCGGAAAGCCAACTGTCTACGGCGTCTTGGGGAAGAAATACACGGTTCGACGTCATCACTGACAAGGCTACCATGTTGCACCGCTATCGGGTAGAATGCCTCGCAGACCTTCTTATTTGGATTGACAAGGCGATAAAGCAGACCTACGTTTCCGATACTCGAAAGGGATAGCTGGAAAATCTGGGCCCTTTCATACACTGCGGGAGACCCAGATTGATGCAGTCCCGAAAAAGGAGCAGCCATGGCAGGTAAAAATATCGTCCTTACCAACGACCAGAACTTCGAAACGGATGTTCTCCAATCCGAAGTCCCCGTTCTTGTGGATTTTATGGCGACCTGGTGCGGACCTTGCCGAGTGATTGCCCCTTTCATTGAACAGCTTTCAGATGAATACGAGGGCAGAGCCATATTCGCTAAAGTTGATATCGATGAGAGTCCTGGAACAGCCCAGCGCTATGGCATCCGTGGCGTGCCCACCCTCTATGTATTCAAGGGTGGTGAATTGTAGGCCAACAAGTCGGCGCAGCCGCCAAGCCCGCCATCGCCGCTATGATCGAGCGCGCCTTATAGCCAAAGGTTAGAGACTGCCACGCACAATTAGTCCGAGCATTCGGCACGCGAGGAGCTGTTGTTTTCAGGCACTCCCTTAGACGTTTGACGCGATCGCAAACGCTAAGGCAACGATAAGCAAAGCGAACCCCCCGGCAAGCAGTAGGGTAATGGTCCAGGTGCGAGCCGATGCGGGTTTTGTTTTACGGCCTATGGCAATAAGCATTTCAGCATTGTTGGTTTCGCTATCGAAATTATCCCCGGCTACCCGTTGCACGGTCGGCGTTTCACTGTACATCATAGGGTTGTTTGAAGGCTTGAAGCTTACAACCTCGATTTCTTTAGTTTTGACGTGTTGTTGTTCTTGAGACTCGGCATCAAAGGCAAGCGCATCAAGCAACCCGTTTCCAACTTTTTGTCTCGCTATCGGATCACGCTTCAAACACAGACTCAACGCTTCGCCTGTTTTACCAAGGTTTTTTACTTGGAGATCGGGATCCGGAAGACGACCTGTAAGGGCTTCATACACCACGGTTGCAAGTCCGTAGCAATCTGAAGCGGAGTAGCTTTGACCTTGCTCACTTATCTCTGGAGCAAAAGCAAGACGCAATGCCACGTTTTCTGAAAGGAAACGCTTGAAACGTTCAGCCGGTAAAAAACTCGTTAAATACCAACCGGACAATGCAATGTGATTCCCATCCACCCAGACATTCTCCGCGCGGATATTGCCGTGAGGAACGGTGTGCTGCTTTTTGTGCAACAACGCAACGATTGGCGCCAGAAGCAATAAAACTTCTTTTCGTGTGTAACGTTTTGCTTTTGATGCCCTGCGCCGAAGCGTTCGGCGCAAAGGAACACCATTGGGCAAGGGCTCAACTGTATAAACACGACTTCCTTCGATGCCTACATCGAGAATCGGCGCAGTGGTTTGAGCACTACTGCACTCTTTGATGCGATCAACAATATGCTGTCGTTCTTGCGCATTGGGGACCAACCGTGTTGAGAGGACATGCAACAAAGCCATCTCACCACGTTGAACGTCCGTCACTTTGTAAGCTCGAACGATGGCATCCTCATGAACACGCTCTACAATTTCATAACGCGAAGCAAAGAGGTCCCCTTTTAAAAGTTGCTCCGTCGAAGCCGAGGGTTTTGCTGAAACTTTCGTTTCCTCCCTCTCCTCGATCGTGCTTGCCTCAGGATTGTCCTGACTGGTTGGCGTATGTTCGTAGTTCATCATAAGTAGTGCTCGCGTTGCGCAAGCGCGCGCTCGACGGGGCGCCCAAACGATATGTTCCCTCAAAAAGCTGCTTTACCCAAAGCCTTCGGTTTTTATTTTACGGCGCATTGCTAGCAAAAAGCATGCTAGAAGTCCTACATTTTCTTACACTGTCGTTATTATAGCACTTTTCGAAAATAAACCGGGCTAGGAAGCCTGTTCGTGGCTACTATTGTTGCCAGTGTATGGGGTCAATGAGCCCCGGTGCTGCCAAAACCTCCGGAGCCACGCTCGGTACTACCGAGTTCATTGGCATCCTTCGCTTCGCTGACAGTAACCTTATTTACGGGTGCAACCACAAGCTGAGCAATGCGCTCTTTGGGTTTGATGGTGTAGTCCTCGGGTCCAAGATTAATTAGAATTACTTTTACTTCCCCTCGGTAGTCCTCATCAATGGTGCCTGGCGAATTGAGTAAGGTGATTCCATGCTTCGCGGCTAGGCCCGAACGTGGGCGGACTTGGCCTTCAAAACCCGAAGGAAGCGCTATGATTAATCCAGTCGGGACCATTAATGACACACCTTTACAAAGAAGTAGAGGTGTTTCAATCGCTGCTTGCAGATCGAGACCCGCAGCTGCATCGCTTGCATAAAAAGGAAGATCAACGAGCTCCGGATTTATTCGAAAAACCCGAAGCTCATTGCCCTTAGTCATGGGATCTTTCATGACGGATCCAAAAGCGCTTAACGGCGCCTCTCGCCTGAGCGATCGCGACGAGGACCACGATTGCCACCGGGGCGAGCCCCCGAGCGCTCAGATCGTTCTGGCCTAGGCCGCTCAACATAGCCCTCTGGTTTTGGCAAAAGCTCTTTTCTTGAAAGACGAATCTTACCATCACGATCCACATTGGTGATTTTGACCTCGGCTTCGTCACCTAGCTTGAAATAGTCCTCGACTTTTTCAACGTGCTGCCAGTCCATATCGGAAATATGACAGAGGCCATCGTGGTTCGGGGTGATTTCAAAAAAAGCTCCGTAGGGTTCAATGCGGCGTACGATACCTTTGTAAGTCTCACCCACTTCAGGTTCCCACGTCAGGCCACGAATCATTTCCAGTGCCTTCTCTGCTGCGTCGCCCTCAGAAGACGCAACATTCACAGTGCCATCATCTTCAACATTGATGGCTACTCCCGTCTGCTCGATGATGCCCTTGATGGTCTTTCCGCCTGGACCGATAAGCAATCGCACCTGGTCGGGCTTAATCTTGACCATGGTAATGCGAGGTGCATAAGGAGACAGCTCCTCGCGAGGCGTCTGCAGACTCTCGGCCATTTTTTCAAGCACATGCAAGCGTGCGTTCTTGGCTTGTGACAGAGCCGATTCAAGGATGCCACGCGTCAAACCGCCAATTTTGATGTCCATTTGAATAGCCGTGATGCCATCGGAGGTGCCACAGACTTTAAAGTCCATGTCGCCAAGATGATCTTCGTCACCAAGGATATCCGTTAGGATAGCATAATCATCGCCTTCTTTGATGAGACCCATGGCCACACCGGCAACGGACTTCTTCAAAGGCACTCCGGCATCCATCAGCGCCAAGGTCCCGCCACACACCGAAGCCATCGACGAAGAGCCGTTGGATTCTGTGACCTCTGAAACAATGCGAATCGTATAAGGAAACTCATCTTTTGATGGGATCATGTTCATGAGCGCGCGTTCAGCAAGATTGCCATGGCCCACTTCACGTCGACCCGGTCCACGCATTGGCTTAACTTCGCCCACCGAATAGGCTGGAAAGTTGTAATGCAACATAAAGCGTTTCCAAACGTCACCATTGAGGGTGTCAAGACGCTGTTCATCTTGGTTGGTGCCCAGCGTTGCTGTCACAATGGCTTGTGTCTCGCCTCGCGTAAAAAGCGCCGAGCCGTGCACACGCGGCAGTAAGCCAACTTCGGTAGTAATCGGGCGTACAGTCACCATATCACGACCATCGACACGCTTTTTCTCTTTGAGTACCTGAGCACGCATCGTGTTGAACCGAAGCTCTTCGTAGGCCTCTTTGATGTCGGATTCTTGCTCCGGAAGGCTTCTGCCAATGCCGCAACGGTTTCCTTTTTGATTTCCTTGAAGCGATCGTAACGATCATGTTTTTCAACGAGGTTGCAAGCTTCTTTTACCTTTGCCGTTGCAAACTCGGCGACCTTGGCATCGATGCCCTCGGGCTTAGCGGCTGGCTCGAATGCCCATTTTTCCTTGCCAGCAGCCGTGCGCATTTTTTCAACAAGCTCAATGAAAGGTTGAACCGATTTTTGCGCGAAGAACAATGCCTCGAGCAAATCTTCCTCGGAAACTTCTTTGCACTCGCCTTCGACCATCACAATGGCGTCTTTGGACGTTGCAACAACAAGCTCGAGATCGCCTTGCTCGATTTGCTCAAAGGTAGGGTTGGCTACGAACTCACCGTTGACACGTCCCACGCGCAATCCGCCGATAGGCCCATCCCAAGGAATGTTGCTCAAATGAATCGCAGCGGGTGCGCCCAAAAGCGCGAGCATATCGGGTGGGACTTCTTTATCGGCCGAAAGCACTGTGGCAATCACTTGGATCTCGTTCCGATAGCCTTCCGGAAATAGAGGACGGCAAGGACGATCAATAAGACGCGCCGTTAGAATCTCGTTATCTCGTAATTTGCCTTCACGCTTAAAAAAACCACCTGGGATTTTTCCCGAAGCATAGGTTTTCTCAATGTAGTCAACACTGAGCGGCAAGAAGTCCACGCCAGGACGGGCCTCTTTGGTCCCGCAAACAGTGACAAGCACCACGGTGCCGCCGCAACTTACCATCACTGAGCCCTGCGCCTGTTTTGCGATACGCC
This sequence comes from Myxococcales bacterium, assembly GCA_016699535.1. Classification (NCBI taxonomy): domain Bacteria; kingdom Pseudomonadati; phylum Myxococcota; class Myxococcia; order Myxococcales; species Myxococcales bacterium. The sequence continues at coordinate 235,024 of CP064980.1, forward strand.
CGGTCTCAAGTGTTACGGTATGGTTTCCAATTTTTACACTTTCTTTGATGATCACGCTTCTATACTCCTGGTCTCAATAGAGACCCTGTCATGACATCAGCAAAGAAAAGGGCTCGGTCCTCGATTCCAAAATTCGGTGGGAGTAATTGTCCAGCACAAAACTTTCGAAGCGAAGATCGAACGGCCTGCTTTCCTTGCGTCCGCCGGGTTGAATGGCCGATAAACATCGACCGTCTGGTCTCCGTGGAAATACGAAGACCGCATCATACTACTTTCGAATGCCTAGCTCTTTGATGATTTTGCGATACCGCTCAATGTCGCTGCGTCGCAAGTAATCAAGCAAGCTGCGGCGACGTGAAACCATCATCAATAGGCCACGCCTTGAGTGATGGTCCTTTTTGTGCGTTTTGAAATGATCGGTAAGGTAAGTAATCCGCTCGCTTAAAAGCGCGATTTGAACTTCAGGCGACCCGGTGTCTTTTTCGTGTTGCTTGAACTTGTTAACGATTGCCTGTTTGTCTTCCACGTGGAGAACCATGAAATTCCTCGAGTTTTTGCTATGGATTTTAAATCTGCGGGAGTATGCAGTGCCTTGAAAGCGCCGTCAAGGCAAAGCTGCTTATCCGCTGTCAACGGAGAGGCCCTTGTAGCAGTTAAAGCCGCGCTCGACTATCAAATACAGGCGAAAATACTAATGATTTTGCTATTGAAAGCAACGGAGCGACTAGCAAAGTACCCGAAAATGCTCACTTTTCTGCCCCTATACCCAAGAATAAAATACTATACAACCTATGGGCTCTTCTGCTCGGCCACCAGAAAATCCAGCTCGACTCGAAGCGATGCATCGCCTGCTCAAAGAAGCTCAGCGTGGCGGGCAAGCCAAAGTTGATGCACTTGTCGCCCTGATTGCACGAGAGGTCTATGCGGTTCGCTCTCAGCAAAGCCCCTCAGGCTTAATGCACTACCAGGATTCCGTAGGCCATCTTGCGTTACCTATTTTTACCGATGGCACTACGCTGGCTGAAGCAGCCGAACGACACCAATGGCAGGTCAATGGCTCACCGGATTCGCTAGGCATCAAACTCGAAGTGCTTGAAGCATTTCGCTATGCCCTAGGACAGAATTTTGCGGGCATTCTCGTTGATATGGAAGCCCCGCACAGCGTTAGCATTTCACGACAAGAAATGCTCCCGTTCCTCGATGAAGGTGCACGTCGCGAAATAAAGAGCCCCTATGCGGTCCGCGGACGGTTGTCCTCTACTCTGATTCAAGCGGTGCAAGCTACTCCGTCGCAAGCTCCAGACAGTATTGTGCCCCCGCCTCCACCTCCTCAGGCTCTAGCAAAGCGGTCCAAGAAGAAAAGCGAAGTAGATCTGCAAACGGCTTTGAACTTAACGGATCTTTCCGATCTTGATCACGAACTCATGGAAGCTATTGCAGCAGGTTTACGTGATTTTCCTGAAGTCGAGTGGGCTGCATCTGCGGCTGGATGCTTCAACTCGAGTTGCTGCACGGTTTGTCTGCGTGTGGATCCAGGCTATCGAACGCGACTTGAGGAACTTTATGCTCGCATTCACAGCATTAGTGCTGAGCAAAGCAAAACCGTTGACCTTCGCTTACTGGATGATCCCGAGCTCACTCGCCTGACTCGAGAAAAAGGCCATATCTTCTATCCCTGGGCGCGCGACATTCAGAAAACGCCAACAAACGCTTAGAGCACTTTCCAATACAATTGCTCGCGATATCGCGCAGGACAGAGCGACTGAGGTAAAGCACGAGGACGAGTCGTAGTGGTGCTACGGCAAGGAGGAGCAACGCAGCCCCTCTCGCTCAACTCAAGACAAAAGTGCTCTAAAACTCTGGGCCAGCACACAGCACGCGAGGAATGATACTAGACTGAATGATTTCAGACCATGCATACTGTTGAGCAGTTTGTCTTCCAGCCATGCGCATGGATGTCATTTGCTCAAAACTATGGCGAAGCTGACTGTATAAGCCCATGAATTCCGAAGGCTGCCCTGTCTGAAGCACAAGTGCGTTGTGACCACCGATGGCATACTCCTCACCGGTACAGCCCGTGCAGGCAATGCCGCCTACAGCCATCGCCTCAAGTCCGACAAGACCAAAAGGTTCATGGCGACTGTTGGCCAGCACTGCATCCGAAGCTTGGAAAAGTACCCTTCTGGAACTCGAGTCGATAAAGGACTGGTAGTTGATGACATCGTATCCATTGTTTTGATCCAGTGCTTCAATAAAACCAGACAACCCTCCAGCTGCAGCGGCTTTGCGATCAAGAACGTGCAAACCACTATCAGCCATAGCTCGAAGGACCTCATCCCCATGTGCTTCACTTCCGCCTCGCGCAATCAAAAGAGGTCGGTAGCCCTGGCTTTTTAGCTCACGTACAAGTTCAACGGATCCAAGCCAACGCTTGTCCGGATCCCAGCGCGCCATTTTGGTCAGCAATAAACGATTGGAAAAACGTTGCCTCAAGGTTCTCACTGCTGCGCTGTCAGCAGGCTGATAGGCATCCGGGGCGAGGCCATTTGGAATACTGACGGACTCAATCCCTTGAGCCGCCATGAGTTGCTTCATGTATCGGCTGACAGTGGTGATGATGGCTGCCCGCTCAAGACGCTTCCAGTCAATGTGCTCAAAGCCAAACACGTTGTTCGCGTTCCAAAAGATGCGTACATGTTGGCGAATACCTGCTTTACGCAAGAGCCAGTCCAAGTGAAGGACTGCATTGACCGTTTGCCACTCTTCGGCAATGACTACGGCCTTTCCGCCTTTTTGGATATGAGGAAGAAGTTGTGCTTGAACCAGGTGCGGTGGCAGCGAGCTTGCATAATCATTTTCTTTGCCAGCATCGCCATCGTACACACCTTTAGGGTGGTAAGCGCTAATCCATTGACACCAACGATGAAGATGCAAGGCGCCGTCTGCTTCATAGCCAGGAAGGGCGGGATCCCCTACAAACCACACGTGGGTCGGGTAGCCAGCTCTCGCCAGGGCTTCAGAAAGACCAATCACCCTGGTACCCAGTCCGCCAGCGCGCGAATACGAATCGTGCGCTTCGAACGATAAAAGGTGAAACTGCGTGCGTTCCGGATTACTGGAAAGCTCGAGTTCCCGTGGCCTTAGTGTCACACTGGATTGACTGCCGGCGATCTCGTTCCAGGGTCTCTCAGTGGTGTTGCAGGTGAAGTCGTCCGTCATCCATTCCCCCCATCAGGGCACGCTAAACCGCCGGAACATCGCTTGGCGCGGGCAAGCGTTACTTTTGTTTCAAAGCTTTCCATCTAAGACTGATGAGAAAACCTTCTGATTTTTCAGCACACCCGAATACACTTCACTACCCTTTAGTGTGCATTCATACCTAGCTGATTATTAGTAGTCCTTTCCAGGACAAAGTCAAAGAAAGGAGGATTCTTTTTTGAGTTTATTCGATGTTCTTTTCGACTAGGTTGTTTAGCGCCCAGCGCACAATGGCCGCGCGAGCCATAAATTACGGCAAACTCTCGTCGCTACGCAGAACATGACTCACTTTTATCTTCGAAGGTTCGTGAAGCGAATGTCGCTCACTTGCGAATTCATTCGCCTCGACCAGTTTCGTTTTAAGAGGCTATAGGTGCCCGGTACATTGACTGATTCAAGCTCACCGGCCAAATCATCAACCGAAACCCCAAATAAGATACAAGGGGTCTTCGCCAAAAAGGCATGAATGAGCGGCGCCAGCTCCGAAGTATCCGCGGGTGTCCAGTCGGGACTGACAAAATTTAGACGCCTGAATAAGCGCACAAGTCGTTCTTGATCCCGAATTCGCTCCTGACACAACGCTTCAAATTCACCAGACTCGGTTATCTGCCCGGCCTCCTGTCTCGCCAGCAGGTCTCTTTCCTGCCAGAAACCTGCAATCGTGGGTAAATCGTGAGTGGTGGCTGTTACCAAGGATGGCTGCGCATAGTCCTGCGCGTCACGAAACTCACCCTGCTCATCGCGTTCGAAATAAAACACTTGCGAGCGCAGGATGTTCTGCTCTTGCATGGTCTGACGTAGGTGCTCGGGAACGATTCCCAGGTCCTCCCCAATCATCACGCAGTGGTGACGCAAGCTTTCTAGAGCGAGGATTCCAAGCAGGTCGTGCTCAGGATAGCCAACGTAGGCACCCTGTTTGGGGCTCTTGTTTTTTGGAATCCAAAATTGCCTGCTAAGCCCCATCACGTGATCGATTCGCAAAACACCCGCATAGCGGCACGAGGCGCGAAGCAAGTCGGACCAAAATCGGTAACCACCCTCTCGGAGTGCTCTGGGACAAAGCGGCGACAAACTCCACTGCTGACCTGTTGAAGAGAATGGATCAGGCGGAGCGCCTACCGTAGCGCCACGTGCAAACAAGCTCCCAAAGCTCCATATGTCGCTCCCGCCCGGAGCATTTCCCAAAGCCAAGTCCTGATAGAGTCCCAAAGGCATCCCTTGCGCCTGGGCATGTTCGTGAACATGCGCAAGTTGTGTTTCCATTTCGAACTGAAGATACAAATGAAAATCAATTTCGTTTTTGTACTGTTGCCTAAAGCTCTCAACGCTTGGGCTTTCTGGTGATTGGTACTGTTCGGGCCACTCGTAAAAGCCATTGTTCCCTTGTCCAGCACTTGGCAATCGTTCCTGCAATGCACAATAGGTTGCAAAATCGCTTAAGGCCTTACCGCCTTTATCAACAAAGGCATAAAAAGCTTGGCCGCGAGGGCTGCCACCATCGCGGTGCTGTTGGCAGAACTGACGAAAAAGCAATCGGAACAATCGGTACTTGAAACGCTGAATGCGTGGATAATCAAGCTGCGAAGCTTCACGCAATGCACCGAGTTCCTGTTTGGCCTCCGGGGATTCAAGAAAGGAATGAAGTTCCGGGCAAATTGAATACTCTTGGAAAGCTTGCGGATCGAGGTAAAGCGGGCTTCGAAAAAGCCGACTTGAAGGAAAATAAGGGTTGTAAGAAATGCTGTTTTCCATGGCAGCGTGCAAAGGATTGATGCCTATAAAACAAGCTCCTTCGGCTGCACTATTGTCAATCAGCGTTTTTAAATCGCGTAGGTCCCCGATGCCAAAGCCATTCGGATTGCGAAGCGAATACATATGAGTCCAACTGCCCCAGCCCTTTTTTTCGCTCAACGCTTCTTGAGCTGAAAAACAACGCGGTGGACAAAGAATCAATCGTTGCGTTTCCTGAAAGCTTGTGCCTGCTGCTCGGAGCGTAAGTTGCACGGTGTGGTAGCCTAGTGTTGCCGCGAAACTCGAAGGAAGCGCTAGGGTCGTAGGCTGATCGGCAGCTGATGTTTTTCCTTCACTGCTATGAACAGCTCCATGCTCTTCGATCAGCTGAATCTCCCATTCAACTCCCGCTCCGCCCAAAGCACCAAAGTTCACTGGCAGATGCAGCGCTGCAGGCGCTGAACCTTCCTCGACTCGCACTTTATCAATCACTTGCTTGGACCGAACGCTTTGCATGCGAATCAAGGCTTCTTCGGCCTTAGCTTCGCTGCTGGCATCGTAGCCCATGGCGGCTATCAATGCCTCGTAGGTGGCTTCGTCCGTACAGCAAAGCTTGCCGTAGTAGCCTCTGTACGAGGCCGCTATTCCAAGTGCGCCAGCTAAACGCTCAAGATAAGGTCGTTCTGCCATGTAGCATTATCCTACCTAGCGAGGTTCTAGCACCATGGCGCATAGTGGAGGAAGATTAATTTCAATCGACTGCGCTTGCCCATGCATCGCGATAGCTTGTGTTGTTGCAACAGTTTCGCTCTCATAACCGCTGCCACCAAACTCACGCCAATCGGTACAGAACGTCATTTGGTATTTCCCTGCCGCGGGCATGCCTATAAGGTAACGATCCCGCGGAGTCGGGGTCAGATTGAGCACGACGACAACGAAACCTGAATCGCTCCTACGCATAAAGGATACAACCGATTGCTGTTCATCAGAGGTATCAATCCATTGTGTGGCACGTGAATCGTGGTCACGCTGCCACAGGCAAGGAGAGGCGAGGTAAAACTTTCCCATCGTCTCCAAGAAATGTGAAAAAGCTTTGCGCTTAGGATCATTGAGCAGGTGCCAATCCAAACTGTGCTGGTAGTCCCACTCATCGTAGGGCGCAAGTTCCGTGCCCATAAACAGCAGTTTTTTACCGGGACGAAAATATTGATAGGCCAGCAACAAGCGCAGATTAGCCAACTTCTGCCAGGGATCTCCTGGCATCTTGTTGTAAAGGGAGCATTTACCATGCACCACCTCATCGTGAGACAGCGGCATGATGAAGCATTCTGAATATTCGTAGATCTGCGCGAAAGTCAGTTCATTTTGATGATGCTTACGATAAATCGGATCGCGCTTGAAATACTCCAACGTATCGTGCATCCAGCCCATGTTCCATTTAAAGGAAAAGCCTAAGCCGCCGTATTGCGTATCATTTGTTACGCCACCCCATGATGTCGATTCTTCTGCGACTGTTATACATCCTGGAAAATCATTTCTTATGATGGAGTTGACCTCTTGAAAAAAAGAAATGGCTTCAAGGTTTTCTCGGCCACCATAATGATTCGGCAACCACTCGCCTTCTGGACGGCTGTAGTCTCGATACAGCATGGAAGAAACGGCATCGACTCTTAGACCATCAAGATGATATTCTTTGAGCCAGAACAAGGCGTTTGCAACGAGGAAGTTGCGTACTTCGCGACGTCCATAGTTGAACACCATCGTGCCCCAATCAGGATGCTGCCCAAGCCGGGGATCCTCGTATTCGAAAAGGCAAGTGCCATCAAAATGCGCAAGAGCAAAGTCATCGCGCGGGAAATGAGCTGGGACCCAATCGATGAGAACTCCTATTCCGTGCTTATGGCATTCATCTACAAGAAAACGAAAATCATCCGGGCTGCCGTAGCGCGAAGTCGGAGCATAGTAGCCAGTGACTTGATAGCCCCAAGAACCATCAAAAGGGTATTCAGCAATGGCCATGAGCTCAAGATGGGTAAAGCCATATTTTTTGGCATGCTCAATAAGCCGTGGAGTGACCTCGCGATACGACAAAAAGCGATCACCGTCCTCTGGAACACGCGCCCAGGAGCTCAAGTGAACTTCATAGATAGCCAAAGGTGATTTGAAAAGATCCTTATGTCGGCGACTCTCAAGCCAAGAGGCATCATTCCAAACATAGGAGCTGGAATGAACCCGAGATGCTGTACTTGGTCTTAGTTCGCACTCAAAGGCAAAAGGATCTGCTCTAAGCTGCAAGCGACCACTTTGCGATACGAGCTCAAATTTATAAAAAGAACCGGCAGGCACGCCTGGAATAAAAAGCTCAAACACACCCGAGCTTCCAAGGGAACGCATGGGATACAAACGGCCATCCCAACCGCAAAAATCGCCCACAACGCTTACCCGCTTAGCATTGGGAGCCCACACAGCAAACGCCACGCCATCAACACCATCACATCTTCGCGGATGTGCACCCAAAATACTCCAAAGTTCGCGGTGAGTGCCTTCGTTAAAGTAATGCAGATCCTGTTCACCAATCGTTGGCAGAAAGCGGTAAGGATCAATGCGCTCAAAAGTACTGCCGTTCGAAAAGAAAAAGCGAATACGGTAAACCAGGCCTGGAGCTGCGTCGGGCAAGAAACACGCAAACAAGCCACCTTGGGCGGAATCCATCGCAAATTGCTCGCCATTGTCCTCAAGGATACACACCGCCTTTTTTGCATCAGGATGAAAGGCACGAATCATAACGCCCTTGCGTCGCCCTTTTTTAAAAGGATGCGCTCCCAGAATACGATGCGGTTCGTAGTGCTCGCCATCGCGTAAGGCCCTAGCATCGGACGAAGTCACGCCGATGGTTCTGAGTGAAACACCACCGGTCTCCGTAGCTTGTGTTGGAATCATAGGGGTCTCCTTTGCTCGATCACAACTACCGAGTGGTGACGCACAAGAATTTCATTGAAGTAAATACCAGGACCGTCTTTGGCTGACTGCAGCACAACCGTCCATTCATCGTTGTCCGGAATGTCTGGTAATTTAAAGAACACATCATCACCGCTGGAGTTTGCCACAAAAAGTAAGGACACGCTTCGATCTCTTTCTTCCAGGGATTGTTGAGTAGAAGTCGCCAATAATAGCATGCCTAAGCAATGTTGCGAGCCCGGGTCATGCCAGTCTTTTCCAGTCATTTCATGGCCTTCCGGGTGAAGCCAGGCCACTTCTTTTGACTGATCTTGGACCGCAGACGGATCCTTGAAAAATGCTTTACGCTTGAAGAACGAATATCTTTTACGCAGACGAAAGACTTCGGAGCAAAATTCAAACAACTCCCGTCGCTCATCATCGAGCTGCCAATCCACCCAACTGATATCGCTATCTTGGCAATAAGCGTTATTGTTTCCCCGCTGACTGCGCCCTATTTCATCACCCTGCGAAATCATTGGAACCCCAAAACTGAAACCCAATGTAGCGATGAAATTTTTCACAATTCGTCGTCGTATTTCCGAAATTCCTTGATCTTCAGTTGGGCCTTCGTGTCCCCAATTGTTACTAAGGTTATGGTTCGATCCGTCGCGATTGTCTTCGCCATTATCAAGGTTGTGTTTATAGTTGTAACTGACAAGGTCGTTTAATGTGAAGCCATCGTGTGCCGTAACAAAATTGATACTGGCTCTGAGACTGCGCCCATTGTGGTTAAAGATATCACTACTTCCGCACAGACGCGTTGCTAGCGCACCAATCTCCCAAGGATCGCCACGCCAAAAACGGCGAACACAATCGCGGTAGCGATCGTTCCATTCCGACCAAGCAGGAGGAAAACCACCGAGACGATAACCATCAAAACCAATGTCCCAGGGCTCCGCGATAAGCTTCGTTCGACTTAGCACCGGGTCTTGATGCACGGCCGAAAAAAGTGATGCACCATGTCGACGTCGTGAGCTCCTCTCGCCATGGCCACCGCCAAATCAAAGCGAAATCCATCAACGTGCATTTCGGATACCCAATAGCGGAGACTATCGAGTGTAAGCTTTAAAACCTGCGGGTGACGAATATCGAGCGTGTTGCCACAACCTGTCGCATCTGAATAATAAGCAGTCTCACCCGATTGGAGCTGATAGTAGCTTTGATTGTCAATGCCGCGAAAACTCAGAGTCGGACCAAAGCGGTTTCCTTCACCAGTGTGATTAAACACCACATCAAGCAGCACTTCGATACCCGCTTCATGCAAAGTCTTAACCATTTTTTTGAACTCAAAAACCTGTTTACCATTTCCGGCCGTTGCAAAACGGACTTCGGGAGCAAAGAAGCCGATGGTGTTATAGCCCCAATAGTTGATACGTCCCTGCGATACCAAATGGTGCTCGGAATAAGCTTGATGGACTGGAAGCAACTCAACAGCCGTCACACCCAGCGACTTTAAATGCCGAATCACTGACTTGTGAGCCAAGCCTAAATAGCTACCCCGCAAACGCTTTGGCAGCTCGGGATGAAGCGCGGTTAAGCCTTTGACATGGCATTCGTAAATTACCGTTTCCTCCCACGGAGTATTTGGATGCCTATCGCTCCCCCAGTTGAAGTGATCTTCAACAACAACACAGCGTGGCATCGCATCCGCACTGTCGCGTGGATCACTCAGCCCATCGAAAGGATCGCTACCCAATTTGTAGCCATGCAACGACGCGTCCCACTCGAGAGGCCCGTCAATCGCTCGAGCATACGGGTCAATTAACAATTTAGAAGGATTAAAGTAGTGCCCATGTTTTGGGTCATATGGACCATGAAAACGGTAGGCGTAACGCTGCCCGTGCCCGATTTCCGGCAAAAACACATGCCAAATGTCGTGCGTACGATCCCGTAAGGGAATCCGAACACTCTCTTTCGAAGCCTTCGTCCCATCAAACAAACAGAGTTCAACTTGGGTGGCATGAGCCGAAAAAATAGCAAAATTTGTGCCGTTTTTCGTAACATGAGCGCCTAGAGGATGGGGTTGACCTGGCAATGCCTGCAATTTGATGCTCCAAATAGAGAAAAACCGGATAGTACAAAAGAATCTCAGAAAGATCAGATATCTTGATTTCCTTCACTACCTTTCATCTACTATTATACTTCTCTTTGTTTGAGGAAAGACATGACTGAACTAGCAGAACGTTTGCGAAAATTGGCCGATAATCTTTGGTGGAGCTGGAATCATGACCTTGATCGTGTGTTTCGCATCATCGACGAAGAGCTTTGGAGAAAAGTACACCATAATCCGGTGGCTTTTTTGGCCGATGTGAGTCCTGAAAAACTCGAAGCCAGACAAAATGACGCAAATATCTTAGCTGCAGCCATACGCGCCGAAAGCCGTCTTAGTTCGTATACACAGAACGAAGACACATGGGCCGCACGATATGCTGCAGGCCTATCAGCGTTTCCCGTCGCTTATTTTAGCCCTGAATTTTGCATTCATGAATCGTTGCCAATCTACTCCGGCGGTCTTGGCGTGCTCGCAGGAGATCATCTGAAAAGCTGCTCAGATCTTGGATTGCAGGTCTATGGAGTAAGTTTGCTTTATCGTCAGGGATATTTCACTCAAGAGATCGATGCCGACGGTCGACAGCACGAACACTATCATGAACTTCAAACCGATCGCGTCCCCGTCCAACAAGTAGTGGACGCTAAAGGTAAGCCCTTGGTGGTTGAAGTGCCTATTGGTGAATACGCCATGCTTTGCAAGGTATGGAAATGTGAAGTCGGTCGATGTGTTTTGGTTTTACTGGATATCACCGATTCACCCATCCGCATTGGCGGACGTACGGATAGCACCATTCCGCTGCGACTTCGTCTTTACGGTGGCAACAAGCACACGCGTATTTTGCAAGAGCTTGCTCTCGGCGTGGGCGGATACCGAGCACTGCGAGCTATGGGAATCAAGCCGAGTGTACTTCACTTAAATGAAGGACATGCGGGCTTTTGTGCACTCGAATCCATCGCCGAACTCATGGAAAACACCGGTTTGCCTTTTGACGAGGCCTCCAAAATCGTCGCCAATTCAGTTGCTTTCACGACCCATACCCCGGTAGCGGCGGGACACGACTATTTTGCGCCCACGATGGTACTTGAAAATCTGAGCTTTCTGCAACAACGGCTAAAACTAACCGATAAGCAGTTCCTTGGACTGGGTCGTGCCAATCCTGAAGACGACAACGAAGAATTTTGCATGACTATTTTGGGCCTGAAATTGTCACGACGAGCGAATGGTGTAAGCACGTTGCACGGTCATGTGTCTCGTAAAATGTGGTCGCATTTATGGCCACACAAAGAAGAGCATGAAGTGCCAATCGGCCATATTACCAATGGTGCACATGTTCCAACCTGGATCGCTATGGAGTTACAACAATTGTACAATGATTGTTTAGGAAGCGATTGGATCGAGCACCTATCTTATCCACGACGTTGGCGCGGTATCGATAACCTTGACGAAATTGAATTGTGGCAAACGAAACTTGCTCTGAAACGTCGTTTGCTTGATTTTGTGGCCCGTAAAGGCAGACGACAAGCAGAACGCGTTGGCAAAAAAGCCACGCCTAAGAAGCTTCGCGGCGATGTACTTACCATCGGATTTGCTCGACGTTTTGCGACTTATAAACGCGGCCTTTTGTTCTTTGAGGATATGGATCGCGCGAAACGAATGCTCACCAATCGAGAGCGACCGGTGCAGATGATCTTTGCTGGGAAAGCCCATCCTGCGGACGAGCCCGGCAAAGAAGTCTTACATCGCCTGATTGAGATCAGTAACGATCCCGATCTCTATGATCATGTTGTTGTGCTTGAAAACCATGATCGTAGTGTGAGTCGTCACATGCTTGAAGGTTGTGACGTGTGGCTAAACAACCCTCGCAGGCCGTTGGAAGCCTGCGGAACAAGCGGCATGAAAGCTATCTTTAACGCGACGCTCAACTGTGCAACTTTAGACGGCTGGTGGGATGAGGCTTATGACGGCCGAAACGGCTTTGCTATTGGCGAAGGTTGCATTCATGTTGATTCTGCAGTGCAGGATAAACGTGACGCCATTGACCTGATGGATGTTTTGGAACATCAAGTCATCCCTCAATTCTATGACCGCAACGGTGACGAACTGCCTCTCGGCTGGCTACGAATGGTCAAACACGCGCTGACGACTTTGGCTTGGAGGTACAATTCCGACCGCATGGTGATGGACTACGTCAAACACTGCTACCTTCCTTGTGCAAACGCGGATACTTCGCATATGCCGTAGCGTCCGCGTGAATAAGGCTTGACCAGCGGAGCTTCGCTTGTCAAACCATAGGCACGAAGTCGATGGGCAGCACAACACACAAATCTTTTCCAGGGCCCCACTCTGTTGCTTGGCTCGATCGCCTCGCTCAGAGTGAATGCCCCGCATTGACCATGAGGCGCGCGCGTCGCAGCGAGCGCAGTGGATCAAGTCAAGATCCGATGGTTTGGGCTTCTGCAGAGGGGAGCACGGTAAAAGACGTTGACGGCAAAAGCTACATTGATTTGTGTGCAAGTTTTGGTTCAGCCGCGCTGGGGCATCGTCATCCAGAGGTACAGAGCGCTGTAGCGCAACAATTGCAGAAGCTCTGGCAAGCCATGGGCGATTTGCAACCTGCCGAAGTCAAGATTCAATTGCTGGAGCGCTTGTGTGAACTAAGCCCCTGGCCTCAAAGCCGTGTGATGCTTGGATTAAGTGGCAGCGATAGCGTTGAAGCTGCGCTAAAGACGGCAGCTTTGTACACGGAGAAACCAGGCGTGCTTAGCTTTCATGGCAGCTACCACGGCCTAAGTTACGGCGCGCTTAGCGTCAGTGCCTTTAACGATGATTTCCGTGCACCATTTTCAGAAAGCCTCAACCCCCAAGTTCATTTTGCACCCTTTCCTCAAGCACATGATTCCGCTGAACAACTGATATCGCTTGTTGAAACTCACTGGCGCGCCGATATCGGCGCGATTTTGGTTGAGCCGATTCAATCCCGCGGCGGAATCAATCTTGGTCCGGCTCATATGCTCCCTAAGCTAAAGCAATGGTGCCACGATCACGGTGCCCTTTTGATTGTCGATGAGATTTACACTGGTCTTGGGCGTTGCGGGGCGTGGTGGCTCAGCGCCAACGAAAATCAAATCAGCGCTGACCTAATCTGCATTGGTAAAGCACTTGGTGGCGGTTTGCCCATCAGCGCATGCCTCGGCGCAGAGTCCATCATGCAAGCTTGGGCTAAGTCAGGCCACGAAGCTTTGCACACCAGCACTTTTGCAGGGTATCCATTGGCTTGCGCCGCTGCCCTTGCAACCTTGCAGGTCATTGAAACGCAAGCTTTGCCCGAGCGGGCCCAAACGATCGGCAATCGATTCATGGAGGCTCTGAAGCACGCGCTTAAAGAGAATTCCCAAGTTAAAGCCGTTCGTGGCCAAGGTCTTTTAGTAGGCATTGAGTTGGTTGAGCCAGGTGCCGCACTTAAGCTTTACCAGCAATTGCTGGAGCGTGGCTTTATCACTCTTATTGCTGGCAAAGACGCACGGGTCCTTCAGCTCTCACCTGCACTCACCATTGAAAGTGAACTACTTATCGATCGCTTTATTCCACAACTAAAGAAAAGCATGAACGAGCTCTATGGAGCATGATGCAGGCTACCAAGCTCTGAAAGAAGAGATTCGAAGCTTCATCACACGCTGCGCGGATGCGAAGCCTCGCGATTCTGAACGTGATGCGCTTATCGATCAAGCATGTGCCTATCAAGCAAAACATGTGCAGCCTTACAAAAACTATCTAGAGCATCTAAAACGAAGCATGCAGACGCCGGATCCATTTCGCTGGTCAGCTCTTCCTACCGACGTTTTTCGCTATGCACGCATTGCATCCCATTCTGCGGACAAAGACATCCGAGTCTTTCAAACATCAGGCACCACAGCAGAACACAGCGGCAAGCATCCCTTTGCTGATCTTAGTCTGTATCAGCAAGCAGCTCATCACGCTGCCAAAGCAGCTCTCTTCCCCGACCGAGAACGCATGCGCATAGTGATTCTCGCGCCCAGCGAAACAGAAGCACCCCACTCTTCACTGAGTTACATGCTTGCTCGTTTCATCGACGATTTTGGAACCCCAAACAGCATTTACGTTTGGAAGCAAAACAGCATCCAGATGACACTAATGAAAAAGGCACTCGATGAAAGTGTAAATCACGAGGAGCCAATTGCTTTACTTGGAACCTCTTTTGCCTTTGTTCATGTGCTCGATGAACTTCAACAAAAGTGGCAGTTGCCCAGCGCAAGTCGCATCATGCAAACCGGTGGCTTCAAAGGCAAAAGCAGAGAAGTTCCCCGCGATGAACTCGAAAAACAGTTAAGCACAAGCTTTGGAATACCTTCCTCACACATCATTGCCGAATATGGCATGACCGAACTCAGCTCACAAATGTATGAAAACAAGTTAGTGCGCGCCCTCGCGCAGCAGAGCTGGAAGCCGGGCTATTTTTGCGCGCCCCCTTGGGTGCGCGTTTCCATAGTCGATCCCGATGATCTTGCGTCTGTCGAGGAGGGCCAAGAAGGACTTATTGAAATATTTGATTTAGCTAACCTGGATAGCGTCTGCGGAGTGCTCACATCCGATCTTGGCATCAAAGACGCGAATGGCTTTTATCTACTCGGCCGCGCCCCCGGCAGCCTTTTGCGTGGCTGCTCGCTAGTTGCCGAGGAATTTTTATAGAGGAGCGATTCTTGAGACAGTTTGCAACACTTGCCTCAGGGATCAAGGATACCGGAAACTCACACAGTCATGTGATTGCTCGAAACCATGCAAGCTAGACCAGCAGGTCTTGGACTATGCTCACCGTTGTAGTAGTAAAAAATTTCTATAAACACAGTGCTGCCCATGAAACAACGAAAGAAATATCTCAGCAAAAGACTATACCTTTTGGTTTTGATTCTTGGATTTCTCGTGCTGACGATGGCTTGGCTGACTATCACCGTTCCACACAACGATCGGGATTGGACCGAGGATCAAAAACGGCTTGCTTGGGCAGATGTCAGAGGCTCTGTTGTTCACCTAAACAATGTTCGAGACTTTCGATACCGGAGCGACGAGGCAGGCGATTGGAGTCCTGCATGGTACGCTCATACCTTCGATCTCAATCAACTTCGCAGAGCTTACTTCTTCGTTGATGAATTTTATGAAGCATCTTCGTTGGCTCATACCATGGTGAGTTTTGAATTTGCTGAAGCTACCGGTCCACGCTTTGTTGTGTTCTCAGTTGAGATTCGCAAAGAAAAAGGCGAGCAGTACTCGCCCATCAAAGGCTTGTTTCGGAACTACGAAATCCAATACGTGATTGCCGATGAGCAGGATTCCGTCAAATTGCGAAGCGTCACACGAGGCGACAAGGTTTATATGTATGAAATCAAGCGACCCGTTGGGCAACTACGTGCTTTTTTTATGGACATGGTCAAGCGTTTGAACGCACTCAAGAAGCAACCCGAGTTTTACAACACCCTTTGGAATAACTGCACCACCAACCTTGTGAATCACTTTGAAACAGTTAGCGAGCACGATCTTGGTTTTGACTACCGGATTTTGCTTCCGGCTTACAGCGCCAATTTGGCCTACGAGCTCGGTTTGCTCGATCGAAGCCTTCCTTACGAAACCTTGCGCAAGAAAAGCCTCATCACTCGGCTGGCGCGAAAACACGCAAACGACGAGGACTTCTCACTGAGGATCCGTCATTCACTTCGTACTAGGTGATGTGCTTCTACATTGATATGTTCGTGATTCTAGCTCGCTTTTGGTGGCATCAAAACAATCAGAGCTAGTTCGCAACCATGTTAACCGTCATTTCAAGTTTACTCATCTAGGTCATCCTGCGGCATATATCCAAAAGATCGGGTTGATTGTCATTCAACCTGCGAATGAACAGGGTAAGGCTTGCAAGCATCTTGCATATCTCATTGGCTATCGTTATGAAAACCTCTTTGACCGCCCACGGTATATGCTCTGAATCAAACGCTTTAGACATATCTGCAAAAATTTTAACAAGCGCAGCGATAGCTTCCATAAGCTCCGCTTTCACAGCCGATATGCAATCGATATCGTTGGCACATTCTTCTAAACGCGCCAGTAAGTTTGTAATTCGGGTAATAACATCGTGCACGTTACCTCGGTATACGCCAACGAGTTCTTCCTCGGCCTCTGTAAGGTTAAGCGCACTTTCAGCAATTGCAACTTCGTACTGCTGAACCAAAACTTGCCATTCAGCACTCACATAGGTGTTTTCAAGCGAAAGCGAGTTTGCAGGTTGCCTCACCAAAAGCCAAATTGCACCGCCTAGAACAACTAAACCTGCTATGATGAGCACTCCCAGTAGCGGAATTTTTTCAGGGGTAGGAGCTGGATTGACAGCTAGGTAACCTAGCACCGGAGTAGCCAAGCTAATTTGGAGCTCGCCGCTAACTTTGATAAAACCAGAATCCATGAATCCGAAGCTCGGATCTTTGTTGCTTTCATCTTGAAGAAACGCTGTAATACCTAGGTCAGCCAGCTCGACCTGGCCGCCACGGAACTCTAGCCGGCCGTAATCGAAGTATTGCACCGGTATTCGTGGTAGTTCTGCGTTGGGATTCCCCACCGGAGCACCAGCGACATCCGGTAAACAAAAGGGCTCAGAGACAGGATTGCCGAGTCCTTTTGCGGATCCGTTGAATAAAGCATAATAGCTAAACGCTTGAGCGGCCTTGAAAGCGGTGCATCCGCCAATCTGCGTATCACTTGCAAACGCATTGCTGTCGAAAAACCGACGTCCCAACATCACACGATATACTTGTTGAGTGCTACGGTCGAAAATCAACTTGCCGCGCTTGTAGTACTGAACGATATTGGCTACTTGCTTACCATCTTCCTCGTAAGCACGATACAGTGGTTCACCGTATCTATCTCCGCAACTGTCAAGGCCTCCATTGGCCAACACGTGATCACTAAAGCGTTGCTCAATATAGGGCTTGTAGCTACCAGCTAACTTATCGACGCTATCCTCGTAATTTCCTGGGCCTATAAATTCTAGACCTACATCAGTTTGGTTGAGAGGGATCAGGTAGTAGCTTCCATCACCCATGGAAGCCCCATCATCGAAGCCGAGATAAGAACCTGTGCCCACGGAGCAAGCGCTTAAATAGGCGCTACCTAAACTAAGAATATTGTATTGACTTCTTTATCAATGCGAAAACCATACCAAAAAGACGGAACACATCAGCGTTTTGATTTAACCTATCATATCGACAAGGTACGCACGCATGCTAGGTTAGAAGTAAAAGGACAATGGGGCCAAGCGTACCCTTAGACGGGCAGTACTATACCCACTGCACACCGCAAAGCATCTATATGACATGCTGCACGTACACCCTAGTGTTCGTTTAAGAAAATCCTGAGCCGTTCGGCTTGTTCTTTGCTCTGCTACCTGTGTTGCCATTCCTTGAATTATCAAGGGATAGTCCTGCATCATGGCGCCTTGGCATTAGAGCTAAGCCCGGCGCCTCGGTGACTCAGGATTTTCTTAAGCGAACGCTAGTTGCGTATTTCATTCCAAAACTGTCCAACAAAGCCATCAAGGAAATCTTGGTGGATAGCAGCGCGTTCAAAATCTCGCACACGATCAGCTATCGCTTGTTCAAACCTTGGAATGTCACTACCTAGCATGTCAAGAACGTTGGCAATTCGAAGATCGTTATGAACGGTAAACTCAAGGGTTTGGTAGAGGCGATCAACCAAGGGTTGAGCGATAACCAAATCATTGGACAGTCGAAGGGTTGAAAAAAGGCCGTCCGCAGTTTGTTCTGCGTTCAACATGTACTTGGCGGTCCAGATGGTCTTTGCAAACGTTTCGACCATACCCTGGTATGCGGCATCAGGGCTTTTCGTAAAAATGTAGTCCAAATCATAGAGATAATCGAGTCGATCTGCGAGCTCGACAAGCCAAATATCGAGATCCCCCTGTGTGCGTAGCAGATGCCCAAACACCGTATACTCCGCAACGTATCTGTCAGCTTGCAACACCACAACAACGCTGTCGTAATCAACAAGGGGCTCCATCAAAGTCACAACACCATCGCCAATTGCCTTGTCGGCACCCATGATGCGATTAATTTCTCCATATAGAATCGAACTGAGTTCTAAGTCACTTAGAGGAGTGCTTGCCGTGCGCTGAGCCTCGCGGAGAATCTCAAGCCAAGGTGTGTTGAGTGAGCTTTGTTTTCGAAACAAGCTAACCGTTTCCTCAATCACATCATGCCCCTGCGCCAAGATCGCCGCGCGACGCAAATCGTACGGGGCCTCAACGGTATCGAGAATATGCTGCATCACCTGGGTGGGATGTGCAGCGTAGGCAATGCCACTTTTTCTTACGTGTTCCCAAGTGCTTTGCATATTCAAAATAAATGAGCGAACAGTAAGTTCGTCATTGTGAAGAGAGCCCAACAATAGGCGACGCGTGCTTTCGTCTAGCGACAAAAATACGCGGACACTCTCATCGAAGTTTTCCAAGGGTAAAACTGTCCATAGTTCCCTGATCGAGTCATTCAAAACAACAAACCGGTGTGATGCCATGGTAATTTGTGTTGCAATATCTTGCACTCCACCCGCCGCCGGAAAACCAGAGCGAGCGAGGGTACCATCGGGCAGGGCCCAGTCGATGGCCCGAGCTTGACGATAAGTAGAAAGCGCATGTTTGACCGAAAGGATCACATCGAGCGCGCCAAGACCAAGGTTGATAGCAGCAAGAGTTGATTCAATCGCAAAGCGTTTCTGAAGTGCTTGAATGCGGCTTTGTGATTCAAGACCTTCGGAGGTCCCAAAATACCGGAAGGTTCGTGCCCAGCGCGCAAGCTCCGCGGTTTCTGAAACCTGAGCCGCAAAGAAAATCGCATCACCAAAGCAAACCATTGACGCTGCCGCCGGAAGCAATGGACCGCCGCTGGCCAAGCCCACTACCGAGGCCACAAGACAGCCCAGCGTAGACCAGGTATGCACCTTGTCGTTTTGCGAAAGCTGAGCAAGCATGTAACGATGATAGGGCCCCAAGTCGGGATGCTGCTCAAGGAGGGTTTCATTGAGCAAGGCCAAAGGCACAAGCTCTTCGATTCCAACCTGACCTGCTTCAAGCTTCTGAGCCAAGCTCGTGTCATAGTGTGCACTCTGCGCAAGAGCTTGATTCACAGCAGAAACAAAGTGCGGCAGCGTGCCTGGAATGAGCAAGGTCGTAATTGAGAACTTCCAAGCGTTGGCTCGATCGACGTGTTCTGAAGGGTGTTATAAGTACTCAGCGCAGCCTCTTCAAGCCCTGCAAGTTCAAGCAAGGGATACGACTCGGCCAGCATTTCCGTCAGACTAAGCGCATGCGTCACGTAGCCCTCCACAGCAAAGGGAAACTCCACCAAACGCGCACGCATAGCGCACGCTTGACTCCCCTGCTCAAACGCTGAAAGACCCGAAGGAAGCACTGTCGTAGCCAAGGCATTAAACGTGTTTTTCAGCGATGCAATCGGGTAGTACTGCGAGTCGCTACCGGCTACTTCTTCAAGACCTTCGATAAGGTTGTAATACATCGCCAAGCATGCATCGGTTTTAGTATTGATCGGGTCTCGCCCTTGAGTGGGATCGAGATGAGCCGGGGTAAAGCTTTTGTTTGAAGTCGCATCAAAGAGCTCGGTGAACAACTCCGAGCAGTCACGCAGCTGCGGGCTCCAAGAAAAAGTCTCCTTAAAACTGCTTTGCTCTTGCATGTAGCCGTGCACCAAATCATTGAAGGCACGAGCTTGTTTCTTTATGGAAGCTATCGCTGCAAACTCTTCAACCAAATCTACCGCGCTTTGCACATCTTGGATGCGCATCGCAATCGCATTTCGCTCTTGCTGCGCCCGGTAACGAACTTCGCTTACTAGGCTGCGCTTGGTGTAGCCGCCATTGGGTGTATTAATGTAATCATTGTCCCCAATAAGTTCATCAAAGTAGCGCTCTTGTAAACTGCCCATATTGGAAGGAGGAGCCGGTACAGTTTCTGAACCAAAGAGCTCCTCGTCCTCGGTATCGGCCACCGGCGCATAGCCTGCGCACTCATGCTGCGCAACGCATTTACCTTCGTGCGAGAGCAACGTACCTGCCGGACAATCCTCACTCCATGCATACGGCTCTGAAAACGTATTGGCGCCTTGTGCTTCCCCAAGCCCTGTTTCCCCTCCGGGTTGGCAGCTCAACAGGGCCAAAGCAAACACAGTAAAAATAGCTGCCTGCAATCGGTTTAGAGTCATTGTTATTAAAGAGCGAATTTTTATTGTCTCTCGATCTTGAAGGGTTCAGGGAGACGAAATGGGTATCCATTGCCAAACTGTAATTTTCGGATCGGAACCGTAGTTTTGGACCTCAATAAAATTAGGTGCCCAATCGGCCTCGGGCATCATGCCACTAAACTCAAAGCGCACTTGCCTTGTGTCGAGCCCGGGAAAGCTCCGGCCAGAAACAAATTCAATGACCTGCTGAGGATTTGACAGAGGTGGACTTTGAATTTTTAATTCTTCGGTGGCGATGCGACGAGCGGCGGCGATATGCCCTTCGCCCGCACCAAGCTCAACCTTCTCCGAGGCAGACCATGGAAAGTTGCGCACCCGGGCTCGTACAGATCCATCATTAAAGCTCACGCGCCCCTTCGCATCAAAGGCAAATGCGCCAGAACTGTCGCTGGTAAACATGCCTGCCGAATCATATTGAAATGTTTCCGCATGCTGCAGAGCAAACGCTGTTGCCTCCTCAGGACCGAAGCCCGCATCAGCATTAAGAAAGACTTGCATGGTTTCGCGAAGAATATAATCCTGAGCGCCGTCGGAATAGTGATAGAAAACTGCTGCGAGTTGCGTCTCACGAAGGAGCTTTCCGTCCGATGTTTGAACCAAACGAGAGGTGCCTTCTTCAAGCTCTTTCCAGAACGAGTCGATACTCTTTGCGCTTCCAGTACCCCATTCGTCGACGGGAATGCCTGCAGCGTGCAAACGAGTTGCAAGTTCATCGATACTTGAAAAGCTCAATGGTTCAAAAACCTCATCTACACCCGCCGCCGGAAAACCAGAGCGAGCGAGGGTGCCATCGGGCAGGGCCCAGTCGATGGCCCGAGCTTGACGATAAGTAGAAAGCGCATGTTTGACCGAAAGGATCACATCGAGCGCGCCAAGACCAAGGTTGATAGCAGCAAGAGTTGATTCAATCGCAAAGCGTTTCTGAAGTGCTTGAATGCGGCTTTGTGATTCAAGACCTTCGGAGGTCCCAAAATACCGGAAGGTTCGTGCCCAGCGCGCAAGCTCCGCGGTTTCTGAAACCTGAGCCGCAAAGAAAATCGCATCACCAAAGCAAACCATTGACGCTGCCGCCGGAAGCAATGGACCGCCGCTGGCCAAGCCCACTACCGAGGCCACAAGACAGCCCAGCGTAGACCAGGTATGCACCTTGTCGTTTTGCGAAAGCTGAGCAAGCATGTAACGATGATAGGGCCCCAAGTCGGGATGCTGCTCAAGGAGGGTTTCATTGAGCAAGGCCAAAGGCACAAGCTCTTCGATTCCAACCTGACCTGCTTCAAGCTTCTGAGCCAAGCTCGTGTCATAGTGTGCACTCTGCGCAAGAGCTTGATTCACAGCAGAAACAAAGTGCGGCAGCGTGCCTGGAATGAGCAAGGTCGTAAATTGAGAACTTCCAAGCGTTGGCTCGATCGACGTGTTCTGAAGGGTGTTATAAGTACTCAGCGCAGCCTCTTCAAGCCCTGCAAGTTCAAGCAAAGGATACGACTCGGCCAGCATTTCCGTCAGACTAAGCGCATGCGTCACGTAGCCCTCCACAGCAAAGGGAAACTCCACCAAACGCGCACGCATAGCGCACGCTTGACTCCCCTGCTCAAACGCTGAAAGACCCGAAGGAAGCACTGTCGTAGCCAAGGCATTAAACGTGTTTTTCAGCGATGCAATCGGGTAGTACTGCGAGTCGCTACCGGCTACTTCTTCAAGACCTTCGATAAGGTTGTAATACATCGCCAAGCATGCATCGGTTTTAGTATTGATCGGGTCTCGCCCTTGAGTGGGATCGAGATGAGCCGGGGTAAAGCTTTTGTTTGAAGTCGCATCAAAGAGCTCGGTGAACAACTCCGAGCAGTCACGCAGCTGCGGGCTCCAAGAAAAAGTCTCCTTTAAAACTGCTTTGCTCTTGCATGTAGCCGTGCACCAAATCATTGAAGGCACGAGCTTGTTTCTTTATGGAAGCTATCGCTGCAAACTCTTCAACCAAATCTACCGCGCTTTGCACATCTTGGATGCGCATCGCAATCGCATTTCGCTCTTGCTGCGCCCGGTAACGAACTTCGCTTACTAGGCTGCGCTTGGTGTAGCCGCCATTGGGTGATTAATGTAATCATTGTCCCCAATAAGTTCATCAAAGTAGCGCTCTTGTAAACTGCCCATATTGGAAGGAGGAGCCGGTACAGTTTCTGAACCAAAGAGCTCCTCGTCCTCGGTATCGGCCACCGGCGCATAGCCTGCGCACTCATGCTGCGCAACGCATTTACCTTCGTGCGAGAGCAACGTACCTGCCGGACAATCCTCACTCCATGCATACGGCTCTGAAAACGTATTGGCGCCTTGTGCTTCCCCAAGCCCTGTTTCCCCTCCGGGTTGGCAGGCGTTCAGCGCAAAGAACGTAACAATCCCAATATAAATAAGAAGAGTCCGATATATCATGCCTTGTAGCCAAGCAAAAAGCAGGCCAGCGAAAATGTGCTGAGTTTTCAGTATGTTTTGAACGAGAGGTCCGTATTTAATGTACAACACCGCTATACCACTATGGTCTTCTCAAAAATGGTAGAGTTTTCAAAACGATATGGTGGGGACTCTATTACCCATCCATGGAGCACGAAACGCGCTACAAAACGCGCCAAGGTGTTTTCCAGCTGCAGAATCTACTATTTCCGCGTTAGGTCTTATAGATGTAGCAACACGCCCACATGTGCTTCTTTTGCTTTACTGAAGATCCATGGGTTCTAAATGAAGCGTGATGAACTTGTTGCCGTAGGCAAAGGGAACAGTGGCTTTGTATGGTTTGCCGTCTACAGTGAACTCAAAACCCACTCGATAAGACCGTTCGGTTGCGCAGGTAGAGCGCAAGTGGCCTGATCAGCAAACTCCCACTTGTTGCCATCCCAATCGAAGGTGATGCTCTCGCCGTCATTAATCGCGGCATCGGTTGATGCATAGGGCACAGTTGGACATTCGCTTTGTGGGTAGCCACATTCGGCAACGTCACAAGGGCGCTCATAGGCAAAACTTTGCCCCACGGCCTGCAAACTTCCTAAACCATCAAACGCGATCACAGCTCCGGTATTGTTAAACACCTGAAACTGCGTGCCCACTGGGTCATCCTGGCAGGCCCCAAGTACGAGCAAAAGTAGTACCCCTATCGAGCGCATGGCCTTTTACATAGGCAAAAACAATGCCAAAACGAAAGAGAAAAAGATGCCTGATTTCGGGAAAGCAAAAGGCATGATAGGACAACAGATGTTCTTGCTGGGGTCATTCGGCCCCTACCTGCCATTGCCATATTTGGCAATTTTCTACTAGTTTTAATGCCACAATTGTCTGAATTTGATAAAATTATTGCTATACTTGTCAACTCAGGACCTGTTTTGCGAGCGTCTGCGCCAAAAGACATTGCCCAGGCATTGGCAATCGTGGCTAAGAGGCTCTTTGATCCCAACGATCCTATCGGGGCTTCTCTGCGCGCAAGACTTCCCGCAAGCACTGGCTTAAGTCCACAGATGGTTAACTTTGGTCTCGAGCAGAGCCTCGGGCTGAGCAGTCAAAGCGAGTTGAGTAGGCTCCAGGAGCGTCTAACCGAGACACCGCGAAATGACATGGTCCGCAAAGCAGCAGGGTTGAGCGTTGTGGTCCTGGCTTCAAATCTTTTTGTGGGCAGTTGGCGCGCTATCCTCGAGCCCTTACTGCAAGGCAGCCCGACTTTAGTAAAAGCACCTTCTTCTGATGCAGTCTTTGCGCAACATATCAATGAATGCCTCGATGAAGTCGCCCCGGAGCTCGGGCAAGGCCTTGCTGTGCTGGATTGGCCACGTGAGCAGTTTTCTTTTGATGCAAAGGCTTTGGAACACGTCGAAGTGCTTTCGGTGTTTGGAAGCGATCAAACGATTCAAAGCATTTCGCAAACACTTCCTCCGCAAACACGTTTGCTGGCGCATGGGCATGGTATCGGAGCGGCTTATATCGATGCCTCAAGTCTCTGCGATGAGAGCTCTGCCCACAGGCTTGCCATGGATGTTGCTTTGGATCTTACGGCTTACGATCAGCGCGGATGCATGTCGCCTTATTCGCTCTGGATTCAAGACGGTGCATATCTAAGCGCAAAGCATTTTGGAGAATTGCTTGCCGAAGAGGCTTTACCGAAAGTGAATCAGCACCTACCCAAAGGTTCGCTGCCAAAAGCAGTACGAATTGCCGAGCAGCAATGGCGAGCAGTGGCTGCAGCGCGCTCCCATCTTTTTGAAAACGAGGCAGGCGCAGTCGCTATTGAACCGGATCATCGTTTGCGTCTATCGCCAGGGTACCGAAACCTATCCGTTCATGACTGCAAAGATATTAAAGTTGTGATCAACGCTCTAATTCCACTGGGCACGCATCTAAAAACACTGGGCGTTGCTACCGAATCAGAGAGCCTGAAGAGCATTGCCCAGCACCTTCCTGCGCCCTTATGTCCGCGGATTTGTAAAATTGGCCTCATGCAAAAGCCCCCTCTTGATTACATTGCCGATGGCTTGCCTTTGGCGGGAAACTTTTCGCATTGGATTGACTGTTCGTAGAGAGGAACTAGCACATGGATCTCAAACTCTTTGTCTCAACGTTTGTCGCAATTTTTATCGCCGAGATTGGCGATAAAACCCAATTGGCTACGCTCTCCTTTGCCTCGGGCAGCACATCACGCTGGACGGTTTTTGCTGCTTCGGCCTTGGCTCTGATTTCAACCTCCGCAATTGCTGTGCTTGGAGGTGAGACAATCAGTCGTTTTGTTTCGCCACTTGCTTTGAAACGTGCTGCTGGTGTGCTGTTCCTAGTCTTAGGCGCCGTTTTCTTGTTCGGTAGTGCCTCTACAAAAAGCTAGCGCTCAGATCAAAAAGATCGTTTCTATCTACGTCATGCGCGACATTGAGCGCAGTTCGATCTCGGTTATTTCGGCTGGGATACCTAGACGCATGGGTGGTCCCCAATAGCCAGTGCCGGAGCTTACATAAATCTGCGTGGGTCCGTGCTTGTGCAAACCAGAAACGTAGGGCTGCTGCAAGTGCACCAGATAATTAAAAGGAATCATCTGCCCGCCATGGGTGTGTCCTGAGAGCTGCAAATCAACATCAAGCTCGGCTGCTTCATGCACGGCGCGAGGTTGGTGAGCAAGCAAAACCACCGGAACTTCAGGGTCTCGTTCATGCATTGCGTTTTTTAAATCCGGTTTGTGCCCGTCGGTAAATTGCCCTGCCGAGAAATCATCGATGCCGGCTATATCAAGCTTGGCGCCTTGATGTTCAATGCGCACCCGCTCGTTACGCAACACTCGGATGCCTTGTGTTTCTAAAAAACGTACCCATGCGCTTGCACCAGAATAGTACTCATGATTACCGGTAACAAAATACACACCATGCTTTGCCCGCAGGGCAGATAGTCGTGCCACGATGGGGCCGAGTTCTTCAACCGAACCATCGACAAGATCACCCGTGATGGCCACAAGATCCGGTTGCAGACGATTGCTCTTGTCGACAATCTCTTCAATGAACGACAGACCAATGGTCGGGCCAACGTGAATATCGGTGAGCTGAACAATGCGAAAACCATGCATGTCAGCAGAAAGCCGAGAAAGCGAGATGGGTACTTTCTTAATGCGTACTGGCTTTGTGCCTTCCCATAGCGCCACCCCTCCAAGACCCAGTCCAAGCAGACCTGCAAAGCCTGCAAGACCCCGTGAGAGCATGGCTCTGCGTGATGCATCGAAAGCTGTTTCACTAATCTTGTTAAGCAACAAAGCGACTAAAGGACGCAGGCCTTCATTGAAAAGCAAAATAACAAACCAAATAAACAACAAGCCAGTCCAAGTGTAGGAAAACCATGCCAAGGATGACCCTAATGTTTTGGGTAATACGCGCACAAGTGCGGGTGTCAGCGGAAAGCTAAGTGCACCGATAAAAATCAATACCGTCAAAGCAATCGTCCAGGCGATAGGCCATTTGGGATCGCGAACCAGACGTGCCCACAGAAAGAAATGCAGGCCGCCGGAAAGCAGCGACACAACGACTAAAAAAACTAACCAGCGCCAGACGGACATAAGGAAGATCAGACACCAATGAACAGACGATGACCGAAGTTGTGTTCAAGGTCTCCCGCGAATACTTTTTCTGCTGCGGCCTCGATATCGTATTCCACTCTTTTAAATGAGAAATGTTTTTCTTCTGTATCGTAAACTGTGTAGGCCGCTCGATTGTCATGATCGCGTGGCTGACCCACCGAGCCTACACTGACAATGTATTTGTAGCCTTCTTCCAGACTAAAGCCCTCGGCTGGAAGCTCACGCACTTCGCCGGGTTTCAGAGCAAACACTTTGCATAAGTGGGAATGGCCGATCAGCGTAATGTCGCCAAGCTCATCCCAAATGGCCAAGCACTCTGCAGCTTGCTCCGGAGCAAAGATATAATCGAACTCCTCAAGCCGTAGCGGTGAGCCGTGACACAGATGGACTCCGTATGCATCTAGCTCATGCTTGTACGGTAGTGATTTGAGCCACTCCATGTTGATATCGCTGAGCTGATCAGCGTGCTTATCAAGAGCGTGCCTTGCTGCATCATAGTAATAGGAATAGTCCATGCGGCCAGCTACCGCTGCATCGTGGTTGCCAACAATGGTAACTTCAGCCATCTCGCGCACGATGTTGCAGCACTCATTGGGACTGGCGCCATAGCCGACAATGTCACCTAGACAGAAATAGCGATCAATCTTTTCCGTTGCGTATGCCCCCATAACGGCCGAAAGCGCCTCGATGTTGGCATGAACATCACTGAATATTCCGAGTTTCATAAACGATGCAGAAAATTAAACGTTTTAACTGATCGATAGGTATACGACCCTTGCCCTCAACTGTCCAATAGAAGTGAGAAAAGAGGGCATTTTTTCAATACAGCCTCCCACAGCAGGCATCAAGAAGCATCCTATAGCCGAGCCAACATGGCTTCTTTGTGCTATCTTGTCGCCGTGGAAAATAGCACAAAAACTGCATCAAATCTGATCGACGAATTAGCGGGAAGCTGTGTCAGCTTCGTCAAGCGCGCGCTCGATCTCGAACTGGATTTCACCTCCGAGACCCTACCTATTGTTGACCACTATCTGCGTGAGCACACCGCAGCAGTTGCTAAAAATAGCGACTCAAAAGCCTATGAAGAAGTTGTGAGCCTCATTGCTCCAGCAGCGGGCGCTTATTTTGGGACTGTCGTACAACGAGAACTTAAGCAGGGGCGTTGGTTCTGTCCTGAACAAGATTTTTCAAATTATCGTTTTGAATTCGAGCATTGTTTTTTGCATTTTAATCCAATCGGGACAGCACTTGAAACGATGCTCCGTGAACACGCACCCGGATGGCACTCGCATTTCGAGCTACTTTCCGAGGATCAGGAAGTTGTTACCGAATCGCTGAAGCGCAGCACAGAAATTAGCGAAGACGACTATTTCAGGCTCAGCGTGCGTTTCGATACATTGCAGCATATTGAAAGCATTTTAATGGCAAAGGCCGCGGCAGAGGGCAAGCAAAACCAAGTGTTTCAGCATGAAGCCTATGACGCAGAAATTGCTAGACAATCAAAAATACAATCGAAGGAAAACTAGCGTTTCGATTTGGAAACTACGACTTCAAGTCGTTAAGTAGCGCTTGTAAAGTAGGATCATCTTCTAAGGATGCTTCAATCCATGCCTTGAGCTCTGCTTGTTGGGTTTCAGAAAGCATGGCGCCTCCGTTGCTGAGCACCGCATGCTCTACCAAACGTTGCACGGCCGACGGTGCGTCAATGCTTCCTGTCTGAAGTTGTTCTGCCACCTGAGTTACCACGTCTATGCCCTGTCCTTCTGTCGGCGCATCGGCTTTTTGTGCTTGTTCCACAGCCTGAGAAAACTTCTCACGTGCCCCGGATGAGGCTTCGGGACCTTCATTTTCAGTGGGAGCCCCGTTTTGGACGGAGCCTGTCCCAGGTGGTTTAATCGGCGTACTCATTTTGTTTAATTTAGCGTGCTCAGTGTGAAATATGCAAGCAGACAGTCGATTCCTTCTTATTCCTTGTTTGTTTTAAAATTCTTATCGACCGGGATATTGAGCGGTTGCGTGCGCTTTGACGTTTTTAGTAAAGTTTTCAGGATAGAGTGCGCTTTGTCACACGTGAGGAAACCGGGGGCTTTACAAGGTTGACTCGAGAAGAGCGGCGCACCAGTATGCTGCTGATGAAGCAATTTCCCCTTAAAGACGCCGCAAATTCGATTCGTAGCTTTTTACAGCAGATTGGCGCCCCGGTTGGCGAGGATCCCGAACTTGCCGAAACCGGCGCTCGCGTGGCGCAGGCCTTTTACGAGGAACTGCTAAGCGGCTACCGGCAGGATCCCACGGCCATACTTCGCGACGCCACGGCATCAAACAGCGATGCATTGGTGGTTCTGAAAAACGTACGCATTTTTCCGATCTGCCCTCATCACCTTCTTCCGAATCCGGGCTTTGCACACATCGCATACAAACCGGCCGGTCGAGTAATAGGGCTAGGAGCCTTGGCACGATTGCTTCAATGCTTTTCACGTCGTTTGATCTTGCAGGAAGAACTCGCCAAACGCTGCAGCGAATCAATCGTTGAAGAACTCAACAGCCCATGGGCCGCTTGCGTCATTGATGCAGAGGCGCTGTGTCTTACCGCTCGAGGAGCACGAGCGGAATCAAGCCGCTCCACCATTGTGCATGTTGCTGGCGAGAAAAAAGACGACTCTTTACTCCTGCAAACCTTTTGGAACACCATCAAATCCCACTAACACCCTTGCCACTAGCTCCGCTTTACAGAATGTTCTGCGAATGCTTTTAGCTCGGCTATCTTGAAGCAAAGAGACCCACGGGGTCCCCACGCGCAGTTCCGCAGCGAAGCGAGGACTGTCTGAGTATGGGGACCTTGGGTCTCTTTGCAAGCAAGCTCTAGTCGATTAGATGACCCATGCGTTTACGCTTTGTTTCCAAATAACCGCGGTTGTGATCGTTTGGCTCAACGCTCATCGGCACGCGCTTTGAAATACGAACTCCATCTTTCCGCAAGGCCGTGACTTTGTCTGGATTGTTTGTCAACAGCGCAATGGACTTCACGCCTAAATCCGCAAGCATCGCACTGGCAACCTCGTAGCTTCGCATGTCGTCATCGAAACCAAGCATACGATTTGCATCCACCGTGTCGTGGCCCTGCTCTTGCAAAGCGTAAGCCCGAATCTTGTTGCAAAGGCCAATACCGCGGCCTTCTTGCCTAAGATAAAGGACTGCACCCTTCTTTGACTTGGCTATGAGAGAAAGCGCCATATCAAGCTGTTCACGGCAGTCGCATTTCAAGGAATGAAGCACTTCGCCTGTAAGGCATTCACTGTGCACTCGTAGCAGTACATCGTCTTGTTTATCAATGTCGCCAGAAACGATGGCACAGTGCTCCTTTAAACTGTCCCGTTCTTGATAGACAACCACGCGCAGCATTCCGTATTCGGTTGGCATCTCGGCCGAAGCATATCGTTGAACAAGAGCTTCTTCCGCGGACTGTTTTCGTTGTGCAATGGTCATGGCATGCTCTGGGCGGGTAATGTAAGCACGAAACAGCTTTCGTCAAGGCATGTAATTCGACCCGCTTAGGCCCCGACCAACGTCATCGAGCACTCGATGATTTGCCGCGGGTGATACACGGAAGCTTACTAGGACAAAAAGGCTAAGAATATCCGCCAATCAATGTTTTTAAGAGTGAATGTTGGGTGATTTTTATCAAAAACGCTCCACTAAATTTTGACGAGAAGAGGGCTAAGGACAATTACGAAATTCCTAACTTCGTGCTAACTCTATCGATGTGCTAGCTGCTGGAGCCTCAATCGACAGTCTGGAACGGGACATTTTGGCACTTTCGGACACCTTGGTGGTCTCAAAAAGTGAGATGGATCGTAGCACCTATTCGGCCGATCTCTGGCCGAGAAATTTCTTAAAACATGAAGCATTAGAAAAGCCGTGCCTCATTGTTTGGCCTCAAACTCTCGATGACTTAAGTCATTTGCTCCGCTTCGCTGCGCGATATTCCATACCCGTTGTTCCCTATGGTGGCGGCAGTGGTGTATGTGGCGGCATTCGTCCAACAAAAGAAAGCATCGTGCTTGACCTCAAACGGATGCGCGCTGTGAAAACAATCAATAAGAGCGCCCTTCAGGTCGAGGTGGAAGCTGGATGCTACGGACAAGAACTTGAAAATCAGCTTAGTGCAAAGGGTTTTACCTTAGGTCATTTTCCGTCGTCAATCAGTTGCTCAACAGTAGGCGGTTGGCTTGCCACGCGTTCTGCAGGGCAATGCTCCGGACGATACGGTAAAATCGAAGATATGGTTTTGGGCTTTCAAGCCATCGATGGCATCGGACGGAACATCAACGTACAGCACAACACAAGTAGCGCAACTCTTGGACCATTGCTCATCGGCAACGAGGGAACTCTTTGTGTGTTCGGCGAAGCTTCGTTACGCATTAATCCTGCGCCAGAACACCGACGTTTTGCAGCTTTTGACTTTGAGACCATTGAAGATGGCACTGAAACCATTCGAAGAGCTTTTCAGGCCGGACTTCGCCCTGCGGTCTGTCGTCTCTATGATCCTCTCGACAGTGCGTTTGCCAAGCGCCACTTGGAGCATCCAGAAGAAGCTGAAGCAAAAGTATTCCAGGAAACTCGCTCCGGAATTCTCAGCCCCCGCCATCAACTGCTCTATGGGCATTTGCTACGCTACCCTAAACTTCTAGGGATGAGCAGGAGTATAATTGAGAGCTTGGCCCTCTTCCGACCCCTGCTGATTCTTGTTTGGGAAGACAACGAAGCGATGGCGGAAAGCGAATTTCGACATTTTCTTGGGCTCGCTCATGAGCATGGGGGAGATTTTCTCGGTGAGCGCCCAGCAAAACATTGGTTTGACCATCGCCACGCTGTTAGTTTTAGACAGTCACCTGTCATGAGCGCGGGTGCCTTCGTTGATACAATGGAAATTGCGGTAGGTTGGAGTCAGCTAACGGAATCTTACTATGCAGTACGTCGAGCTCTCAGTAAACACGCATTTGTGATGGCTCATTTTAGTCATGCTTATCCTTCCGGAGCGTCGATCTATTTTACTTTTGCGAGGCACCCAGGAAGAAACAAGGATGCTTTATCCATCTATGACAATGCCTGGAAAAGCGCTTTAGACGAAGTGCTTAGACAAGGCGGCAGCGTTTCTCATCATCATGGCATCGGCCGTGCGAAATTAGAAGCACTGGGAAAAGATTCAGCAAACAACTTCAGGACCTTACGCCAGCTTAAGCGAGTGTTCGACCCACAAGGCATTCTTAATCCTGGAGCGCTTGTCCCGAAAGATTGAGCTATGTCGCAGCAAACTTTCTATCAAAGCATTGAAACCGAAGGCATCACAAAAACCCGGTCACTCTCCGAAGGCACAACCTTGCTTCCAAATAGCACAGAACAAGTTTGTCGCATCTTGGAGCTCGCTGACGCTTATAATCTTCGCGCATGTGCTCCAGGAAGTCGACGCGATCCGCGAAGTTGTTTCGTGCTGTCGCTTGCTCAAATGAACACGCACATCGCTATCAACGAACTCGATCATATTGTAACGGTTCACGGTGGGATGTCACTACGGAACTTAGATAGGCATCTTAAGACCGCGGGGTTTATGAGACGTGCTGCTCCGATGCAACTGAATCTGAGTGTGAGCGAATGGATTGCAACAGGCCTTATCGGTGCGGAGACAAGCGAGGTCGAGCCTCTTTCGGCCTGTCTTTTGGGACTTGTTGCTGTGCGAAGCGACGGCAGTAAAATGCGTTGTCGGCCGGCCCCACGTAAAGCCATGGGTCCAGAACTTTGGCCATTATTTGTTGGAACACGCAGCAAGTACGCCGTCGTCACGGAAGCTACCTTTGCAATTCGCTTTTACCAAAACTTAATACGCAAGGATTTCGTGTTTGAGACACGTAGCGATGCCGGTCAGGCAAAAGCATGGCTTAGAGCCTCGGGTCTACGGGGCAGCTATTTTCTCGTTGACGCTTCTGGCCCCGGATCAAAGCTTGTCGTTTATCTTGATGAAGATGGACCATTTTGCCATGCGAACAAGGCAATTTTAAGCGAAGTTATCAAACAGTTTAATGGAAAGGCCTCGGCTATTGGCTCTTCGGTTATTGCTCCAGCTCGGCAAAATACCGTTGATGCGCCTTACTTATCCGAGATTCTTAAACATGCCGATCCCAAGGGTATCCTCGGATAGTGATTCAAGACATTCCCTAATCAGCGTTTTGTTGAGCTTTGAGGAGCTCTGCTTGATGGTAAGTTTTCAGAGCGGTCTAATTTTCTTCGATATGTCCTTCAACAATCAAATCGAGTTTGTGCAATGTGAGACCCAAACGGTGGTCGGTCACTCGGTTTTGCGGGTAGTTGTACGTACGAATTTTTTCTGAACGTTCACCGGATCCCACCATGTCGCGACGTTCTGCAGAAATCGCATCTGCTTGCGCCTGCTGTTCAATCTTGAGCAAACGGGAACGCAACACTTTCATGGCCTTAGCTTTGTTCTTGATCTGAGAACGCTCATCCTGGCATTTAACGATGATTCCCGTTGGTTTGTGCAAAAGCTGCACAGCGGAATTGGTTGTGTTGACGCCCTGTCCGCCCGGTCCACCCGAAGCCGCAATGCTCATCTCAAGATCGGCATCGTTCACTTGCACGTCGACTTCTTCGGCTTCGGGCAAAACAGCAACTGTCGCTGTTGAAGTATGGACACGTCCTTGGGTCTCAGTGGCCGGAACCCGTTGCACACGATGAACGCCGCCCTCGTAGCGCAAGTTGGAATAAACACTGTCGCCGCTAATAAGGGCAATAACTTCTTTCAAACCACCCGCAGCCGCCGGACTGATGGACATCACTTCCACTTTCCATTTTTTTGACTCCGCGTATCGACCGTACATACGAAATAGGTCCGCTGCAAATAGAGCTGCCTCTTCGCCTCCCGTGCCGCTACGTATCTCCAGGATGGTGTTTCTGGCATCATTGGGGTCGGATGGAATAAGCAGAAACTGAATCTGTTTTTCTAGTTCTTCTAGCTTGCCTTCAAGTTCGGGAATTTCTTCCTGAACCATTTCCCTATTCGGGATCATTCAAAGCTTCGCGATCTTCGTTAAGCTGCGCCTGAACTTTTTTGTATTCCGAATACGAGCTAACCACTTCGCTGAGTTCAGCACGCTCCTTATTCAGGTCCATGAAACGCTTCGAATCAGAAAGCACATCTGGATCACAAAGGAGCTGCTCAAGCCGGGCGTGCCGAACACACAGGTCCTCAAGTTTATCTAAAGGAAGCATTCGTCAGCCTTGGGCAACGCTACAAAATTTTCATCCTTAGGGTCCTGTTCACAAAAACAAAGCATATCTAGCATGAAGATTTCCGGGACGGTCTAGGAGCGAGAGCCCCCACAGCAACAACGACGATTACACATCGGCATAGGAGGAGGA
This sequence comes from Myxococcales bacterium, assembly GCA_016699535.1. Classification (NCBI taxonomy): domain Bacteria; kingdom Pseudomonadati; phylum Myxococcota; class Myxococcia; order Myxococcales; species Myxococcales bacterium. The sequence goes on from CP064980.1 coordinate 268,910, forward strand.
GTTCCGAGCAGATAAGCCGCGTCTCGGTGGGCGTGGAAATCTACTTTTTTGCTCGACAAGTTGTTATTAACCCTAGGCTTGTTTCTTTACGCCGTATCTGCGCTTGAAACGTTCCACACGGCCGGCGGTATCAACCATCTTTTGCTTTCCAGTAAAAAAAGGGATGACAAGCTGCGCAAATGTCAACGCTGAACGAACCACGAGTGGAACGTGTTTGGTAGCTTTCACCGCAGGCACAGGTAACCGTAGCTTCGTTATATTCTGGGTGTATTCCAGTTTTCATGACCTAACTCCAAAGAAGTGCATTTACCTTACTCCCGAGGCCTTGGCAAGTAGAACATCGTATTGCTGCTCAACGGAAAAGGCACAGGGCTCAGATGAGTATATAGCTTGGCAAGCAGGGTGAGTCGTGTAAGATCGTCTGCAATTGATATGGCTCAAAAACGGTTACAATTAGTGGTTCGCGGACGTGTTCAAGGGGTTTTCTTTCGTGCAAGCGCACGCCGTGAAGCAAAACAGCTTGGACTGACAGGATGGGTTAAAAACCGCCCAGACGGCAGCCTAGAGGCCCTAGTGGAGGGCGAAGAAGGTTGCGTCAAGGAATTCCTAGCCTGGGCACAAGAGGGGCCCACAACCTCCAGAGTCGATGCTATCGAAACAAAATGGCGCGGTTTCACCGGAGAGTTTCCCGATTTTCGAATCGTCCCTTAAGGGCGGCAGCGAATTCAAAGAACCCGCAAAACGAAAGCAACGGTCAACTACTTCTTGGTTGAGTCCGCTTTTGCTTTCTTTGATTCCTTTTTAGGGGCAGCTTCTTTCGCAGCGCTTTTCTCGCTTGCTTTGGCCGTGGTTGCTTTCGCTTTTTTGGGCGCAGCTTCTTTTGCCTCTGCTGCTACTTCAGTCGATTTGCCTACAGCGCTCTTTTTTGGCTTGGGTGCTGCAGCAGCCTTCCCGCCCGACACAAACTCAATGTAAGACATCGGTGCGTTATCGCCACGACGAAGTTTGCCTTTGATGATGCGGGTGTAACCACCGCCTTTTCCCGCCTTCACGCGATCCAAATACCGTGGCGCGATGTCGTGGAAAAGCTTGTAGACAAGATCCACATCTTCAATATCACCGTCAGATTTGGTCTTTGCCATAGCTTTTGGCAAAAAGCGTGCAACTTGACGCTGAGCATTCAAGCGAGAAGCCATGACACCCTCGCGCTCCTCTGGAGTCTTGAGCTTGCCAACATCCACAATAAGATTGTCGCCTAAACGCAATGCTTGAGAGACCAAGCGCTCAGCGATACGCCGAAGCTCTTTCGCCTTGGCATCCGTAGTCTCAATGCGTTCATGCAACACCAAGTTACCCACCAAGTTACGAAACATGGCACGACGATGGCTGGTATTTCTTCCGAATTTTCTTCCCGCTTTTTGGTGACGCATGGCGACCTTTACCTAGTTTTTCTGAGCTTGCTGCTGTTTCCAGCGTTCCAACATTTCTGACCAGTTATCAATACGCATACCTAAGGATAGGCCCATGCGTGAGAGAATCTCGCGAATCTCTTTCAAAGACTTACGACCAAAGTTTTTGGTCTTGAGCATGTCAGCTTCGGTACGTTGAACGAGTTCACCGATGAAGTTGATGTTTGCATTCTGCAGACAGTTTGCCGAACGCACCGAAAGCTCTAGTTCTTCAACACTACGGAAAAGATTCTCGTTGAGCGGCTCTTCTTCTTGCTTTTCAAAAAGCTCAGGCTCTTCTGTCTCTTCAAAGTTAATGAAGATAGTAAGCTGCTCTTTAAGTATTTTGGCAGCATAGGCCACGGCATCTTGTGGAGTAACAGAGCCATCGGTCCACACTTCCAGCGTAAGCTTATCGTAGTCGGTGATCTGCCCAACACGCGCATTGGTTACCGTGTAGTTGACTTTGCGAATCGGTGAAAAGAGCGCGTCAATGGCAACCGTGCCAAGGGGATCCTCGGGATCTTTGTTTCGATCCGAAGGCACATAACCACGGCCTACGTTTACAATGAGCTCTGCTTTAAAACGACCGCCCTTGGCTACGTTGCAAATCACATGATCGGGATTGAGCACTTCAACCTGATCGGTGACTTGAATGTCGCCGGCTTTAATCTCGCACGGTCCTTCTTTGTCAAGGTAGACAGTGTGTGTCTTAGCAGTATGGGCACGAACAACAACTTGCTTGAGTCGAAGCACAATATCCGTGACATCTTCGACGACGTCAGGCACCGAGGTAAACTCGTGCAAAGCACCATCGATCCTCACTTTGCTGATGGCTGCACCTTGCAATGAAGACAACAGCACCCGGCGCAACGAGTTTCCAAGGGTAATGCCAAAACCGCGCTCAAGCGGCTCACAGACAAACTTTCCATAGGTAGCGGTCACTGACTCGCTGTCCACAGGAATGCTGCGTGGCTTAATAAGATCTCTCCAGTTTCGACTAACAATCGTGCTCATGTGTTTCTTTCCTTGCTGGATACTATCGGGAGTAGAACTCAACGATCAGCTGTTCCTGAATCGGGAGGGTATTCACTTCTGCTTGGAAGGGTCTTGATAGTGCCTGAGAAATTGGCCTTATCGATTTCAAGCCACTCGGGCATACCATGGCGCTCCGCATTGTCTATCGCACTTTGAATGCGGACCATCTGCTTGCTCTTTTCTCGAATCGCAATGGTATCGCCAGGCTTAACGAGAAAAGATGGAATATTGACTGACTTACCGTTGACGGTCACATGCTTGTGCCGAACAAGGTGACGTGACTCCGCGCGAGTTGCCGCAAAACCAAGACGGAAACACACGTTGTCTAAACGTCGTTCAAGCAGGTTAAGTAGCTGTTCACCCGTAACGCCTTTAACACGGTCTGCCATCTGGAAATATTTGCGGAACTGCTTTTCGAGCACGCCATACATACGGCGCACCTTTTGCTTCTCACGAAGACGTAAGCCGTATTCTGTAACTTTAGAGCGCCGTTGACCGTGCTGACCTGAAGGATAAGGACGGCGATCAAAGGAACATTTATCCGTGTAACAACGCTCTCCCTTTAGGAAGAGTTTCATGTTCTCACGACGACACTGCTTGCAAACTGGACCAATATACCTAGCCATTTCGACTCCTAAACCCTTCGTCGCTTCGGTGGACGGCACCCGTTGTGTGGAATGGGAGTAATATCCCGGATCAGTGTGACTTTCATTCCAACGTTTTGAAAAGCACGGAGCGCTTGCTCTCGGCCAGAACCTGGACCTTTGATAAACACAGCAAGTGCTCGCATGCCATGATCTTGTGCTTTACGTGCAGCATCTTCAGCAGCAAGTTGAGCAGCAAAGGGCGTACTCTTTCGAGAGCCTTTAAAGTTTCTAGCGCCTGAACTTGACCACGACACAACGTTGCCGCGTGGATCGGTGACAGTGACCAAGGTGTTGTTAAAGGTACACTGAATGTGCGCTATCCCAGTGGGAACGTTCTTTTTAACTTTGCGCTTTGTTTTGCTTGCTGTTGGCTTTGCCATAATGCTTTCCTAACTTCTACTTTCTAAGGACGCCCTTACGCGGTCCTTTTCGAGTACGAGCGTTCGTGTGAGTTCGTTGTCCGCGAACAGGAAGTCCACGTCGGTGACGCAAACCACGATAGCAACCCAAGTCCATTAAACGTTTAATGTGCATGGATATTTCGCGTCGAAGATCACCTTCTACTTTAAATTTTCCATCGATGATCTCACGAATGCGCTTCATTTCGTTTTCATCAAGATCGTCGGCAATTTTATTTTCAGGAATGTTTGCTTCCTGACAAATTTGTTTCGAAATGTTTGGGCCGATTCCGTAAATGTAACGCAATGCAATGGTAATATGCTTGCGACCTGGAATGTCTACGCCTGCTATACGAGCCATGGTTCTTCTACCTTATCCTTGCCGTTGTTTGTGACGAGGGTTGGTGCATATAACACGCACGACGCCCTTGCGACGGATGATTTTACATTTTTCACAGATTTTTTTGACGCTTGGCCTTACTTTCATGGCTTCCCCTACATCAAGCTGCGTTAATCACGCTTGTTATTCGTCCCGTCACATCGTCCAAAGAGCCTTCACCTTCGATATGAGTCACTACATTTTGTGTCTCGTAGTGCCTCAAAACAGGTTCAGTTTTCTCTTGGTACTCCTCATAGCGCTTCCGAACGACTTCTTCTGTGTCGTCCTTCCGCTGAATCAGCTTACAAACGCCACGAGAGCAGTCCTCGGGCGAAGGCGGCGGATTATAGCGCAAATGAAAGATGTGTCCACAGGTCTGGCACACTCTTCTTCCAACAGCGCGTTCCACCAAGCTTTCCAGGGGAACATCAATGGCTATAACTTGGTCTATTTTTCGATTAATCCGGGCTAGCAGGACGTCCAACGCCTCAGCTTGAGCGACGGTTCGCGGGTAACCATCGAAAATTACACCGTTTTTAGCATCGTCCTCAGTAAGCCGCTTGGCGACGAGTTCCAGCACGAGCTCGTCCGGCACAAGCCTTCCTGCACCCATGTATTCGGCGAAACGCTTTCCCAGCTCCGAGCCAGAATCACGTTCTTTTCGCATAACATCGCCGGTAGAGAACTGCGGAATACCCCGAAGCTCCACCAAGCGTTTGGCCTGAGTGCCTTTTCCTGCACCCGGAGGACCAAAAAGTACCAGATCGAGGCTCACGCCATGGCCTTTCTGCCGCGGATGCGTGGACCGCTGGAGCCGGTCAAACCCTCATAGTGTCTTGTAATAAGATGAGATTCGATTTGCTGGACCGTGTCTAAGGCCACACCCACAACGATCATGATGGAGGTTCCGCCGAAATAAAAGGGCACGTGAAACCAACTACGCAGAAGATCTGGCACAGCACACACAGTCGCTACGTAAAAAGCACCACCAAAAGTAATGCGCGTCATGACACGATCAATAAAGTCCGCTGTCTGCTTTCCGGGCCGCACTCCAGGAATAAACGCGTTCTGCTTCTTGAGATTGTCCGCCACCTCAACAGGTTGAAAGGTCACTGCTGTATAGAAAAAGCAGAAAAAGACGATCATGGACATGTAAACTACCATGTAACGCCAATCGCCGGGGACAAGCCAGCTGCTTAGCTCTTGCATGCCAGGGATCTTGAGGTTGGCCAATGTGTTTGGAAACATGAGCAACGATGAAGCGAAAATAGGCGGAATCACACCTGAAGCATTGACGCGCAAAGGCAGATGTGAGGTCTGCCCACCGTACATTTTTTTGCCGATGACCCGCTTAGCGTAATGCACCGGTACGCGGCGCTGTGCGCGCTCGAAATACACAATGGTAAGAATCACTACCATCATGATTAGTGATATCAAAAGCAGAGGCACAGGCTTGATGTTGTCTTGCTTGACTTGGTCAAAGGTTGCCAGTGCAGCACGCGGCAATCCAGCCACGATGCCCGCAAAAATGATCAACGAGATACCATTGCCAATACCACGCTCGGTGATCTGCTCACCAAGCCACATAATAAAAGCGGTACCAGTCGTGAGTGACACGATAGTGAGGAAGATAAAAAATGGACCTGGGTCACGCACCACGTTTGCGCCGTTTGGACTGGTGAGTTGTTGCAGGTAAATTGAAATACCGGTGCTTTGGATGATGCTGATAATGACCGTTCCGTAGCGCGTATACTGATTGATCTTTCGGCGCCCAGCCTCACCCTCTTTGCGCAGCTCATCGAGCGGCTTAACAACCACCGTCATGAGCTGTAAAATGATACTGGCCGTAACATAGGGCATAATACCGAGTGCGAAAATCGAGAGTTGCTCGAGCGCACCACCGGTAAACATATTGAACATGCCCAAAAAGGAGCCCGACTGCTGCTGCATGATGTCTCGCATCACGTTACGATCCACACCTGGAGTCGTAACGAATACGCCAACACGGTAGACGGCAAGCATGCCGACAGTGAATAGAATCCTGCGTCTCAGCTCAGGGATTTTGGCAATGTTCGCAAAGCTGCTCATCAAAGACCCTTATCGGCTCGGGAGTTATTCACTCCGGTTGGTTTTTTTTGCAGCGGCTTCGATTACGATAGCTTGACCGCCCGCTTTTTCGATTTTTTCTTTGGCTGACTTACTAAAAGCTTCTGCTTTAACCGTAAGCGCTTTGCTGAGCTCTCCACCACCCAAGATCTTGATAGGGGCAGGAGTCCGACGGATAAGACCCGCATCTTTCAAGCTTGCGCGATCCACTGTCGATCCAGCATCAAAAGCTTCCAAACTCAATAGATTCACAATCGCATACTCTTTTGAGTTTAAAGGCTTGAAACCCATTTTTGGCAATCGACGTTGCATCGGTGTCTGACCACCTTCAAAGTGCAACTTACCGAAGTCTCCTGGATGACGTGCTTTTTGGCCCTTTTGACCTTTACCCGCGGTTTTCCCCAAACCAGAACCTGCTCCACGGCCCTTGCGCTTTTTATTTCGCACTGCGCCTGCAGGCGGACGAAGCCTGGAAAGAATGGGCACTTGGTTTTCAGTCGTTGTCATTGTTGTTCCTGCACTTTCACCAAATGGAGAACCTTTTTCACCATGCCGCGAAAGCTTGGTGTGTTTTCCACCTCAACTGAACTATGTGGACCTCGAAGTCCTAAGCCACGAAGCACCGCACGTTGATTCTGAGGACGTCCGATACCGCTTCGAATCTGGGTTAATTTTAGTTTGCCACTCATAATGCCACAACCTCCTCTACAGATTTATCGCGGCGGGAAGCAATCTGTTCAACCGACTCAAGCTCTTTGAGTGCGGTGATCGTTGCATGCACAACATTGTTAGGATTTGTTGTTCCTAGGATCTTGGAGAGCACATCACGAATGCCAGCTGCTTCAACCACAGCGCGCACTGCGCCACCGGCGATAACGCCAGTACCCGGACTGGCCGGACGAAGCAAAATGTTACCAGCACCGTAGTGACCCACGACGCGATGCGGAATCGTGCCACCAACCAACGGAATCTTGAACAACGATTTACGAGCTTTGTCGTTACCTTTGCGAATCGCATCGGGCACTTCGTTCGCCTTGCCTAGACCTACACCAACATGACCTTTGCCGTCGCCAACCACGATAAGAGCGCTGAAACTAAAGCGGCGACCGCCTTTGACAACCTTCGCAACACGATTGATGTGAACAACACGTTCTTGCAAATCTTCTAGAGTATTTGGATCAATAAAATTCGACATCAATCTCTCCTAAAATTTGAGCCCTGCTTCGCGAGCAGCATCGGCTAGTGCACGGATTCGTCCGTGATAGATGTATCCATTGCGGTCAAAGACCACTTGTTCAATTCCCTTGCTCTTGCAAGCTTCGGCAATGCTCTTTCCAACAGCCTTCGCTTGTTCCGTCTTCACACCTTGAATGTCCTTTGACACAGTAGAAGATGCATAAGCCAAGGTATTGCCCGCAAGATCATCGACAACCTGTGCGTAAATATGCTTCGCGCTTCGGAAAACGCTTAGACGGGGGCGCGCCGCATCACCAAATATTTTCTTACGAATACGACGCTTACGTCGCTCACGACCTGTAACACTCTGCGCCATGACTTATTTCCCTTTCCCGCCGGCCTTGCCAGCTTTCTCACGAATCCGCTCGCCGGTGTACCGAATGCCCTTGCCTTTGTAAGGCTCAGGTGGCCGGAGCGAACGAATATGAGCCGCAACTTGGCCCAACAAGTCTTTTCGATGTGAACTAAGAATCAAGCGAGGACGCTTCTGTCCACCTTCATCAACAACTTCCACTTTAGCTTTGATTTCTTCAGGAAGATTCAAAGTCACGGTATGCGAAAGACCAGCAGCAATAGTCAGCTGAGAGCCCTTTAGTTCAGCGCGGTATCCAACGCCATACAAATCCAAGGATTTTTCGTAACCTTTGTGAACGCCCTCGATCATGTTCAACAAAATCGAACGTGTAAGGCCCTGAAACTGAGCGCCTCGTGGACCACCAACCTTAGGCACGATTGAAAGCTTGCCATCGTCTTTGGTAATTTCCACCAAAGGAGAAATCGAATTGGTGGTCTCTCCTTTTGGGCCCTTGACGTGCACGAAGCCATTATCAATCTTCACATCAACGCCTTGAGGAACTTCCACTGGACGTTTGCCAAGACGAGAGTGTTTGATCTCATTTATTTTATCTTCAGTCGCAGGCATCACCATACCTCACAAAGTACTTCACCGCCCACGCGCTCTTTGCGCGCATCATGGTCGCTAAGCACACCTTTGGACGTTGATAGGATAGCAAGGCCCATACCGTTATGAACCTCAGGAATGTCTTCATGGCCTACGTAAAAACGGCGGCCAGGCCTACTCGCACGCTTTAGACCTGCAATAGCTGATTGCCGTTCTGCTCCATACTTAAGCTGAATCTGAATCACGGGAAAACGGTTCTGTTCGATTTTGTAGTCTTCGATGTAACCCTCGGCTTTGAGGATTTGCGCGACTTTTTCTTTGAGCTTCGACGCTGGAACTAGTGTGTGTTCATGACGCGCAAGAATCGCGTTACGAATACGGGCTAACATGTCAGCGAGTGGGTCGGTCATCATAGCGTTTATTCCTCTACCAGCTTGATTTCGTCACGCCAGGAACATCCCCAGCGAGCGCGAGTTTGCGCAAACAAATGCGACAAAGTTGAAATTTACGATAAAAACCGCGCGGACGACCACAACACTTGCAACGGTTGCGGTGCCGAACGGCGAATTTCTGTTTTCTTACGAGTTTTGCAAAAGCTTGTGCGCTAGCCATAACGATCTCCTAGTTCCGGAAAGGCATTCCGAGATGGCGCAACAACGCGCGGCCATGCTCATCGGTTTGTGCATTAGTAACAAAAGTAATGTTCAGACCTGTGGTCTGATCGACTTTGTCAAAATCGATTTCTGGAAACACAATCTGCTCACGGATTCCCAGAGTGTAGTTACCTCGACCATCGAAGGCCTTAGGACTAACGCCTTTAAAGTCGCGAACACGGGGCAGAGCCAAGGAAATCAAACGCTCCAAAAACTCCCATTTACGACTCTGTCGAAGAGTGACCATGGCACCAATGGCTTGGCCTTCGCGCAGTTTAAAACTCGCTATGGACTTTTTGGCACGCGTGACAACCGGCTTTTGGCCAGTGATGGCAGCAAGCTCCACTGTGGATTGTTCAATAAGCTTAGGACTCACAACAGCGCGTCCAAGCCCCATGTTCAACACAATGCGTTCAAGCTTGGGTACTTCCATTGGATTTTTCAATCCAAGCTCGCTCATCAGAGCAGGAATTACCGTTTCTTTATATTTCTTTAATAATCGAGGGACATTCTGCTGCATCACGAACTCCGTTTAGCTTTCCAAGCTACTTCCGCTGCGAGCGGCTGTGCGATTTTTTGTTTGGTCTTTGGACATCGTGTACCGAACACGCGTTGCTTTATCCGTCTTTGGATCCACAGGCATAACGTTGGAAATATGAATAGGGGCTTCCTTTTCAACGATGCCGGCTTCCTTAAAACGCTGAGGGCTCTGATGACGTTTGACGCGATTGACGTTTTCGACAATCACCCGATCGGTGTCTTTGAATATTCGCAGCACTCGACCACGGTCACCCTTGTTGCGGCCTGCAATCACTTCCACTAAATCATTTTTCTTGATGCGAGCAGCCATCACACAACCTCTGGAGCCAAAGAAATAATTTTCATAAACCGACGGTTACGTAGCTCGCGAGCCACCGGTCCAAAGATACGGGTTCCGATCGGCTCTTTCTGTGCGTTGATCAGCACAGCACTGTTGCCGTCGAACTTAATGTACGTGCCATCAGGCCGCGCACACTCTTTGGTGGTACGAACCACCACTGCACGAGCCACTTCACCCTTTTTTACACGGGAAGCTGGTAGTGCTTCTTTAATGGAAACCACGATGACGTCACCTAAACTGGCATAACGACGGCGAGATCCACCTAGTACCTTGATACATTCCACACATTTTGCGCCACTGTTGTCAGCCACATCAAGCTCTGTTTGCACCTGAATCATGCTTAGACCTCCTCCGGACGCTCAAGCAAGCGGGTTACGATCCAACGCTTGGTTGCTGAAAGCGGACGGCTTTCTTTTATCTCAACCAAATCACGTGTCTGGTAAGTGTTGGTTTCATCATGGGCGTGGTAGCGCTTACGACGCTTCACGTATTTTCCGTACACCGGATCACGGAAACGACGGACGACTTCAACCACCACGGTCTTTTGAGCACGCTTTGGGTTGGAAGTGTCATTGACCACACGACCAGACAGGCGCCTTCGGCTGCCACGCTCGGTAGTCGGCTCAGTTGCCTTTGCGCTTTGCGCTGTGTTTAGGGGACTATTCATTGACCGGCCTCATTTGCTTGGCTTTGGGAAAGACGTTGGGTTTTTAGTGTTTTTGCCCGAGCAATGTCACGGCGCAAACGCTTGATTTTTGCGGTGTCCTCGAGTTGATTTGTCGCATTGGCGAAACGAGCCTGCCAAAGTTCCCTTCGCAGTTCCTTTTCCAAACCTTCCAGATCATCTGTGGATCGCTCTTTGATTTCTTCGAACTTCATAACTGATCCTCACGGCGAATAAATCGCGTTGGCAACGGTAGCTTCACGCTGGCAAGTCTGAATGCTGCTTCGGCAATCGCCTCTGGAACACCCTCAATCTCGTAGAGTACCTTGCCTGGTCGAACGACACTCACCCATTCTTCAACACTGCCTTTACCTTTACCCATACGAGTTTCAAGTGGCTTTTTGGTGATGGGCTTGTCAGGAAATACGCGAATAAAGAGTTTGCCTTGACGTTTGACGTGACGCTGAATCGCCATACGAGCAGCTTCGATTTGCCGAGCAGAAATGCGGCCACAACCAAGGACCTGCAACCCGTAATCGCCAAAGGACACATCGCTACCGCGGTGCGCTACGCCGCGCATACGGCCCTTCATTTGCTTTCTGAATTTTGTTCGTTTTGGACTTAACATGGCTTATCCCCGCGCTTGCTGAGCCTGACCACCGCGCCACTGACGCTGTGGAAGAACTTCACCTTTAAAAATCCAACATTTAACACCAATGGCACCGTAGGTAGTGTGCGCCGTAGCCACTCCAAATTCGATGTCGGCACGAAGCGTATGCAAAGGCACACGACCTTCGCGGTAACTTTCGGAGCGCGCGATTTCCGCGCCACCAAGACGGCCTCCGGCATAAACACGGACACCCTTGGCTCCAAATTTCATGGCCGTTGACATGGCTTTTTTCATAGCGCGGCGAAAAGAAACGCGACGCTCAAGCTGTGTTGCGATGTTTTCAGCAACCAACTGGGCGTTGGTTTCCGCACGACGCACCTCTTGAATGTCGATGTAAAGCTCGTTTTCGGTAAGCTTCTGAAGCTCAGCCTTGAGTTGCTCAACACCGGCACCACGCTTGCCAATAATGATACCGGGACGTGAAGTAGCGATGACAACTTTAACTTTATTTGCTGCGCGCTCGATCTCAATGCCAGCAATGCCCGCGTGCATGAACTTCTTCTTAATGGTCTCACGAAGCTTAAGATCTTCATGAAGCCAACGTGAATATTGCTTATCGCCATACCACTTAGAGTTCCAGGTGCGGGTCACTCCAAGCCGAAAGCCAAACGGATGTGTTTTCTGGCCCATTTAGTTCTTACCCTCTCTTTGACTGAGGACCACAGTGATGTGGCTCATGCCTTTAACAATACGCGTGGCCCGGCCTTGTGCCCGTGGACGCCAACGACGCATCATCGAATCTGGTGCCTTGTTTGCAAAGGCCTCGCTTACGAAAAGCGCGTCTAGGTTAACAGCATCATCCTTGTCGCGTGCATTGGCTATCGCGCTGTCAATGAGCTTCGCCACGAGCGGCGCTGCAGATTTTCTCGTAAAACGAAGAATATCCAGCGCTTCTGCCGCATTTTTGCCACGCACAAGATTAACAATCACTCGCGCTTTACGCGGGGATATTCGTGCGAATCGAGCTTTAGCAACCGCCTCCATGAGCCTCTCCTAATCGTCTTTCTTCTTCGCTACCGGGAGCCGAAAAAGGGTCAGGTCTGTAGCATGGCCGGCCCAAACGCTCAAGGCGACCGCACTACGATAAAGCCGTTTAACCCGGCTAGATTCTACTTCTACTTCAAACATTTAGCGTTTTCCTGTGGTCGGATTGACCTTCTTGCCGGTTTTGCGGTCAGCCGCATGTCCGGTAAAGGTCCGAGTTGGCGCAAATTCACCCATTTTGTGCCCGACCATATTTTCAGTCACAAATACAGTGACAAACTTACGGCCATTATGAACTGCAAAGGTCAAACCAACGAAATCGGGTGTAATCGTCGAACGGCGAGACCAAGTTTTGATGATTTTCTTCTCATTGTTCTTCTGCGCATTGTCCACTTTGCTTTCCAAGTGCGAATCAATGAAAGGACCTTTTTTAACTGAACGTGCCATCTTCTAACTCTCTCACTTCTTCGAGCGACGTTTGACGATAAACTTGTCGCTTCGTTTGTTCGTTCTTGTTTTTAGACCTTTGGACTTCTGACCCCAAGGCGAGCAAGGGTGACGACCACCGGAGGTACGGCCTTCACCACCACCCATAGGATGATCCACTGGGTTCATGGTCACACCGCGGTTATGCGGACGACGTCCAAGCCAACGGGATCTTCCAGCTTTACCAATCGAGATACGTGCATGCTCAGCGTTGGAGACTTGCCCGACCGTAGCGCGGCAGTCCAAATGCACCATTCGCACCTCTGAAGACGGCAACCTGACCTGAGCATAATCGCCATCTTTAGCCATAAGCTGCGCCGCTGTTCCTGCGGAGCGCACAAGCTGTGCCCCTTTGCCAGGCTTCATTTCAATCGCATGAACCATAGTGCCCAGCGGCATGTGCCGAAGAGGCATGGCGTTGCCCGGTTTGATGTCCGCATTTCGGGACGAAAGGACTTCATCTCCAGCACTCAAGCCATCGGGGGCAAGCATGTAAGCTTTGCTTCCATCAACGTAGTGAATAAGAGCAATGTGCGCACTGCGGTTTGGATCGTATTCAATCCAATGCACTTTGCCTGGCACACCAATCTTGCCTCGTTTGAAATCAATCAAACGGTATTTGTGCTTGTGACCGCCTCCACGAAAACGCGAAGTAATGCGTCCAAGATTGTTACGACCTGCCGTGCTGCTCTGAGCTTCAGTAAGCTTTTTGAGCGGTCGCTCCTTGCTTATGTTCTCAAAAGTGTTGACTTCAAAGTAACGGCGCGCAGGTGATGTCGGTTTAAAACGTCTTACTGGCATGATCAGGCCCCTTCAAACATTTCGATTTGTTGGCCAGGCTTCAAAGTCACCATGGCTTTTTTCCAGTTTCTAGTTTTAGCGTATCCACGACCCATGCGTCGCATCTGTCCGCGCATGATAAGCGTGCGAACATTGTCAACATGGACGTTGAAAAGCGATTCAACCGCGTTGCGGATTTCAGCTTTATTGGCGCGCAGATCGACCTCAAACAAGTAGGTGTTCTCTTGCTCGCGAAGGGTATTTCCCTTTTCCGTCAAAACTAAAGGTTTTTTAATAATGTCTTCTATTTGCACAATCTACCTCACGCGCTCTTGCATCGATCTTGCAATGCCATGGCAGCTTCTTTGGTGACCACCAAATGCTCATGACGTAGCAAGTCGTAAAGGTTAACTCCCTCGGGAGGAAGATATTGATGCTTTTCAAGGTTTCGGGCACTTAGCCGAAGCTTGTCATTGCTGTCTTTATCAACAATAAGTGAGCTCTTGACGACTTTGAGGGCTTTGAGCACATCGTTCAAGGTCTTGGTTTTGGTCTCTGCAAGCTCAAAACCATCAACCACTGTGAGTTTGCCTTCTTTTAGCTTTCAAAGAAAGCGCACTACGCAAAGCCCCAACGCGTACTTTGCGAGGAGGACGATAGCTGTAGTCTCTTGGCTGAGGCCCATGCGCTTGACCGCCACCCACAAAGATGGGCGCCCGGATCCCGCCGTGACGTGCACGACCGGTTCCTTTTTGCTTGTAAATCTTGCGCGTGGAACCAGAAACCTCTGCACGGTTCTTGGTCTTGGCCGTGCCGCTGCGCTTGGATGCAAGCTGAGCTTTGAGCACATCGTAGAGCAAGGCTTCGTTGACTTCAGCCGCAAAGACTTCATCAGCGAGCTCAAGCTCACCCACTTTTTTCCGTTTTAGATCGTATACTTCGATTTTTGCCATGATGTACTCTTAGGATTTGATTTCTACGTCAACGCCAGCTGACAAATCGAGCTTCATCAAAGCATCGAGAGTCTGTTGGGTTGGCTCTAAAATATCGAGTAAGCGTTTGTGTGTACGTATTTCAAACTGCTCGCGCGATTTTTTATCCACGTGTGGACCACGAAGCACGGTGTACTTGTTGATGCGTGTTGGAAGCGGGATGGGACCTGCGACCTGCGCACCCGTGCGCCGGACAGTGTCCACAATCTCGCTTGCCGACTGATCCAACAGACGGTGATCGTAGGCCTTCAGACGAATTCTAATTTTTGTTGCTTGGGTTGCCACAGTTTACTCCAAAATCTTAGTCACAACACCGGCACCGACGGTGCGGCCACCTTCACGAATCGCAAAGCGCTGCTTGTCTTCAAGCGCCACCACGGTAATCAACTCCACGTTGATCTTTACGTTGTCGCCGGGCATCACCATCTTCACATCATCTGCCAAGGTGATCGTTCCGGTCACATCCGTTGTGCGCATATAGAACTGCGGACGGTAGTTCGTAAAGAACGGCTTGTGCCTTCCGCCTTCTTCCTTCTTTAGAACGTACACTTCACCTTCAAACTTCTTGTGTGTCTTTAGCGTTCCGGGATGCGCTAGCACCTGACCGCGCTCCACCTGGTCTTTTTCAATACCACGTAGCAAACAGCCCACGTTATCTCCAGCTTGTCCCTGATCGAGCAGCTTGCGGAACATCTCCACGCCAGTGACCACCGTCTTTTTGGGGTCCGTGAAGCCGAGAATCTCCACTTCTTCTCCAACCTTGATCACTCCACGTTCCACACGTCCGGTCACCACCGTACCGCGGCCCTTGATGCTGAACACATCTTCGATCGCCATCAAGAATGGCTTGTCGATGTCGCGCTTTGGCTCGGGGATCCACTCATCCACTGCCTTCATCAAGTTCAAAATCGACTCAACACCCTCTGGCTTGCCTTGAAGCGCTCCGAGCGCACTACCAGGAACCACTGGAATGTTGTCGCCATCAAACTCGTACTTGCTCAGAAGGTCGCGAACTTCCATCTCCACAAGCTCAAGCAAATCTTTGTCATCCACCGTATCGACTTTGTTCAAGAACACGACGATCTGCGGCACACCCACCTGACGTGCCAAAAGCACGTGCTCTTTGGTCTGCGGCATCGGGCCATCGGCAGCACTTACCACCAGAATCGCGCCGTCCATCTGTGCAGCACCCGTGATCATGTTTTTGATGTAATCGGCGTGTCCGGGGCAGTCCACGTGTGCATAGTGACGGTTGTCCGTCTCGTACTCCACATGGCTCACTGCAATCGTGACAATCTTGCTATCGTCACGCACTGTGCCGCCCTTGGCAATGTCAGCATAGGAAATCGCAGAGCCGCCAAACTTCTCGCTCAGCACCTTGGTAATGGCTGCGGTGGTCGTTGTTTTTCCATGGTCAATGTGACCAATCGTGCCAACGTTCAAGTGGGGTTTCGATCTTTGAAATTTCTCTTTCGACATAACCTGTTTTCTCCTTAACTAAATCTTTCAACAAACTTCAGAAGCCTCTTACTTTGGCTACGATTTCTTCTTGTACGTTGCTGGGCACCGCAGAGTACTGATGAAACTGCATGCTGTATGTGGCGCGCCCTTGTGTTTTACTTCGCAAATCGGTTGAATAACCAAACATGGTCGCAAGAGGAACCTCAGCATCGACCACTTTGGCGTTTCCGCGGTCCTCCATACCAGTAACTTTGCCTCTGCGCGAGTTCAAATCACCAATAACATCTCCCATGTACTCTTCTGGCACCACAACTTCGACCGACATCACCGGTTCAAGTAGGAAAAGACCGGCTTTTTTGGCCCCATCTTTAAAAGCCATCGAGGCAGCCACTTCAAAAGCTGGACCCGAAGAATCGACGTCATGATAGGAGCCATCTACCAGCTTGGCGTGCAGATCGACCAAAGGATAACCCGCTAACACACCACGCTGCATCGAGCTTTTAATGCCTTTTTCAACGGAGGGAATGAACTCTCGAGGTATCGTGCCCCCGACGATCTTATCTTCAAAAACAAAGCCTTTTCCTGCTTCGCCTGGGCCCAATTCAAGCCATACGTGACCATACATTCCATGGCCACCGGACTGTTTGACGTATTTCCCTTCGATTTTAACGGTGTCTTTGATGCCCTCGCGATAGGCGACCTCAGGCTGACCCACGTTGCAATCCACTTTGAACTCGCGCTTGAGGCGGTCGACGATGATGTCAAGATGAAGCTCGCCCATGCCTGAAATAATGGTCTGACCCGTTTCTTCATCGGTATGCGCCCTGAAGGAAGGATCTTCAGCAGCAAGTTTACCTAAGGATTCACCCAGTTTGGTTTGATCGACTTTGGTTTTCGGTTCGACCGCAACGGAAATCACCGGATCCGGAAACTCCATGCGCTCTAAAAGGATCGGCGCTTTGTCCGAGCAAAGTGTATCGCCAGTGGTGGCCGTCTTTAATCCGACCGCCGCACAAATATTGCCGGCTTCGATTTCTTTAATGTCTTCGCGTTTGTTGGCGTGCATGAGCAACAAGCGCCCAATGCGCTCGCGCTTATCTTTGGTCGTGTTGAGCACCGCAGTGCCGCTTTGCACAGAGCCCGAGTACACACGCAAGAACGTTAGCTGGCCTACAAACGGATCGTTGATGATTTTAAAGGCGAGCGCGCTAAACGGTGCATCATCCGATGCCTCTCGCGTATCAACGACATCCGTACCTGGTTTTAGGCCTTGGACAGGCGGCACATCCATCGGGGATGGCAAAAAGTTTACGACGCCATCAAGCAACTGTTGCACGCCTTTGTTCTTAAAAGCCGATCCACAAAACACCGGCACAAGGCTTTGAGCAAGCGTTCCTTTGCGAAGCGCAGCAAGAATTTCAACTTGCGAAAACTCGGCGTTGCCCTCGAGGTAGCGTTCCATGAGCGCATCATCGATTTCAGCAACCGCTTCAATTAATTTATCGCGATAGATCTTAGCCTCTTCAGCAAACTCAGCAGGGATATCGACTTCTTTAAACTCAGCGCCAAGCTTGTCATCTTGAAACTCGATGCCCTTCATTTTCACTAAGTCGATGATGCCACGGTGGAACTCCTCGCTGCCCATGGGAATTTGAACGGCCACACCGTTTGCACCCAGGCGTGTACGAATGGACTTGAGCGCTTTTGGAAAATTAGCGCCTGCTCTATCCATTTTATTCACAAAGCACATGCGCGGCACTTTGTATTTGTCGGCTTGGCGCCAGACAGTCTCCGATTGAGGCTCAACACCAGCCACACCATCAAACACAGCCACCGCACCATCAAGCACGCGCAAGGAACGCTCCACTTCAATGGTAAAGTCCACGTGCCCAGGCGTATCAATAATGTTAATGCGAAAGTCGAGGTCTTGATAAGGACCGTCAAGCGGCTTCCAAAAACAGGTCGTTGCCGCCGATGTGATGGTGATGCCGCGCTCTTGCTCTTGTTCCATGTAATCCATGGTCGCAGCGCCGTCGTGTACTTCGCCGATTTTGTAGTTCACGCCCGTATAGAAAAGAATACGCTCAGTCGTCGTGGTTTTACCCGCGTCGATGTGCGCCATAATCCCGATATTACGGGTTCTTTCTAATGGGTATTGCCGTGCCATGGTGACTATTTTTGCGACTGACCTTGTGATGCTTGCGTCACACGAGCGTGCGCTCCGCCAAATACAACAAAACCCTTCACCAGCCCCGCGATTACCTTCGAATCGACTCTTCTGGAAAAGGGTTTCGAGCACGTCTTACTTTTTTGTACTAGAACTTGATAGTTGTTCTAAAGCGACGCTCTCGTCTATGTGTGCTTTGTCATGTTAAGGGTCGTTGCTCTCCTCTGCAGGTGGTTTCCCAAAAGGACCTACCCACACTTAAATTTTCTACCACCTAAAGTGAGCAAAAGCTCGGTTGGCTTCTGCCATACGGTGTGTATCTTCACGCTTCTTCACGGCG
Source organism: Myxococcales bacterium (assembly GCA_016699535.1). NCBI lineage: Bacteria > Pseudomonadati > Myxococcota > Myxococcia > Myxococcales > Myxococcales bacterium. Next base: position 287,140 of record CP064980.1, read on the forward strand.
CCGCCGCGACCTTGGGACGCTTCAACAAGCTCTGCAGCAAGACGCTCAATCATGGTTTTCTCACCACGTTGACGGCTGTATTGGGTTAGCCAACGCATGGCTAAAGCGTTGCGACGATCGGAACGCACTTCAACAGGCACCTGATAGGTTGCACCACCGACGCGACGGCTTTTCACTTCGACTTTGGGTTTGACGCTATCAAGCGCACGCTTGAAGACATCAAGAGGATCTTCTTTGTAGCGCTGATTGATGATTTCAAATGCGCCATAGACAATGCCTTCAGCTGTGGATTTTTTACCACCCTTCATGACCACGTTCATGAACTTGGCCACGTTGCGCTCGTGAAACTTGGGATCAGGAAGGATTTTGCGTTTTGGAACTTCGCGACGGCGTGGCATAACTATTCCTTATTTCTTGGGGCGTTTGACGCCATACTTAGAGCGACCCTGTGTTCGGTTCGCCTTGTTTGTATTCGATGGACCTTCAGCACCAGCTGCATCAAGCGTGCCGCGCACCACGTGGTAGCGCACACCGGGTAAGTCCTTAACACGACCACCACGGATCAACACAACGCTGTGCTCTTGAAGGTTATGGCCTTCACCTGGAATGTAAGTGGTGGCTTCGATGCCGTTTGATAAACGCACACGAGCGACCTTACGCAGCGCCGAGTTCGGCTTCTTAGGAGTCGTGGTGTACACGCGTGTGCACACGCCACGCTTTTGTGGACAGTTCTGAAGCGCCGGTGAATCGGTGCGGTCTATCTGCTTTTTTCGGCCCTTTCGGACCAACTGATTAATAGTAGGCATGTCTCTTCCAGTTTCGGGAGCGGGAACATTACTTTTCCCGCAGCTCCTGTCAAGCCGCAGACACCCTAAAAAGCGATCAATTTGCAGCTCTACGCGCCAAGACCATGATCCAGCGGCTTTTATCTCACCTAATAATTATCAAAAGCGGTCCGGGGGACCACTCAGGCTTGAGCCAAGTGCTCGCTCGGTTGGCGCTATCCCATAAAAGCGCTTCATCGCCTCTAGATAATTAAGCATCAAGCCCGATTAATGTACCAAAAATGCCAAATTTGGCATGTTTATGGTATAAAACAGACAAGTTTGTCATTAAAACACAATTAAAATTGCCAAACATACAAATCCACATTTGAAACCAAACGGTTTGTAATCTGTATAGTCGGTGTGCTGGAGACGCTTGCCTGCTCCACCTGAGCTCGTCGAATGATCACTAGAGGTTGTGAGTGCGATCGCGAAACGGTTGTGTCTCAAAACGGTCCCGCGGTCTTGTCTGTAATATGTTGAAATTACTTTGTTTATTCACCTAGAGCATGTCCCCATACGGTGTAGCTGGCGGCCACAGTTGTAGCCACTTTGGGGACATCTGTGACCTACTTGGGCACGAATTTTTACAGCTTAGGGGCATCCCAACGCCGATGGTCCACCTTGCCTGCCCAATTCCATTGAGCTTTTTCTACCGCCATGGACATCTGTATCGCTGGCACGATCGTTGCTTATGTGCTCCGACGTCTTGAAATGCTCCACGTTGTCCTACGTGGTTTTTGGAGGAAGTATGAGCCTTTATTCGTTTGCACCATTTAATCGTCACCAACAATGGTGGCTGGGCCTTTTGCCAGCTCTCCTTTTTGCTTGCAGCATGGGATCGGAGCCTGGCCTTGGCTCGGATGCATCAAAACAAAATCTACCAAGCATTGGCGATGTGCGCGCCCAGTGCGCCGCAGAAGCGCAGGCTGCGTACGATGAGTGCACCAATAGCTGCGCCGGACTTGCAGATCAACACCGCACTGACTTCTACGTCAAGACAAAGTGGTTTGTAGGGGAATCCGGAACGCGTTGGGCGGATGGCGACCCTAAAACGGACCCTTGGCAAGAATTGGTCGAAGCCAACAAAGACCACAACATCATCGCAGCCTTTATCGACTTCGATCTCAACGGCTTGCAGAGCGAAAGCGCCCAAGAAAAGGCCGATGCGGTAGTGCAAGCTCGCATCGATCGAGATTCTTGGCCTGCGTTCGAGCCAGAAGTGCTTAGCACTATGGATGTAAACCATTTTGCGGCCACAAACCGTCTGTATGCCTTGTTTCTGGATAAAGACGGAACCTTCAATACCAATTGGCTAAACGATTGCAGTGATCTAAGTGGCACTGGAATGTACAACTCTGGGGGCCTGCGTTCTTTGTGCCAAGAACTCTATTACAGCGAAGGAGTCAGTGAGATTTTGGATCAAATCCATGATCAAGGAAAAATCGATCGCTTGGAGCAAAACTGCCTCGCTAACCGAGGCACTGCCCTTGGAACCTTTCTGGGAGGAGACAACCCCGAAGGAAGTTGCTCCGCCATCCAAGAGCAAAGCGAAAACGAGTGTTGGCATCGCGAATGCCCCATCAACGAGCAGGGGGAAAGTTCCTGCACGCAAGAAGTGCGTGTCTATAGTGATGCACACGTAAATTTTTATGAACCGTTTTGCGATTACAACGAAGTATCGGCCTTTCCTTTGGAAATCCACACCGAACTGGACGAACGCCCGATGGAATACAGGGTGCAAGCTGTCCTGGAAAACACTGCAGGTGAAACCCACACCGTCACCTTTGTTTCAACACGCGACTACCAGGGAGGAGACGGCCTGTACCGCACCTCCGTCCAGCTTAATCCCGGCGAGCGTCTGAGAGACGCGACTGTGTTTGCCGTAATCGATTCGGTCTGGGAAGCGATGCACGTAGAAGATGAGGGCAATTTAGATTTGGCAGAAGGTAATGTGCATCACATCGACGCCCAACTGCTACGTTTGCAGCGCGATGCTGATGACCTTAAAGCAGATAGCAACTGCAAACCGGTCTACCAAGTGCAGATGCGGGATGGATGGCTCGTTCGCGACCCCGAACTCCCGGAAGGCTGGGATCGGGTCAATCATTTCAATACAGGCAGCAAAGGAGCAAACAGCTGCACCGCGCCACTAATCGAACGCCAAGTAATCAGAATTGAAAACAAACGCAAAGCTACACGCCCGGTGATGCTCGCCTACCACGTGGACGAAAATCAAGACACCGTGAACACCTGGTCAGATGCGGTGTTTTCTGTGCCACCCGATAACGGCGATGGGAAGAACGTATACACGATCTTCTCTGATTTTGGCGCAGAAGCATCGTTTATTCAAACTGCCATTGCTCAGAAGGGCGTAAGCGATATCCACGAAATTTCTGTTTTAGTTCCGGACGACACGCCGGGGATGAACTCGGATGTTTTCGGTTTTGGAAATTTCGAGGTCGACCACATCTGGACGGAAAGCCGCTGCGTCGAGGCCGCAATGGTGCGCGGAGAATAAAGCTCGCCGTCAAAGGCCACAGAAACCCGGTGCATTGCAAAGCAGCGCACCGGGTTTTTCTTTTAACCTCACACTCGAACAATGGGCCCCAAAAACACTATCGATAACGGGATGGGCGAAACTGTAAAAGGCCTTGGCACATTCTTTGGGGGAGCTTTAACGGGCTCGTTGATAAGGTGTGGAAGTGGTTTGTGGGGAAAAATCAAATAATTTCGGCTAGCTGCACCTGCGCAATTCTTATCACTCCCGCGGGATTCTACTGTCGATAAGAATGGGAGTGATAGGGAAACGCGATGGAACTGAACTTACTCGTAGATGGATTGGTTAAGCAGGCGATGGTGCTGATAGCAAAAGTGGCCACGACAGGGGGGAGTCGTTCTCCTTTGGCCCATTTGGCGACGCAGGTATTTAGCGAGCTCGCTGAAGAGCTGCGCTCTAAAGGTCTGGGGCACAAAGTGATTGCCGACATGTTTGGAATTTCGTTACGTGCCTACCATGCAAAACCTCGCCGGATTCGCGAAAATCCACCGGCCAGACAAGCGAACCTTTGGAATGAAATTGTATCCTTTCTTGAAAACCGTCCATCTGCGGGACGTGCAGAAATTATCAAACAGTATCCGCGTACCGATCCCGATCTTATAGTAGGGCTACTTAATGACATGGTTGAGAGCGGTTGGGCTTTTCGAAGTGGCGATGGACGTAACGCACGGTATCGATTGGTCAGAGCCGATGATATCGATGAGGGCGGGACAGAGGCTATTGCTGCGATGCTGCGGGTGCTCATTCATAACCGCACTCAGTTAAGTTTTGATGAGGCTCAACAAGAGCTTCCCTCGCTTTGTTCAGAAAAGATACGTGATGCTCTAAATCACCTTGAAGAAGAAGCTCAAATTGTGCGCAAAGTGATCGCTGGCAAAGAGATCTATGAAAGCCCTCTGCTGCTTTTGCCTGTTGGACAAGCCAGTGGATGGGCTGCAGCGATGGTCGACCATTTTCAAGCTGTATCCAATACGATTTCAGCAAGTGCTCAGCGACGCAAGGGCCACGAGCTTGCGCCGCATTGTTTTGGGAGCACCTATCATTTCGATTTGCAAAAGGATCACCCTCTCTATGAAGAGGTTTATGAGCATCTTTGTCGCTTCCGCGAAGCGACTTCGGAGCTTCGTGCTCAAGTTGCACAAACCGCAAAAGAAAACGAATCGACAGGAAAGGGAACCCCATGAAAAAAGTTGTGTTGATCATTTTACTGCTTGGCTCATTTGAATGCATCGGAGGTGAGTCTCATTTTGCTCGGAGCCCGGCAAGCCTGATGGATATTGCGAACATGTGCGATGAATGGGACGGCTGGCGCACGCGGTGTCAGGAAGAACTCAATGATCCCACTTTTTATGCGGACGCTCCAGGTGAAAATTACCTGGAAGAATGCAAAACAGAACCCTTTTGGACTTTTGTTTGGGACAAAGCCACTGCGGCGATGGAGGATTGTTTCAATCACTTGGATTGTTCTGGTGGCGATGACCGCTGTTATGGGCAAATGACTGAGTTGCTGAACCTCAACCTTGATGAGGACCAGCTCTATCTTGCATGCATGGATAAAACCCAAGCGTGCTCGGGATTAAGTAGTGATGGATGCACTCCAATCCCTGTGTATCACGATGAAGCTCGTGGGGCGGTAGAGCAATGTTTGTCCTACAGTTGTGAAGACTTTTCCAATTGTTTGGTAGACCCTTCAGCTTTCTGAGGCATAAAGTCAGACAAATTCAAATCTCAATTAATCGCTTTGTCTTTGCAGCGATTACCGAAAGTGATACGCACAAAAAATGATAGTGCACGATTTTTTTTGAAACGAAATGCGCTTGAGCGGGCACAGAGATTACATGGAAGGAAATTACCATGAAGTCTCAAATTTGTTTTTTTCTTAGTACTTTCTTTGTTCTTGCGCTGTTTTGTGGCTGTGCGGTCCAAGCCGAACAGGAACTTGGTGTTAGTGACGGGCAAGCCATTATTGGCGGACATGAAGCACCATACCATCCTTGGATGGTAGCGATCATCGATGCTAAGCATGGTCCCTGGCACCCTTACTACGATCAGATTTGCGGCGGAGCACTTATCGCAGAAAGCTGGGTTATCACCGCAGCACATTGCATCGAACGGCCGTCTGAACCAGGGACTTATATATCGGTGGTAGGCGCGCACAATCTGAAATCACTAGCTGCGATGAAGTGGAGTCATGCGGATCGAATTTACTTGCACGAGGATTATGATCCGTCGACTTCTGAAAACGATATTGCGTTGATTCATCTAAAACAAGCGTTTCGCAACCAGGTTCTGGTCCCAGGAAGAGTCGGCAAAAATACCTCGGCTACGGTTGCAGGTTGGGGGATGACAGAATACGGAGGGTATCCTGCAATACTCCAGGAGGTTGATCTCGACCTCGTTTCCGATGAAAGGTGTGATGAGATTTACGGTGCTCTAACTGACGTCGATTATTTCGGAGATGTTATGATCTGCAACTTTGCTCATGAATTTCAGGACAGTTGCTCAGGAGACAGTGGTGGGCCTTTGTTTGCAGGTGATACGCTTGTCGGAATCGTCAGCTGGGGCGTGGGTTGTCGCTCGAGTGGTATCTACACTGAAGTCGGAGCCTATCAAGCTTGGCTTCAAAGCCATATTCCCAACCTTCCCTTTCGGGATTGAGCATGTTGAAGCAGTCTATTCGCATTGTGAAAAAATTAATGCGTGAACTGTTCGATTCGAGCGGCGTGTTGGGGAAAACGTTGAGTCAATTCTTGACGACTTGCCGTGGTGAAATCACTAAACTCAAAACCAGGGCTTACCGTGCATCCAAGTAGGGCCCACTGACCGCCTTCTGCAAGGCGACTTCCTTGCCAAACGCCCGCTTGCACAACCACCTGTGGTCTTTGACCCGCAGCGAAGTCGATGCCTAAACGATGTTCTGTGAGTGTCCCATCTTGAGCGATTTGAATCATCTCGCACAGGTCACCTGCATAGAAGTGAAAAACCTCATCGGACGTGACGGTGTGAAGCCCTGAAAACTCATCCGGTGTCAGCAGATAGTAAATACAGGTTCCATAGCACCGTCGCCCTCCGTGTTCCGGCAAGGCCTCTGCGGGAATGAAACCTTTCGCTCTGTAGCTTTCACAGTAGTAACCACCTTCTTCCGGAAGCGGTACTAAATTAAGTTTTTCAATCAGCGCCTCGGCAGAGATTTTCATTGTTTCACTCTACAAAAACAAGATCACCATCGACTTCATAGCGTAATAACGCCGGTCTGCATAAAAGCATTACATTGCTTTTTTGGTTTTTGCTTTTCGTTGCCAACCGCCTCCAAGCGCTTGATAGACGCCGACCATGGCTTGCATTTGCTGTTTCTTCGTTTCAATCAAGTCGACTTCTGCTTCCAGGGCATCGCGCCGCGTCATCAACACTTCCATGTAGTCTGCACGCGCCGATTGATAAAGGACGTTCGACATTTCGATTGCATCTTCTAGAGTTTTTACCTGTTTAGAGACGCGGTCATAACGCTTTTCATAGTTATCAATCTTTGCCAACTGATTAGACACTTCAGTGAACGCTTTGAGCAAGGTACGTTCGAAGTTAATAACGGCCTGGATTTGCCTTGCATTTGCTGAACGATAGTCCGCTTTTATCGCCGCAACGTTCAACAAAGGCGCCACGAGGTTGCCCGCCAAATTATATATAAGCGATGCAGGAGTTGCTACAAGATGCTTGGCATTGAACGACTCATAACCAACGCCAGCTTCTAGACTTAATCTTGGAAGAAAACGCGCCTTGGCGACTTGTACATCAAGCTTTGCCGCCTCGAGTTCTAGTATGGCCTGTCGTACATCAGGTCGGTTTTCAAGCAACTGTGAGGGAATTCCTGTTGCAATGGCAACAGGCTTTTTGTCCATAAAGGTATTCGCTGTTCGTGCAATCGGTTGAGGATAGCGACCCACCAGAAAGTTGATACGGTTTTCAATTTGGACTCGCTCTTGTTCTAATGCGAACTTACGTCCCTGGTTCTTAAGAACTTCGGCCTCAAATTTTTGAACGGCCAGCATCGTGGCCCGAGCTGCCTGCTGCTTCAGCTTAACCACCTCAAGCGCGTTCTCCTGAATCTTGATATTTCTCGACACGACTTCAAGTTGGTTATCAAGTGCAACAAGGTCATAATAGGAATTCGCTATCTCGGCGATGAGTTCAGTGACCAGGAAGTTTTTCGCTTCGATGCTTGCAAGATAACGGTAGTCCGCTGCTTGTGCAGCGTTTCGCAGTTTACCCCAGACATCGAGCTCCCACGATGCCGCCAGACCAAAGTTGAAGTCTGCTAGGTTCTCAGACACTCCGTGCGTTTCGTCGCTAACTCCTTGGCTTGTATGTTTGCCAACTTTTTCAATGCCGCTTCCGGCAACAGCGTTCACTTTCGGAAGGTATTCACCTCGTCTCGAGCTAAGCTCGCTTTTCGCAATGATGATTTCCTGAATACGGATGTTAAGTTCCTGGTTATTTTTTAAAGCGGCGTAAATGAGTGCTTTAAGATCGCGGTTGAAAAAAATCGCATCCCAGTGTTTCTGTGCGGCCACACCTGCCTGTGCGTTCGTCTTCGCAGCGCCTTGAGAGTGGCCGTAACGACTTGGCACGGTGCGGTTCGCTTCGCGTGCCTCACCTTGAAGCAAAAAACCGGAGCAGTTCACAGTGAATAACAAATGACAGGCCAACAGCAGGCCTAGCTTTAAACGGTAACTATTCATAATCAGTACCCTCTGTCAGTGCTGTGTCGTGCTCGTCTTGGATGAGCGTTTTGCCTTCCGCAAAACGGCCAACAGCAAGAGGCATTAAACCAGCGATGAATGCAAAAGAAGTTATTAGAATGGGCATGAGTCGCGCCTTCGCTCCTTCAATAGCAGATTCCAATGAGAATGCGCCCCGGCGATGTTTCCTTAAGGCAACGGGGAGGATGAAACTTTCATCCTGTGCGGCAAGAACAAGAATGTTAACGTCGAAGAACATCGTGTATCGCGTTTACCCAATACTATACAGTACTATAATAGTCTCATAATAGCACGCCGGAGGCTGCCTCAGCCTCCAGCAGGTGTCAACCTATACCTAGGCCGAGAAATTGACAAAAAAATCAATCACTATCGCGCTTTGAAGCCCGTCGATTGGGAAGCAACCGATCCGGTCGACCAATGCTGTCTTCGTCAGGGGCAAACACATGAGTGGATCCAAACACGGAGCCTTTTTGCTGCACTGATTGCTCCGCCCTCTTCACAAGCAGAAGTGATTGTTACCAGTATTATTGGCAGTTAGGCTGTCCTTGTCCTCCAGGCTCGGGAATAGGCGCACTTCCTGAACACCAATGCCAAATCCCAGTCGTTGAACCTCTAGCACCCATAGCTCCTCGAAAGCCGCAACCAACTTAGTAACAAACGAAGACATTCTTGTCAGTCGGATTCAACAATAGACAGCAATCGTCGAAGCTCTGATGCAACATGGGACTCGTTGAAACTCATCGGGTTGCTAGACCGCGCAGCAGTTGTCTCCCAGATAAGCAAAGGGACTTCTCGATCGTAGTCCCAAGCTGTGCCATGAGTGCTTGCATCGCTCTTGCTAGGAATGACATAAGCGCCTGGGATAAAATACAAATCGACTCGTGAGGAATCGATGGTCCCAAGCCATATGCTACGGGAAGGCTCCATTTCGGGGATAGGACGCTTTGTGAGTTCGTTGAGGTTATAAGCTGAATCGATTTGAGGCACTTCGTTCAAAAAAGAAACGGACTCGTTCAGCACGGCATTCCAGTCATACTTGGCCTGAAGCTTGCGATCCAGATAGATATACGGATGCTCCACTAATTCCACCCAATCTGCATTTCCGAATTTCTTGTCAAGATGTGCATCTAGTGACGCACCGAGCGCTTTCTGATCAACAAACGCTCTTTTTTGCTTCGAAAAGGGAATCGAACCGTGATCGGAGGTAATCATTAACGAGACTGTTGTCCGCGACTTCAACCAGTCGACCAATTCACCAAGCATGCGGTCGACTCTGATTAAGTTATCGAAATATTCCCAAGACTCGACACCATAAGCATGACCAATAACGTCTGTACCCGAGATCGATATCTGCAAAAGATCCACCGAATCGTCTGTGCCCAAAGAAAATTCCTGCACTGTTTTTCTTGCCAAATCAATCACATATTCAGAGGCAAATGGTGTTAGCTCTAGTCCTTCGCCAAGATCTGAAGCGTTGTTGGGATCGTGCGGAAAAGTTACCCCCATGTGGGCGCGACTGTCCTCGCAGTCGCGTCTATCTGGACCATTAATCCTTTCAAGAAGTTTCGGACTTTGGGCATTCCAAACTTTCATATACGCACTCACCGGATGACTAAGGTTCCAATTCACCAGCCAATCGGGGATGTGCTTTGCGTAATAACTTGAAGTCGTAAACCTCGGAGGATGTGCGCCTTTCTCAAACCACGCTACGAAATCTGCTTTTTTGCCAGCCATAAGCACAGCGGCGCGATTTTTCCATGCAAGCGAGACTACCTTCAGATCCGGGTTTTGTTGTTTTAACATCTCTCCGACAGTCTTGACGCGCAGTCGTTCTGGGCTTGCATGCTGATCTGGAGCTCCTAAAACAGGATAGTATTCGCCATCGATGATCTCGATACTTGATCTCTTCTCGTCGTCAAATATCTTATTGCCATAGATACCATGCACACGAGGGACTTTTCCCGTTAATAAAGACGCGTGACCGTTTGCCGTCATGGTGGTGGCATACAAGTAGTGTACTTTGTAACTCAAACCCTCTTTTTATGCGCGCTGTAGGATTCCTCCGTTATCGAGATACGGTAAGTAGCGCTGAAAGGCCCACCACCCAAACTGATCCAGAACCACAAACACCACCAAACGAGGTTTTTCAACAGCATGTTTTGCGGTGGCCACTTCTGTTGCCTGAGAACTGCCGCAGGCGTTTATCGGAAAAAAAGAAGTAAGAAGTAAAATCAAGATTAGTTCAAAATTTCTTTTTAAATGGACTTCATTGTTTCCTATCATTTAACACCTGTCGATTCTTGTTGCGAGAGCATCTGGATTCTATGTTTGATGAATTCAGGGACTTAGTCCTGAACGTTTAGCCCACTGCATTTTGTCGAGGTTGCTAGAGGGTCTTGTAATGTCAAGGGCTTTTGGCAGGATCAAATTGAGACTAACTCGGTTCCCAATTACGTCGAGTATAACCGTGCTCTAGGGAGCACAACGGAACTGAGAAAAATTGAACTTTTCTTTTGCATGCACGAGTTAAAGGGTCCAAGCCTCGAGCATGTCTCTTGAAAGTAGTATGTATGCAGTACCCATATGCTCTTTTTATTTGTCTTGTTGTTGTAGCGTCCTGTGCGGCTCCAACACAAACCCTATTAAGTGATGAAGAACTCGGTGAAGTCGCCCAAAAGGCTTCCTATGCTCTAGGCATCGAATCAAGCGAGATAACGCAATTTCAGCAGCGTTTCGAAGGAATAGCAAACCAATCAGCAGATGATGTTGCTGTTTTAAAAAGCGAGCTATCTTTCCAACATTCGACAAGCCTCGATCAGCCGCCTTTTAGCTGTCTTCCGATACTAGTAACAACGATAGGCGAAGCAACGCTATGCCTAAATCCAGACTTACAAGAAGTCTCGGTGCCTAACAGCTGCCCGTTTGCCCCAAAACCCTATCAGTATGGTTTTAGTGGTACGATTAACTGGGCACTGACTGGACTAGGCCGTGTGATCCAAACCGATGTTGCCTATTGGATTGAGCAGTCTCCGGCAACACACTGCATGACCACTTGGGCGAGCGTGGGCCAATATAAACAATGTCTTTGGACACTTTGTACCAATCAGCAAGACCTCGACGAGGCCTATCAACAGTTTGTACAGGGTGCTAACACAAGACTTGGGAAGCTAAGCAACTCACTTACCAGCACGCTATATCAAATTGAAGATGCGCTTATGAATGCCGACATGCCGCCGCAAACCGCGCACTATGCGGCATTTTTAATCTTTTTCGTAGTCGCGCTTGCTGCGGCGTAGCGTCGAAGAGATTGTGGGCTGACCCACACGCATCGCCAGAGTGAGTTTGGCTGATGGGCGAACAAAGATTAGTGTACTCTAGGAGTATGACGCCGGATTCTGTAGAAAAAGCGCAAGGTTTGCTCAAAGGCATTGTCCACCGCACGCCGGTAATGACTTGCAGCCACATGGATAAACGTTCGGGTTCAAAGGTGTTTTTTAAGTGCGAGAACCTCCAGCGTATTGGTGCGTTCAAGATTCGAGGTGCTTATCACGCGATCGCAACACATTGCAGCCGTAATCCTCCGGTGGGTGTTGTGGCGCATTCAAGTGGTAACCACGCGCAAGGCGTCGCGTTGGCAGCCGCATTGTGCTCAGTCCCAGCGGTGATTGTTATGCCAAAGGATGCAAGTGCTGCGAAGGTTACAGCAACACGTGGATATGGCGCAGAGGTCGTTTTTTGTGATCCCGCCGAACGTTCAGTCGTCGCAGAACACATCGCGCAGAAGCAGGGGTATTTGATGGTGCATCCCTATGATGACGAGCTTGTTATCGCGGGACAGGGAACTGCAGCCTTGGAGTTGTGGGAGCAAGCGGGAGCATTCGATGCGGTAGTGGTTCCGGTGGGGGGAGGGGGATTGATTTCCGGGACAGCGCTTGCGCTCGCGCATCGGGGAGCTTCTGTCGTTGGGATCGAACCAAGCATTGCTGCTGATGCCGGGGAGTCCTGGCGCAAAGGCAGCGTGCAACACTTGCAACAGGTCCCTACGACCATGGCTGATGGTCTACGTTCACTGGCGATTGGCGAGCAGAACCTTGCCGTGATGAAAAAACTTGTAACCGATATGCAAACGGTTGAGGAAGAAGCGATTCAAGAGGCCATGTTTTTTGTGTGGTCACGCATGAAACTTGTCATTGAGCCAAGCGCAGCAGTTGCCGTTGCTGCGGTACTGGCCGGCCGATTCCGCAATCAACGTGTTGGTGTGATTCTAAGCGGAGGAAACGTAGACTGTCCTTCTATGTCTTAGTTCAAAACGGATTGTCTATAGAAATGAAGTAGGACCCTCAAGCATACTCGCTAAAGCTGCTTGAGTTCTTCATCGAGTCGGGCATCAAGTTTCTCGTCCGTTGAGGCCTGACGTGGCTCTGGGTTGCTGCTGCTTAGGGAGCCATCCGCTACACCATTCATGCTGGAAAAGCGAAGCCGCCAGATGATGAAGAATAGGAGCAAACTCGCTAGGCCGAGGCCAAAAGCTGGCAAAAGCCAGTCCCAACGGTTGGGAGGCAAGCCGCTCAAGTTTTTTTCCGGTATTCTCGCTTGAAGACGTTGGGCAATATCCCGACTCGGCACGCCGGCTTTGACCCAACGTTTGATGTCCTCACGCCAGACTTTTGCGTTTGGGCTCGGACACGTGGCTAGAGTCTGCCCGGGACAAAAGGGAGAAAGCACCGCTTCATTGATTCGCGAGGCCCGTTGCTCGTCAGCTACCGAGAGGCTGATTTCGCTTGAGTCTTGTGCCCAGCCAAACTGCACGAAGCACAGCCAAAACACCCATCCGCATAATACCATTCGCTGCCAGAACATGTCGGCAGCGTAGCACACAATCACAAAGAGTTAATAGAGCTCACAAAAGAGTGCTGAATGGTCCATGCTCAGGCCGCTATCGAGCTTGGTATCAGCAGCATCGAGCTTGTCGCTGTCGAGAGTTGTGCAGGTTCCATGGGCATAATTGGAAATCACGTAATCATAAGTCACCGGATACAAAGACAGGGTTCCCAGTTGCTTCGAGGTAAACTCCGGACGTTGTGTGCTTTGATCAAATGCATTGTGATAGCGCCATTGCAGTAGGGGAGAGTTCGGATCATGGGACGCGTATTTGCCCATGCACTGGCTAAAATCACTTATACAACTTTGCCAGAGCAGCACATCCGAATGCTCACGGGATCTTTCTTCAAAGGGATCCAGATTCATATCACCAACGAGCAAGATGTTGTCCATGCCGTAGTAAAGTGACTTGGCTATATCAACAAACATCTCACGCAACACCGACGCACGCGCAGAGATTACCGGATCGGTAACATAGGACATGGGGTGCGCATTGTACAAACGCACAAACTTTCCATTAACTTGTATATTCATCGCACAGATGCTCATTTCATAGTCCGTTTCGTAGATGCAATCAGGCACAAAAGCTGTGTTGTATTTTTCAGAATTGTTGTTTGCACCAAGTCCTTGAGGCATACCCATGCGCTCGGGAATACCGGGATCATCCAACCCGAAAAGCTCCGCGCCTTCAGCGTTAGGGTGAAAGTCCTTCCAGAATATTGCCGCGGAAGCATTCACTCCGTAGTAGCTTCCTTCTGGGACAGGCTTCATTCTTGGTTCGGCCAACGCGGCACGGTTGATCTTTAGTCCCACACACTCGTAACCGTATTTGGGATCGCATACGATGGTATAGTTTGGTCCAAGTAAACGGCGACTTTGATCAAAAACCCATCCTTGATCATCGCTGTCGTCGTTCGGATTACTTCCTTCGCAATTATTGTCGCTAAGCATACAGTTAGCGGCACTTGAACAAACATTAGCGTCACGGGGGAAGTTAGGATTAAAGAACCCACACTCATAAGCAGGGAATACTTCTTGTAAGACTACAATATCCGGATCAAGTTCCCTAATCCGTTCGGCTATGGGCCGCTCCCAATCCAAAAAGCAAAGCTTATTATTTGCAGAACAAGTGAAAAGAGCGTGATTTCCAACGTTGGCTTGCAGAACTGTAAAGCTACCAGAGTTCTTAGCTTCAAACGCTTCGTCGTCCTGCTCGACCCCAGCCATTGCCGAGCAGGAACTCAAAAGCCCCGAGACTAATAGAGTTAAGCAATGATTTCGATATGCGCAAAGGTAGGACAACACCTTCTTAAGCCTCCTTTCGTTGGTGGCTTAAACTTATTGCAAAAAACATTCCAAAAACAGTTTCTTGCGCGACAACAAGGCCTAGCTTCTCATCTAGATGCCATACAGACAGCGCTAAGGCCGGCGCGCTTCAAGCAGCGTGATAATTCTCTAGCATGATTAGCAGGCTCAACTTCACGATACACTTTGATGATCCGCCCTTTTTCATCGGCAACGAAAGTCATACGTTTGAAAAAACCTAAAGTACTTGGGACACCAAAAGCCTTAGCAAGTTCTTTATCCGTATCTGCAACGAGATCAAAAGGTAGCTGATATTTTTCCGCAAAAGCCTGATGCGAAGCAGCGTCATCAGCGGAAACACCAAGGAGGTAAACTCCCATGGCACTGAGCGTCTTCCAGCTGTCTCGAAAACCCTTAGCTTCGACTGTGCAGCCGGGCGTATCGTCCTTAGGATAAAAGTAAACTACGGTTGGCACACCGATTTTTGCAAGTTCGATGGATTTTCCATTTTGGTTGTGAACCGTGATGGCTGGCAGCATGACAAGCTGTGGTTGCTTCTCCGATAGATGCTTTGAAAATTCTGAGGCAGCTTCTAAAGAACTATCTTTCCCGCAAGAAGAAAAGATCAGACACAACAACGCCAACCATAATGAGAGATCAATTTTTGCCATCATTTTTTCTTTGAGAGGAACACAGTAACGCGTTAATGGTACTGTCCATCATAGTATTACAACAAACAGTACCCAAAGCTCTTCAAATAGGAAAAGTCTCCGGCTACATGAACTACGAAAAGACTTTTTCGCCACATTGATCCAAAAGCTCAGCGAATCAGCTCTCAAAACCACCCAAGCTCTCTTAACCATAGGACAATATCATTATACCATATTTTGCCCGATTCCCCATAGCGGATCAAACAGGCTAATGCTCTAATCCACTCGAAATCGACCCGACGTGACTGCTTTTTTTCTAAAAACATTTCTACATACTCGACGCCTGTCTTTACTGCTTGCCCTTGGTGTTGGTCTAGCATTGCGCATCGTTATGGTTTTTGTAGAACCCATTACCCCGACTTGGGATGGAATTTACTACGACCGCATCGCAGACGATATCGCGGAAGGCGATGGCTACACGACTGACGTGTTCACTAAGCGCGATGAAGGTCATGCAAGCGCTATGTATCCTGTTGGTTTTCCAGCGGTACTGGCGGCACTGCGTTCCATGGGCGTAAATCACCAAGGAGAACTTTTTTTTCAGGCTTTATGCTCGGCCTTTCTCATTCCCTTGGTTTGGTTTTTCGGCCGGCGACTAGGTGGCATTAAGACAGCAAATCTCGCTGCATGGCTTATCGCTTTGTGGCCAGGCGGCATTCTTGCTTCTGCTTCCTACATGACCGAGCCTTTGTTCGCTTTTGTTTTTTGCCTTGCGCTACTGCCCTTGTGGTATGCGAGACGAAAACTATCACTCTACACTGTTGCTCTATCCATGGTGCTGTTTGGGCTGGCCGCCTATGTTCGACCTACAGCACTTATCGCCGGGGTATTACTCAGCATGGCTTTGGCGATGTTCGTGATGCGCAAAGGAGTCAAGAAACACTGGAAGCATAGTGCTTCACTACTCGCCGTCGCTTGGTGTTGCTTGCTTTTGCCACTTGCGCCATGGGCTTGGCGTAATTCACAAACGATGGGTGCGCCCGTTCTTGTTTCAACCAACGGTGGACAAAACCTACTGCTAGGTACGTACGATTTCGGTGGTTTTCAAACAATGCCAAACACAATGAAATGCTCCCCAAAGCTTTCGGAAGTAGAAAAAACGCGCTGTTATAACCGACGCGCCATGCAGCGTATTCGAAAACACCCCATGGCATGGCTTGGACGTGGTCTCTATAAAACCGTTCAAACTTTTAGTTATGAAACTTGGCCTGCCTATCAATGGCTGCAAGCCTCGGGCAACTATAAAGCGCCAGCTACAACTCTTGTGGTCTGGGTGCTTGCCATCACCCGTTTCTTTTTTTGGATTATTAGTACAGCTGCTGCTAGTGGCTTGGCCTTTTTGCTGATCGCACCCAATAGGCGCTATACCAAACTGCTCGTAGTAGTACCTTTATTGGCTGTTGCAGCTGTTCATTTTGTATATATCAGTGGCGGGCGCTATCACTACCCACTCGTTCCTTATTTTTCGGCATTAGCCGCCTATGCCATGCAACGTTTCAGCAATCTTGCAAAAACAGCTTGACGAACAGCTTTGTCACCTTCGTAAATTAGTACGGACAGCTCAGTTCACAACAACAAGTTCCACTGGCTTTTTTGCCCTGAGCTCAAAAATATCCGCGCGGCGATCACGTAAAGGTCTTACGCTACCCATTTCTCTTGTTTCTTCAAGCGAAACAAGGTCAAGATCACTAATCACCACTGTTTCGCTATTGAAATCACCTACTGCTGCAAGCCCATCGGGCGGGAAAGGAAAATCACTCGGCGTGCAAATGGCTGCTTGGCCGTAGTTTATGAGGAAATTTTCTACTTGAGGCAAATTGCCAACGTTGCCTGCAAGAACAGTGTAGATCACGTTTTCAACCGAACGCGCCTGTGCGGAGTAGCGTATCCGAAGATAGGCTTTTCGTTCGTCGGTGCTAAACGGAACAAAAAGTATTTCGGTACCTGCTAAGGTCAAAAGCCGCGCAAGTTCAGGAAACTCAATGTCATAACAAACTAAAATCGCAATACGTGCATAGCTCGTTTCAAAAACCTTAAGTCCATCGCCTCGCGTAATCCCATACTCATTTCGCTCATTTGGAGTGATGTGCAACTTTTCTTGCGTATGGATTTGACCGCCTGGTGTAAAGAGATGAGCTACATTGCGAATGCCATCGTTGCTGCGAATCGGATGAGACCCACCGATAATAAACAAACCGGAACGCTTAGCCATGCGTGAAAGCATTTCTTTATAGCGATCGGCAAGATCAGCAAGCTCTGCTATGGCGGCTGCAGGAGTAAGGGAGGGCTCCATTAGGCTAAAAAGCTGAACGGTAAACAGTTCAGGAAGCAATAGAAAATGGCTGTGATACTGCTCCGCGGTCGCCACGAAAAAATCAACTTGATGTTCAAAATCTTCCCAGCTTCGCACACGTCGCATTTCGTATTGCGAGGTGCATACACGCACTTTGCGCACAGGTCGCTTCATGGGCGAGCCAGCGATTCGCCGTTGCGCTGAGCGGTATCGCGGATTGCTAAGCTCCAGAAAAGTTGCGTAATTTAAACTCTGCGCATCACGCAAATATCCCATATGCACGCCGCGCACTTTATATCCAGCCTTGATATGCGAGTTCAGAGCCCTGTCGCGAAGCTCGCCGGCTAACACCTTGTCGATGTACTCTTCGGCGCTTAACTTCCCGGCATGCTCTTGATAACCAGGGATCCTGCCTCCGGCAACCATACGCTTGAGATTAAACCTACGAAGAATCGTTTTTCTTCCCTCGTAAAGTTTGCGAGATACGCCAAGGCCTTGAAAGTCTGGATGCACCGCAATGTCTGCACCATAAAGTGTATCGCCAGCCGGATCATGCGTGCTAAAGGTTCCACCACCGGTTATTTCAGTGTACGAGTACCATGGTGAATCGTCTTCCAGCTGAACAATAAGCGCCATGGCATACCCCACGACGTTGCCCTTTATCGTTGCTACAAGTTGCCCTTCCGGAAAAATCTTAATCTGCGTCTTAAGTTGTCTCTTATCGCACCAGCCTCGCGGGCCCAGACTCGCATAGGCTGCCTTTTGACATGCGTAAATTGCAGCGGCGTCCTCGATACGCGCACGGCGCACGCGCACTTTGACCTCAGTTTTGGCGTCTTTTTGCTTCGTAATGGCCTTGTTTTTTTTCAAATGAAAAACCTCTCTTCAAAAGATATGAGCCCAAGGCTAGATACCTGCGCAGCAAGCCAAGATAGCTCATTTAAAAGTTCTAAACTACGATTTTGAAAAGCGATCAGGAATAAGCAGAACTTTGCCTATGTTTTTCCTCTCTTCGAGGTATCGATGCGCATCAGCAGCCTCAGAGAATGCAAAGCATTTGTCGATATTTGGAGCAATCTTTCCTTGTGTAAAGAGCTTGAATAGATGATCCATCTCGCCCACAAGCAAGTCGCGGTGTGACCACAAATGACCCATGTTTACACCTGCTACGCTTCGGTTGTGGTCCATGAGGGTCATGGGCGAAAATCGTGGAATGCGCATAAGTTCACCCAAGACATGAACGATGTGACGACCTCCCTGTTTTGATAAATTGGCAAAACCAAAAGCCACAAGTCTTCCTGCTGGGCGCAACAAGTCAAAACCTTTTTTCCAGTCTCTGCCTCCAAGGGCATCCATGACAACATCGACACCTTGGCCTTGAGTAAGTCGCTTAATCTCGTCTGCGTAGTCGATTTTTCGATAGTCGATGACGTGATCACAGCCCGCTTCCCTAATCATCGCGCGTTTTGCTGCGGAGGCGGTACCAAATAGCTCGACTCCCTCGATGGTCCGGCAAAGTTGTATCGCCGCCATACCCACGCCACCCCCTGCCATGTGAATCAAGACTCTTTCTTTTGGACGGAGCGCCGCAACCTGAAAGAGGATGTGATGCGCCGTCAAATAGTTCACAGGAAGCGCAGCGCCTTGCTCGAAATTCATGCCTTGTGGCATGGCAAGAACAAGAGCTTCAGGAACACATACTTTTTCTGCATGCGCTCCAAAGTGACATAGCGCAATCACGCTGTCCCCGGGCCTAAAAGCTGTAACCGACGATCCGACTTTTTCCACGATTCCGCTTGCTTCATAGCCAACAACGCAGGGCGCTTTTGGCGCATCCGGATATAAACCCTTACGCGCCATAACTTCAGCAAAGTTGAGCCCCGAAGCGCGTACCTCAATTACGACATCATGCTCGGATGGCTCCGGCTCAGGATAATCTCGAAGCTCCAAAACACTTGGGCTCCCAAAACGACGAATCGTGATTGCTTTCATGGCAACCCCCGGGGGGCATGGTGCC
This sequence comes from Myxococcales bacterium, assembly GCA_016699535.1. NCBI lineage: Bacteria > Pseudomonadati > Myxococcota > Myxococcia > Myxococcales > Myxococcales bacterium. Next base: position 306,487 of record CP064980.1, read on the forward strand.
CTTTTGACGCTAAGCAAACAAGTGCGTTTTGGTAAAAAACTGACTAAGCTCTATTACTCTGCACCTATTGCGGACGCCGTCTGTGGTCGTGCAGCTTGAAGATTTGCTAGGGCTTGGCTCCAGGTGCTTTTGTGATTTGGATCGAGTTCGGCTGTACGGAGAAGTAGTGCCTCGGCTAAGTCAAAACGTTTATCAGCAACATAACTTCTAGCATAGGTCATCACCAAAGGCACCGCCGTCGGCATCCATTGCATGGCGGGATCCAAAATACGTCGAGCAGCTTCTGGAGCGCCTAGCAGGATTTGGATTTGTGCTTCCCGCGCGTAGGTTTCGGCTTCTCCATCCACCGCTGTCTTCGAGAGAGCTAAAGCCTGGTTGAGCCGTTTTATCGAATGCGCAATAACAGGATCAGTCGGCCCAAGAGACTTTGCTTTATCGGCGGCATGTTCCGCCTCGGCCCATTTTTGCTGCCGGGCATAAACGGGGATTAACAAGTTCCAACCATACGCAAAATTGGGCTGCAGCTTCACGAGCTCTTCAAGCTGCTTCTGAGCATCGTGAAGTTGCATTGTTCGCACGTAAGAAAGTGCTCGCGGCAGCGTAAAGCGTGCATGATCACGTCGAATAGTATCAACGGTTACCTTTGCAATGGCACTGAAAAGGACAGCAACTCGGTATTGATCTCTATCACTTGATTGGAAAGAACGTCATCGTATGTTCGGCGAATCGTGGAAAGCAGGGCTTGGTCCAATGACGGCGTATGGCGCAGAAGTGCATCAAGCGCCAACAAGGAAAACTTTACGGTGCCAGGTCGATCGCAACGTTTCAAACTTTCGTTGAAGCCTTTTGAGAAGAGTCGAAGAGCCTTGTTTATCTCTCCTCGACTATCAAACTGAGCGGCCAGCGCTTCGATAACAACTTTGTTGTTCGGGTCAACTTCATACTGGTAGAGCCACAAAGTTTCCGAGCTACGGAAATGCAAAGCATGGGCAGAAGTTACAAGCGAAAAACCGACAAGCGCAATAAATGAAAATCCAATCCAAAGCGTTCTGACTAGAACGCGTCGCCATAAAAAAAGCGAAGTACGCACAAACAAAGCAACAAGACCCAAAATCGGTAAATAAAGGAATCGCTCGGCGATCAACACCGAACTTCCTAAATCAAAAACATTGAGCACAGGAAGCAAAGGAGCAAAGAACCACAAACTATCTGCTAACCACGGACGCAAGCGTTTGTATTTGAAGCTAGCAGCGAAAAGCAGTAAAAAAAGCAATAAGACAGCACCGCCAAGAGCAACAATCGAAGCGTTGTAGCTATAGCCATCAGGACAACGCGTGTACCTGAAAGCGCGCTGCGCGGAGGGCTCCCACGGGAAAAGCACTGCTAAGACGTAATGTCCCAACGAAGCAAGTACACGCTGCACCGTCTCGACGCTGAAGCTAAGTTGATAAAGTACGTCTGCGCTTACAACGCTTTGCCTAAAAACTAGCGCAGCTACTGGACCAACAAACAATAAAACGTAGGCCCATGGACGCTTTTGTCCTTGCAGCGCCCAGAGCTCATACGCAACTACAACAGGGGCGAGCACACTGGCTTCTTTTGACAACAATGCTAGCCCAAACATGAGAGTTCCAATGAGTCCTCTCCACCACACGAAAGGTCTTTGCCAGCAAAGCAAAGCAAGCAATACAAAAAAAGCCATCCATAAATCGGTCGAGCCGGATATCCACGCCACGCTTTCAGTGCGCGAAGGATGAAGCGCGAAAATTAACGCGCCGAAGGTGCACAATACCAACAGGGTTTTAAACGAAGCGCGGTCGCGATATCGGCGGAAAAGCCATGTAAATGCAAGCAGACTGGTGCAGACATGAAGGCATAACGAAACAAGGTGGTAGCCAAAACTGTTCGTTGAGAAAAAATGATACTGAAGCGCATATGCAAGTGTTACCACGGGTCGGTAAATCTGTTCGTAAACAGCATTAACCAAGTACATGTCTTGCGCGGTTCCCCAAAAACCCGAAAGCAACGCCTTGGGTAGATGGTCAAAATCTTGTATTCCCTGGTTTGCAAGAATAAGAACGCCGTCGTCCCAGGCAAAAGCTCCGAAAAGCGAGGTGTAGAAGACACCCGCAATGGCTATACCGATTGCAAGCAGTACTGCGATAATCCAGTGTCGATGGGTCATGATCAGAATTGAAATCGAAGATCCAGAGCAGTGGCTGAACTCACATTGAATCCATCACGCAAATGTTCTGGCAACGGTCGATGTCTGCGTGTCTCGATTGCAGGTTTAAGCGAAGTTGTGCATCCACTATCCCCGCAACAGCTACGCCAGCAAACAGCGAAGTCGCTACTAAGTTCGTATAATACCATGCTTGCTCAGCGCTCTGGGCTGCCTCACGATCTGAACCTGTGTTTTGACCCACAAGTTTCGTGGGCACATCAATCGTTTGATACACAAAAAAAGAAACCAAGCTTACAACAGCTAGAGCAGCTTGGCTAACCGCAAGGACCATGCCTAATCCGTCATGACCATTCTGAAACTGCCCAATTCCAAACGGCAACATAGCAATCCAGCGTGAGTTTTCCTGCTCGACTCGCTCTGTTTCTGCAAGATCAATAAGCGCTTGCATGCGTTTGGCCTGACTTAGTTCAATAGTTGCTTTAGGGGCTTCGTTACTATCGCTTTTGACCTTGGACTTGTCTATCTCTGCATCCCTCTGAGCAAGCACTTCATCACGCACCGCAGAAAAGACTTTGATGACTTCTTCTGGGAAAGAGAGTGGATCCAATCGGTAACTTGGATCTTCAAGCAGCAAACGTCTAAACTGCGCAGCGGCTTCCTTGCGACGCTTTTCAAAGAGATAGCTTGCGCCTAAATATTTTCTTGATTCTAGCCTCAAGGCTAAATTTTGAACCCGCGACGGCTCTTGGCCAACCAATGCTTCGAACAAAGCAATAGCTTTGGCGTAATTTTGTTTAGTGTATGCTTGTCGCGCTTTTTGGAAATCTGAAAACACATCAGCCTTACTCAACCTTGGCAATCCAAAGCTCAGTCCTATAACTAGGAAGACCCACGACAGTCGAACTAAAAAGATGCGCCCCAAAGACGGCATGAGCGAAGGCTTACTTAGGACAACGCCTTAGCGCAAGCCTTTTAGGCCTTAAGCATGGATAAACAACAAGAATGCTTCATTATTTTTCGAAATACGCATGCTTTTCCTTCCAAGTACAAATTCAAATGCATAACGCAATCCGTCAACTCTATGGCGCAATTGTCACAGGTAGATTAGCGGTAGCCCTCAAAAAGCCTTTGATTCTTGATAGAAAATTTCTGGTACAACTTTTGCAAACCTATTATTGGCGGAAGGTGCATTGGGATGAGAATCAAAACTCGCTTATTATCATGGTGCTTCTTAATAAGCTGTGGAAGTTTTTCCAGCCTTGTCTATGCACAAACTCCAACTTGTGAAAATGTAGGCGGAGCTTCCAATGCAAATCGACTTGGCTTAGTGGCTCTCACAGAGCTTGGCACCGGAAGCTACAGCTACCAATCTCAGTCTCTGCAAGGTGGACTCTACGACAATGGAATCAACTTTCCTCCGCAGAGCACGGTAGACCGTGGTTTACAGCTCGCTACGGAGTTAGCGGAACAAGATCGCGTTGTTTTAGTATCACTCGGCATGTCAAACACGGGCCAGGAATACACTTCTTTTATGAGCGCGGCATCTTCAAGCAGCGAAGTGCATGATCGCGTGCTACTTGTGAACGGAGCGCAAGGTGGTCAAACCGCACAAAATTGGGACACAAGTAATGCGGCGACCTGGGATGAACTCGACCAACGAGTGGCACAAGCTACGGGACTTAGCAATGTGCTAGCCCAGCAAGAAGTAAATGTGATTTGGATAAAACTTTCGATTAATAAGATCAGTTCTTATGACGATCCTCTCGCAAAGTTTAGACAATCCCTTGAAGACGTCATTCGTGTTGCTAGTTCACGCTACCCAAACCTGAAACAGGTTTTTCTTTCCAGCCGCACGCATGCTTTCACGAGTGATGTGGAAAACATCTCGCTGCTGAACCCTGAACCTTTTGCTTACACTTCAGCCTTTGCTGTAAAAGACTTAATTCAAGCAAGCATTAATGGACAGTTCAGTTCAGAAGGCTTTCCATTGCTCGTATGGGGCCCTTACATCTGGGCGGAAGGTAGCCGAAACGACAATACGCTTATGAATGGCTTTACGTGGACCATCAACGATGTGGAAGGCGACTGCACCCATCCAGGACCCACCGGTGAGGAAAAAGTAGGGCAAGCTTTGCTTAAATTTTTCCTCAACGATCCGCTTGCCGCTCCTTGGTTTCGGGCCGACGGCGCAGCAGGAACACCCTATCCAGAAAACGCGAGTGAACCACCAACAATTGATCCAGATAATGATGCTGGCACCAATGATGGATCTTCTCCGCAACAATCTGGCACGGCCGCAAACACGGACAGCGGGGGCTGTGCCCTATCGAATTCGCCAACGAACAGCGCGTCACCAAGCCTTGCGCTCGGTATCGTCTTGTTGCTATGGTTTTATCGCAGAAAATCGAGAACTATAGCTTGGTGCACGCACGCACCAGAAAACGACCAAGAGGACATTCAATGTTGACTCGCTTCACTATGTCATGCCTAGTGCTTGTTTCTTTTGCTTTGCTTAGTTGCAGCTCGTCCCGTCCGCCACGATGGGAGCAAGTGATGAACGGTGTCTCAGGAGGTTCGGTGGATAACCTCGTCTTTGACACACAGGACTCTGATGTTTTTTTTGCCATCGCTACAAATCAAATCTACCAATCTAAAGATCACGGAGAATCTTGGAGCACTCTTGCTGACATCGAGTTATCCGTATCTTCGATGGCATTGCACCACACTGCCTCTGAATCGCAAGCAACTCTTTTCATTGCGACAGAGCAAGGGCTCAGCAAAAGCGCTTCGCCTTACAAAGAGTGGGATACCATTGCCTTTGACTCAAATTCGGTTTCAAAACTATTTATTCCAGATCAAACAGACGATCTTTTTATTGTGGAGCTTGAAAACGGTACAGTCTTTCGATCTACCGATGCGGGGTTAAGTTGGAGTGAGATTTCGATGCCTCTGCCAGTCAAACTTATGAGTCTGGACATGGCCGACACCACCGAGGGCAAAGTGATGATCCTGGCCACGCGATTATTGGATACCGAAGGAAATCTTAGCGACGAGGGTAGGATCTTAAGAAGCGATGACGATGGCCAAACATGGCAAGAAATAGATCAAGAAGTGAAACGCTTAACGTCTACTGCACATTGCAATGTTGATAACACCTTGCATCTTTTCGTCTCAAGCATTGAAAAAGTTTGGACGAGTAGTGATGCAGGGCAGAGCTGGAATGAATTTCAAGCGGAACAAACACCTGGAAGCATTGAAAGCCTGGCGGTAACCCGTGATTGTTCTGAAATCTATCTTGCAAGTTTTGATAGTGGTCTTTTTTCAGCAAACTTATCGGCTAATGAATGGCAGGGGCCACTTTCAGAAGGCTTGCCCGGCCTAAGCACGGTTAAAAACGCCAAAGGTGTTTACCTCAGCCCAGAGGATGAGCCTGCGCTTTTCTATTCCAGTCGTTACGCACTGTTTTGGAAGGCCACTTCAAACAGTGATTGGACTTCCATCAATGATATCGGAGGAGTCTCGATAAGGGATATCAATGCATCGTCCGGGGAAGAGTCGATTCTTTGGATGAGCACATGGGGCGCAGGTTTTTGGAACTACTCGCAACAAGACGCGCAATGGGAACAACCGAATGCAACCGAACTTGATGAAGGATTCGGCTTCTCGGTCACGCCACTTTCCGAAGGCAAAGTGATTCTAGGCGGCTGGCCAACGGTCTACCGAGGTTTAGACGCCGCCCTGTTTGAAGAAGTAGGCCAAGCCAACCTTTTCCAGGTTGCAGCCGATCCGGAAGATCCAAGCACACTTTATGGCGCCACTCAAGCCGACATTCTTGTCTCAAGGGACGAAGGCTTAAGTTGGGACAAAGCAAGCGAAAGTCTAGAGCCCTGGGAGCTCAATGGTAGCATGGTGAAAGACTTTCGAAGCATTGCCGTCAATCCGACGAATCCTTTGCATCTTCTGGCTGGCTCAAACGGCAACGCTGTTTTTCAAAGTACAGACGGAGGTGCAAACTGGCAAAGTCTCGAGGGGGAAACTCTGGGAAATACAATTATCACCTGCGTCGTCTTCGCAGGACAAAGCCTTTTTGCCTGCGCACAAGAACGCGGCGTGTTTGTCAGTCGTGACGGAGGCGTTGGTTGGGCCTTTGAAAACAGTGGGCTTGATCTTCCTGGCAATGTTAACGAGTTAACTTACGATGCACAAAGCGATACGCTCTACTTAGCAAGCTCGACCGGAGTTTTCGAGCGCCCTAGCGAAGGATCCGAATGGAAAGCCTTGGCTGCAAATAGCACGCCCAAAGGCGACTTAACGAATCCCGTTATCGTACGAATGCAAGGAAAGCGTTTTTTGTACATCAGTTCGAGCAAAAAGGGCATCCATCGTATAGAGCTGCAATAGAAAACAACAGGAGCGAAACCGCCTGTTTGTTGTCAAAGCCCTATCCTTATTCTGGGTCTAGCTTGACAGAAATCTCTGAAACCTGACCTGCTTGCAGCACGACACTGCGCCGTTGCGGCAGAAACCCTTCTGTGCTTACTTCGATCTCTTTGACTGCAGTGTACTGATTATTCAAATCAACTGTGATCAGTCCATGGCTGCGCCCTCGACCATCGCCTTTAATGGCAACATCGCTAGGCACATTGGAACGCACAATTAACATCGCAGGTCGAAAAGTTAACCGATGCTTGAGTACGAAAGGCATGCGGCCCGCCTTGATATTAACGTTGAGCTGCGAGTCTTCACAGCAACCCGAGGCTCCAACAAAATGGAAACTGTGTCTTCCAGGACTCAGATCAATATAGCGAAAATCAGGACCGAAAGCTTCAAGGGGTCCGCCGTCCACGCTGATCTTTATGTTTTGTGGCGTCGGTTGAAACTGTACGCGACGTAGTCGCGGAAGAACGTCGTGCTGTTCTCTTTGCGCTTTGGGTGGCTGCTCTATTTCTTGTTGTTCATCGGAACTTTCTGGCTCACTATGAAGCGTTTTTTGCTCGCTGCTATCGTCTGAAGAAACTTCGACAGTCTTTGCTGAAACAGTCCTTTGCTTTTCTTGAACATGTTTCTCAGACATAGCGTATTGAGAAAGCGCAAACACACCTGCGCCGAGCGCTATAGTTAGAACAATTGCTGTCATGAAACGAAGCCAGCGCTTACGTCGCGATCGGCGAGCCAACATGCTCAACGCAGCCATCACTTTTTGATTCTCAGGATCAAGCGCAAGTACGCGATTAAAATAGTCACTCGCTAAACTACGTTGGCCTTCATTTGCCGCTTGGATACCTTTTTCAGCCAACACAGCAACAACATTTTCGTTAATCCGCTGGCCAGTCTGCTCCGGTGCTTTTAGAAAAGTCTCAAGCTCTGCCCCAACATCGTCAATGCCAATATCGGACACAAAATCCATCAAATCGCTTTCAAGAGCTGCTGCATCGGGGTAGCGCTCATTGGGATCCACTTTAAGACAGCGATTGATGATAGCGGTCATTTTGCTGCCCACGCTTGGACGCATACGAAGTGGATCAGGATACTCGCCCTTAGTGATCTGCATAAGGACTTTATGTGGATTGCGCCCGTTGAAAGGCAGTCGCCCAACCGCCAGCAGATAAAGAACCGTTCCCAGTGAAAAAATATCGCTGCGCGCATCGCAAGCGTGGCCTTCCACTTGCTCCGGCGCCATATGACCCGGCGAGCCAAGCACCTGTCCCGTAATCGTCATGGAATGCGTATCGCGCATTTGAGCTAAACCAAAGTCAGTGAGTTTCACTGTGGCGTTCTTATGGATCAAAACGTTTTCTGGTTTTACATCCCGGTGAATGACGCCTGCGATATGCGCTGTATGGAGCGCTCTTGCCAAAAGCACACAAATACACGCAGCTATTTCAGCAGGGATGTTTGGATGCTCCTCGGCAAATACCTTTAAAGTGGGCCCCGTTAATAACTCTGTGACGATATGAACTTCTTCCGAAGCGGCGCCGCTAAAATCATAGATTTCGATGATGTTCGGATGATGCAGCTTGGCCACCGTGCGCGCCTCACGCGCAAAGCGCTCCCGAGCTTGTTCAGCACCACGCAAATGAGGATGCATTACTTTGACAGCGACGAGACGATCGAGTGTGATGTCACGACCCCGAAACACGGTGGCCATTCCCCCGGATGCAATCTCTTCAAGGAGCTCGTATCGTCCGATTTGCTTGAGCATGTGTTGTTTAGGTAAGTGCCTCTGTGGCAACAGCTTCTCTAAGCGTTACAAATTCCTCAGCCAAAGTTGGATGAATACCTACGGTACTATTAAAGGAAGTCTTTGTGGCGCCATGACGTAATGCTACGGCAAAGCCTTGCATAACCTCGCCGGCATCGGGACCCACCATATGACAGCCCAAAACACGGTCACTGTCTCTATCGACAACCATCTTGACCATGCTTTTTTCATCACCCCCACTCAAGGAATGCTTTAGCGCTCGAAACTCCGAGCGATAGATATCAATATTGGGATATTGAGCACGCGCTTGTTTTTCGGTCAGACCCACCGAACCAACCGAGGGCTGACTGAAAACCGCCGTTGGCACGAACTGATGATCAAATTTGCGTGGCTTATCTGCAAACAAGGTGGACGCTACAGCCATGCCCTCATGAAGCGCGATGGGTGTGATCCCAAAATGGTTGGCCACATCGCCAATGGCGTAAATCGAATCCACCGAGCTTTTTCCAAAAGCATCAATGACCACTTCGTTTCGTGAGCCTATCTTTACCCCCACGTTTATTAAACCGATGTTGTCAATGTTGGGACGCCTGCCGGTGGCAAGCATCACGGCATCGGTTTTAATCGACTCGCCATTTTGACAATTCACCTTAAGACCGTGGTCCGATTTATCAATCGATTTGGGCTCGGCACCAAAGCGTTGTGTGATGCCCTTCTTTTTCATCTCGATGGCAAGCACGCGACAAATGTCGTGATCAAAGCCCGCAAGCAACGTTTGGCCGCGAACCATGTGCACTACTTCAACGCCCATGCCGTTAAAAATCCCAGCAAACTCGCATGCGATGTAGCCTCCGCCGATGACTACGATCTTTTTCGGGAGCTCTTTTAGATAAAAGGCATCATTTGAAGTGATGGCGTGCTCGACACCGGGGATCGGCGGAAAGACTGCCTGGCTTCCTACGGCAAGCAAAATATAGCGAGCGCTGATTTCTTTATCGCCGATTTTAATACTGTTCGGCGAACTCAGAACAGCTCGTCCCCATTCCATGGTGACCCCCGACTTGATCAACAAATTTTCGTATACTTTGTTGAGCCGCCCTATTTCTTTGTTTTTGTTTTCAAGCAATGTCGACCAATTGAAGTCGCCACCCGAGACTTCCCAGCCATAGGCGCGCGCATCTTCAAAGTCTTCGTGAAAATGAGAGGCATACATGAAAAACTTTTTTGGAACGCAGCCCACGTTGACGCAAGTCCCGCCAAGGGCTTGTTCTTCAACAATACACACACGAGCGCCATAGCCTGCAGCTGTACGCGCCGCGCGCACACCACCGGAACCCGCTCCAATCACACAAAAATCATAGTCGAACTTGCTCACTGCGACTCCATTTCAAACATCAGAACACCAGCTGCTCTGGAAAACACAACTGAACACCATTGCTGGGACCTTGGCCCAGGTTTCCAAGCAGCTCGACTCCCTCAGTGGATTCAAACACAATGGTAGAGGTAGCCTGGCCCAAGTCTACACTATCGATGGCTATCGTTGAATCGATGCGCGCCGGCGTGGCTAAATCATAGACAAAAGGATCGCCTTTTTCAGGCACCACCAAGGCATAGCGATCATCAACCGCAGCAATCTGGCAGGCGCCCAAGGCCTCACCGAGATCATCGATATAATCCCAGCGCCTCATACTCAGCAAATCAATAAACTCGGCAACGGAGGATTGTCCCTCGGGCTCGCCGCCCAAAACCAGCGCAGTGGCTCCGACTTTTGCGAAGCCCGCGTTCTGTCGCGGCACGGCGAGCTCAAGTTCCTCGAACACCACGCACCGCGACGGCTCGGCTAAAAGCACACGCAAGCCTAAGGGCGCCCAGCCCGCATAAAAAATCGGCAACGATCCAATCAAGCGCTCATCGCCCCGACTAAGCTCAACCTGCAAACGAGTCGAAAGATTGCGTGAAACCGGAAGCCGCAAGCGAAGAGTTTCATCGACCGGTTCAAGTCGCCGCTCGACGACGGGTTGATCGTCTTGCTGCAGCGAAATCAAGGCAGATTCCCAAGCTGGATCGAGACCAAGCAAGCTTTGGCCATCCACACGTTTTATACTGGCTGAAATGACAATTGTGTCGTCTTTGCAGCCAAAAAAAAGACACAAGTGGCATGAAAATGCTATAAAAACTGCCAATCTTGTCATGTCAGGAACGGCGAAAATATCTTTACTCCTTGTTGCTTGCTGAGTACACCGCTAAGGCCGTGTTTGAAAGTGCCGCGATAGTCCTCGAGCCCGCCCAGGCCGCGCTCTCATTAAACAGCCAAAAGTGTTTCGCCTGGCTTGATGCAAATCTAAACGCACACCCCCAAGGACGCTATAGCTATCTTGCCGCCGAGCCCGAAGACATTCTGTGCGTTGGTCATGGACAGGCAAAGCCTTTCGATGCGCTTCGAGATATCCAAAGACACCCGGGATTTTGGATAGGGTACATCAACTACGATGCAGCTTTTGAAGCGGATGCCACCTTACGCGCCGTGCATGCACGCGATGAACGCCTGCCCCTACTCTTCTTTGCGCGTTATCCTGCACTGTATTGTTTCGATCATCATCAAAAGCAAGGATGGATTCTCGCGCAGGACAAACAAGCCGCACAGCGCTTTGAAGCTTTGCTAAACAACCCAACGTCGACCATAACCCCCTGCACGATTGCTGACATTCAAGTCGATGTTGATAGTAAAGAAGCGCACACAGCGGCTATCGAACAGGCTCTGGAGCACATTCGCCAAGGGAACATCTACCAAGCCAACCTCGCGCGTCGTTGGCGCTGCCAATTCAAAGCAAAGCCCCTATCGCTATTTTTGCGCATGCGCGAACAAAGTCCTGTGCCCTACGGGTTTTTCTTAGCGCAACAAAACTTCGCGGTGCTTGGCCGAAGCATGGAATGTTTTTTCGATTGGCAAGGCCCAGGCAAACGCCTGTTTTCAAAACCCATCAAAGGTACCATCAAAGAAAGTACCGATGCTAACTTGCGAAGCCACACTCAGCTTTACGATGATCCCAAAGAACGCGCAGAGCACACCATGATCGTGGATCTGATGCGTAACGATCTGAGCAAAGTCGCTCAACCGCGCAGCGTTAAAGTCACCGAACCCTACGCTATCGAAGCCTATACAGGACTCAGCCACATGGTAAGTACGGTTGAATGCATCAGCCGCGATGATCTTGGCATCTGTGAGATCATGCAAAGTCTTTTTCCGCCAGGCAGCGTGACTGGCACGCCCAAACATCGCGCCATGCAACTCATCGAGGAGCTTGAACCCGCTTCGCGTGCTCTTTCACAGGCACCACCGGCATCATTTTCCCTGATGGCGGCGCTAAGTTCTCGGTGACCATTCGCACCGCCCAGCTAATCGACGATGAGCTCATCTACTGGGCCGGAGGCGGCATCGTCGCAGCCAGTGACCCCCACAAAGAAGTCGCCGAAACCACACTCAAAGCCCAAGTTTTTCTTGAGTCTTTGAGCTAAATCCACCCGACCCACACTTGAAGCATTCCTAAAAGGCATACGAGAAGAAATCGCGCTATGGGTCATAAGTGGCTGTAAAGACCTACGTTTTTTTACGGGATCCTGGATCGGTGAGGTCAGGAGCACCCAGATAGCTGTATAGGGTGTCACGACTGCCCTGAAGGACCTCCTCGGTTGAGCTCCTTTGCGGCTTCAAAACTATTGTTTTATAGCGCATGGCTTCATGCGTCTGCTGGCATCATTTTTGCAATGTCATCATTCGTATAATGAACTCCTGCACAAGAGATATTTCCCCACATCTCAGCAATCCCACAATTATAGACTGTTAGAAAAAGCATTTATCACACGGACAACTCAACTTTAACTTACTCTTTAAAAGGATATCGCATTATGCGCTCTTGGTTCTTATTGATTCGAATTCTAATTGCTTTAGCCCTGTTGCCTCTATGCGCTCTTTCAGCATGCACGCAGTCACAAGACTCTGAATGGAGCATCTCTGCAGAAGCGCAGACGGTTCATCCTGAGCAGGACACTTGGATTGTCTTTGACCTGTATCAAAATCTATTATGGCGATTTATCGATGGAATGGATGAGCAGCAACGATTGTCCTTTGCCGCCGATCAAGCAATCGTGCCAGATGATGTGCGACTAATGGATAACCTTGGCGAATTTTTAGTGTGGCTCAAAGAAATGCCCAATGTTCACATTGTTTTTTGGACAGACGACAGTGTGCAATATAACGAGACGCTGCTCAAAGCTATACGCCTGCCTGATGGAAGCACCGCATGGGACGCTGCCGATCGTGTTCTAGGAAAAGAACAGATGGTCCCACTTACTAATAGCGAGACTGGCATTTTAGCTAAGGATTTTTCTGCTATTCCAGGGATCGACATTGCTCGAACGATTGGAATTGCAGGCTCGACTTTCTATCAAAACCCAGACCAAGCGAAGCAGTGGATTGTACTAAACAATCGGTTTGGTGGACCCATGTTGCAAGATCTTTTAGAAGATTCACCTACCTGGTCCGGCGCTTACTACCTTGCATGGCTTAAAAGAACTAATTCGGTGGAAGCTGGACTGACTTTTCACCGCGCCTTGCGCGACCGCGCCTTGCTCCTAACTGGCTTTCTTAATCGACTGTTTTCTTCCGAAAGAAACGTTGAGACGCCCTTCCTCGACCAAGCTCAAGACCTTGCCGGACAAATAGGTACTCACTATGAGCATGCTGAGGAATTTATTAGCTACGGTTATTCTATCTTACGTCAGCGCTTTGGCGAGGTGCGACGCGCGCAACTTGATTGGATCGATTCCTATACCGTACAGAACAGCCCCAGCGGAGAGCGTTTTATCAATCTTGGTGGAATCTATTTAATCTGGTCCGATAGCGAAGGATGGCTCGTTGAAACCAGCCTTTCAAAGCTACCTGCAGATGTCGTGCCCATGATCCAAGACGCAAACCTTTATGAGCGTGCACAGGATGAGTGGTTTGCTCCAACTCAAGTTGCTCGCAGTTGGGGATTCGGGAAGCTTGGGGATACGTGGAGTTTTCGCTACCAGCAGAGCATTGGCGCGCAGGAATTTGCTCGCTCCCCCTGCCCTTTGGGCAATCAAGCACGCGCAGGGCATGAAGAGAGCGAATGTTTTGATCTGAGCACCGTGCAGGGAAAAGTAAACCGTGTTGAGATCTTCTACCTTGGCGCACGACTTGTTGAAATATACAACTTCCGTTGGCAAGAAGCAGGCAAAGACAATAGCAATACACTAATGAGCTGCAACTATATGTACAGCCGCTACAATGGGGAGCACGGGGGCCACTTCTATCCGGCACACCCCTTTGGATCAGGGTACTCCGAAGGCAATTTGTGCGAACCCGCAAGTGTTGCTTTTGTAAAAGAAGCTTTGATCTATCCCGCAATCGTCGGTGCAGTCGTCTATCTGGCAGCTCGCTATCTTCTGGGCAAAATTGTCGGAAGAAATACGGTTGGTATTGTGGAAGAAACGATTGAAAAGGCTGCTGTTGGTATAAAGCCTCTCTCAGTTGGTGTGCTTGTTCCTTAACTTGGATGCAGAGATTGGCTATCTAAAAGCTTTTGATATCAACTATTTAGTTGTTGTTACCCCCATGATCGGAGCATAGCGGCCATCTGCGACCTGAAGTTAAATTCACTATACAAATCAATGGGATGAACGGGGTACCCTTGTATCGATTTTAAATGGCGGTGCAGTTGATCTAGATCAAGCGCTCGTGGCTGAAAAAAGCTTAGTTTTTCATGATCTATGATTCCAATTGATGTTGTTCATACCGAGCACAGCTCAAGGTCTGTCTCGAAAGGCCGCGAAGCGCATAGCGCTTTGCTCGTTAATCATGAGGCGCTAAGCTCGCCTTATTCTACGATCACCGAAGCCTTGATCGCGCAAGCGGAACGAGGTGCGCCTTTTGTCACGCTGCATTCGGGCAAAAACAGCGTATCGCTGGATGCACGGCAGGCGCTTGATCGCGCCAGGCGATGCACCAGTGCTTTAAAGGAAAAAGGCATCGCTCGTGGGGATCGCGTGCCTATTTTGATGCCCACCTCCCTTGAGTTTATTGATGCTTTGCTTGGTACAACCTTGATGGGCGCATCCCGTACCACTGGCCCCGCCCATGACCTTTGGTGGCGTCGAGCGCTACGTCCAAAACTTGGAACGCGTAATCGATGATGCAGAGGCCAGTCGCATGATCACCTATGAGCGCATCAGCCGTGCTATTCGTGAACTACCCGGGCTTGCATCCAAACTAAAAGACGTCCTCGGGGCCGAGGATCTTCTGACGTCAAGCAAGGTATCGCTTGAAGCTTCAGTCAGCAAAAGCGATACGGCGCTTATTCAGTACACTTCGGGCACGACATCAAAGCCAAAGGGCGTTGTGATTTCGCATCAGGCACTCTGCGCAAATACGCATGCGATATATCAAAGCCTGCATATGAGCCAAGATGATGTAGGCGTGAGCTGGCTTCCGATGTTTCACGATATGGGTTTAATTGGAGTGCTTTACACTTCCTTGTGCCACGGCTTTGCGGTGCACATCATGACGCCTGAAAGCTTTGTCATGCAGCCACGGAGTTGGCTTGAGCTCATTACCAAAGTCAAAGGCACCGTTTCAGCCGGGCCCAATTTCGCGTATCAACTTTGTGCAAAACGCGGCCCGGCCGATTGCGCGATTGATTTATCAAGTTGGCGCGCAGCGCTGAACGGCGCAGAGCAAGTGCAGGCCCCTACCCTTGACCAATTTGCACAGGCTTTTTCTGATCATGGCTACAACCCATCTGCCATGACGCCCGTTTATGGGATGGCCGAAAGCACGCTTGCGATTTGCTTTAGCGCGCCCGAGCACGCCGCCCAAGCGCTTCGCATCGATCGTCAAACTTTGGAAGCGTCAGGCAAACTCAGCATAAGTACAGCTGCCGATGCGATGAACATCGTGTCGGTAGGCAAACCGGTCACAGGCTGCTCGCTGCGAGTTGCCGAACCAGATAGCGATCGTATCCTGGGCGAAGGCCAAGTGGGCGAAGTCCAGACACGCAGCTCTAGCTTGATGGACGGCTATTTCCACAATGAGAAAGCCAGCGAAGAAGCCTTAAAATCGGGCTGGCTGCACACTGGCGATCTTGGCTTTGTTGCAGGCCAGCAATTGTTCATCACGGGACGTGCCAAAGACATGATCATCAAGGGTGGGAAAAACATTCACCCCTATGACATTGAACAAGTGACAGCAAGCATTCCGGGTGTGCGTGGATCGGTTGCCGCCTTTGCTGCCAGCAATGAGCTTTCAGGTACCGATGATTTAGTCGTTGTCGCGGAAACCATGCAGCAAGATCCACATAAACGCGATGCAATTGTAAAAAGCATACGCGGCGAGCTGCTTGCAAGCTTGGGCATCAAAGCCGATCAGATTCATCTGTGGCGCGTTGGCCGCATTCCGCGCACAACCAGCGGGAAAATACAGCGTTCACGCTGCAGTGCTCTTCTTCAAGAACAGGACAAACTATGAAACGAGCACTTGTCATCGGCGGAAGTGGTTTCATTGGCCTAAACTTGGTAGACGAGCTGATAGCGCAGGACTGGCAGGTGCGCTGCACGCGCCGCAAGCAAAGCATCACAGTGTTTTTACGAAAGCGTCCCGTGGAACTCGTGCGGGTTGATTTGGATGACACGGATTCTTTGGCAGCAGCCATGCAGGACTGCGATGCTGTATTCATGGCGGCAGGATACTATCCGCGTTACTCACTCGACAGAGATACGGCAATTGAAACGGGGACAGCACAAATCAAAGCTGTGCTTCGTGCTGCACAGATTGCCAACGTTCCGCGCTTCATTTACACCTCTTCGATTGCAACGCTTGATAGAGCGGCCTCTGGTAAGCTCGCCACTGAGGATACTATTGCGGATCACATACCAGCGGACAGCGTGTATCGCGCAGTAAAATGGGCCATGGAACGGGAAGTGCAAAACGCTGCGCTTGAAGGGCTGAACACCATTACCATGATGCCCGGCGCGTGCATCGGACCGTGGGATGTCCGAGTTGGCACCAGCGGCCTTTTACTTGCCGTCGTTCAAGGGCTCTTGCCTTGGTGGGTAAACGGTATCGTGAATCTCGTTGACGTGGGTGATGTAGCCAAGGCCCACGTTGCTGCTGCTAATCTGGTCTCGCCAAAAGCGCGATATTGCCACCCCGGGCATAACGTTGAGCTTGGAGTCTTGTTTAGACGTATCGTGCAACTCTTCGGCGGAAGTTACCCCGCTCGAGCGTTGCCACGAAAACTTGCTGTGCAGCGGGCACTCGCCGAAGAGCAAATCGCCGCAGCAAATGGCTCCCGCGTAGCGTTTCCATTGGAACTCGTCGATATGGTCAATGCGGGACAAGCCGTTAGCGCCAAACGCATCATGCATGAGCTGCATATCCCGCTCACATCTATCGACACCAGCCTTTACCGAGCCCATCAGTGGTTCGTTCGTTTCAAATACCTGCCATCCATAGAGCAGGACATAGCAGTAGGAGGAGAAGATGCATTCAACCACGCAAGATAGACGAGCACGTATTACCGCTCTTATCGCGGAAATCGCTGAAGTCGAAGAAAACACACTGAACAACGAAGCGCGTTTGCGCGAAGATTTGGGAATGGATTCGCTTTCCAGCATGGAGCTCCTCTCAACCCTAAGCGAAGAACTGAAGCTCGACATTCAAATGGAAGATGCAATGGATATTCGTACTGTCGATGATGCCTGTGCCTTTATTGAATCGCAATATGTCTCGCAGCACGCTGAATTGGTCTAGGAAAAACGATGCCAAACGAAACGCATGTCGAGCGCGCGCCAGCGCAGCGCGAGCACTATACGGACGAATCAATAGTTGATTTAATTGTCCAACAAGCAAAACGCTTTGCTCAGGAACACATCGATTCCGCCAAAATCGATACAGAAAAACGCATCCCAAGTGAGATTCTATCAGGGCTTGCTGAATGTGGTTTTTTTGGAGTGCCCATCCCCGAAGACTATGAAGGACTGGGGCTTGGGCTGCGCGAAACCTGCCATGTGGTGGCTGAGCTCGCTTGCTATGACCGATCGATTGCCACCTCCGTGGGTCTGCATTGCGGCCTTGGTACACGAGGCCTAATCGAGTTTGGTAGTGAAGAGCTTAAACGCAACTGGCTTCCAAAACTGGCTTCCGGCGAATGCATCGCAGCGTTTTGCGCCACTGAAGCTGGAGCCGGATCGGACCTTTCAGCCATCAAAACCACGGCCAGACCGGTTGACAACGACGAGATTGAAATCAACGGTGAAAAAATCTACGTCACCAACGCTGGCTTTGCTTCGCTGTTTACTGTGCTCGTAAAAACGCCAGAACTAGGCGGGCGGCGCAGTCATGCACTCATCTGTATTCCGGCTTCAACACCAGGTATCACGCTTGGTGAAGAAGAAAGTAAACTTGGAATCCGTGGCTCCTCTACTCGCACGGTAACCTTCGACAAGGTTCGTGTGCCACGAAGCAACATGCTGGGAGAAACAGGCGCTGGCATGGAGCAAGCTCATCGTGTACTTGAGTGGGGTCGAACCATCATGGCATCTGGGTGCATCGGCATCGCGCGTGCTGCATGCAAAACAAGCCTTGAGTACGTCAAGACAAGGCAGCAGTTTGGACGAAAACTGATCGAGTTTGAAGCCGTACGCCACCATCTCGCAGCTATGTTTAGCAAACTCTACACCATGGAAGCCATGGTCGAGCAAGTTGGCTTGTGCGAATCGCGTTCTGAAAACATTGCAACGATTTCATCAGCGGCAAAAATCTATTGCAGTGAAAGTGCTTTTTGGATCGCCGATCAAGCGATTCAACTGCACGGAGGAATGGGCTGCATCGAGGAAACCGGCATCGCGCTTTTACTGCGAGACTGCCGGGTGACGCGCATTTTCGAAGGAGCCAACGATGTGTTGCTGGTTCACACTGGCACTGCACTTGCCGCATCGAAAACAGTCTCCGAACAAAAACAAGTGCATACAACACTGCCTGAGTCGCTGCATGGGCTCTCTGCCGTTTGGCAAGACAGTGCAGAAAGTTTCAATCACACCCTGCAAGAAAAGAAAAAACAATTTGGGGTAAACATTATTCGCCATCAACTTGTTTTGCAGGGTTTGGCGCGGATCTATGTCAACTTGTTCGCGGCATCAGCTAGTCTGGCGCGGGCAAAGACAAGTAGCGATGAGCCTTTCGCAAAGCATGCAGCTCGCCATTTGCTGCTCGATGCCAACACACATCTACTGTCGTTAAGGCACGCCGATGACGAAGCATCAATGAACCAGTCTCTAGTTAACGCAGTTGAGCAAAACGAAAGCTTTCTCAAAAGCTTTCGTTAAATCACACAAACATCTTCATTAGTTGCACACTTCAAGGAACACGTTATGAAAATCAAATTTATCTATGCAGGATTTCAGCGCCATGCTGAAGCGCACCCCGAACTACTCGATTACGTACCCTGCGATGAGTATTTTGGACCGCCTTCACTAGGTATCGCTTATTTAGCAGCAGTCACACCAAAGACATGGGAGATCGATTTTCGCGATGACAGGCTCGAAGATATCGGCCTCGACGACGATGTGGACCTTGTTGCCATTTCCTGTTTCACTCCTTCCGCTGTGCGAGCCATGGAGATTGCCGATGCCTTTCGTGCGCGTGGTAAACGTGTGGTGTTTGGCGGGATCTTTCCGTCCATGATGCCTGAAATCGTCAAAGAACACGCGGATGCAGTCGTGATTGGCGAAGGCGATGGGATTTGGCCCCAACTGCTTGACGATGCACAAAACAATCAACTTAAGCCGATCTACCAGGCTGCTGAGCCCACCAACCTTGAAACGCTGCCTCTGCCTCGCGTGGATTTGTATATGGAAAAAGAGGGACGAAACTTTTGCCCGGATGACTATCCGGTGCAACTGCATCGTGGCTGCCCACTGTCATGCGTGGCCTGTGTTTTGCCTAAAAGCATGGGACGCCGTAGCCGAAATCTTCCGGTACAACATGCACTCGATCAAATCGAGATGCTTGGAAAACGTGGCAAACTTGCATCGCTTACCGAAGATACGAGTTTCTTTCCCAATGCACGTCGACACTTTGGCGAGCTGCTTGATGTACTTGCTGAACGTGGCCAAGCCGCAATCAGTTATGTTGGCATTAGCATGCCGGTCGTGCTTGCAACTCGCGAACAGCTTTTTCAGAGAATGCGCGCGGCTGGAATCAAGATGTTCTACCTCGTGGGTGGCTTTGATCCGATTACAAAGGGAGCCTTCACCGGCAAGGATCCCAAAGCCTACCAGCAGGCTCTGGAAACCATTAAAAAGTGCCATGACAACGATATTGAGCCCTATACTTCGTTCTTAGTAGGCAACGATGACGATGATGCAGGCTGTTTTGATCGTATTCTTGATTTTGCCGATCACGCCAAGGTTCGCAAAGCAGAGTTCGCGATTTTGACGCCTTACCCTGGGACCCCGATCTGGCAGAGCATGACCGAGCAAGATCGCTTGCTTCATCGCGATTGGTCCAAGTACAACGATGCCAACGTGGTCTTTAAGCCAAAGCAGATGTCACCTGAGCAGCTCCAAGAAGGCTACCTGCATTTGTGGAAGGAGTTTTATCGCTCCCGTCAATCGATTTCGAAACTCGACACACATCGGGAGCGTACCATTCAATTTTAGCTTACTTTTCAGCTACAAATTGAGCCAGATCAACTTGCTTTCTCCGTGACATCGTAGTTTTCTATGCTAGTGTCGGCCTGGAAAGAGGAGCTATGTCGTTTTTTGCTATCACAAAAGAATGCAAACAAGCCATTGACAGTTGGAGCGGCATCCAATCCGCGCCAAGCAAAGAGAATCGCAAGCATCCACAAGGCATCACAGTGCTTCAGCATCCCTTTGTAGAACGCTACTTAGGAAAATCACACTGGGCATTGCCTGGCCTT